>NZ_KI783301.1:2301150-2607873 GCF_000510645.1 Thermicanus aegyptius DSM 12793 | reverse complement strand
TCGGATCCTGAATTCTTTGTATAAACTGATCGAACGCTCCGACCATCCCACCATTTTTATGGAGTATTGTCCCGTTCTCTGGCGGATGCAGAGCTTCGATCCGAAGGAACGTCTACAAAACTTCATTCATTTTGGTTATGCCTTTTACGTTTTGGAACATAACGGAAACCGGACTTCGATCGACTTTGATCAGTTGATTGCTTTCGATCGAAACGAACATCTTGACCTGCTCATAAAAAAAGCGTAAAGGAAGAGGCATGATGTTGCAGTCGAAATTATGCCAAGCGGCAGATTTTCACTCAGATTGGTTTCGCAATGCGTCCGAACGAATGAAGGAACCTTTCCGATACCATCGGAAATTATGGGAGTTCTGTTTTATTTACCAGGCACTCCTGGAACGGGGCATGCTGATCCCAGGCAATCACGGCCTGGGATTTGGTGTCGGGCGTGAACCGTTGCCCGCGCTTTTTGCCTCCCATGGATGTAAGATCACGGCGACCGACTTGCCGGTGCATAAAGCCGTGGAACAGGGATGGGTTGGCAGCAACCAGCATACTTCCGATGTAGAGGGTTTGAATGAAAGAGGTTTATGTCCGCCCGATGATTTTGCCCGACTCGTCTTTTTCCAACCTCTGGATATGAACGAAATTGACGAGAGTTATTATGGAAAATATGATTTTACCTGGTCTTCATGTGCTTTTGAGCATTGCGGATCCATCGAGCTGGGAAAGAGGTTTATCATCAATCAGGCCAAATGTTTAAAGCCCGGAGGAACGGCTGTGCATACGACGGAATTCAACCTTTCTTCCAATGATAAAACCATCGGGACCGGCCCGGTCGTTCTATTCCGCAAGCAAGACATCGAATCGATGGCAGAAGAATTGAACAAATCGGGCTATTCCATGGAAGTCGATTTTACGGTCGGAACACTCCCTTTGGAAAGATATATCGATTTTCCCCCTTATCACGAGGATTATCATCTGAAGTTGTTGATCGGAGGCTATGTCTCCACCTCGATCGGTCTCATCATAACCAGAGATGCGTAAACGATAAATGGGATGTTAAGGCATAGGCAAAAAGGAGATTTGTTGATGAAAACCGCATTGATTACCGGAATTACCGGACAGGACGGCGCATATCTGGCGGAATTTCTGCTCAAGAAAGGATACCATGTTTTGGGTATGCTGCCTCAGCGTAGTTCTACCTCCTTATGGAGACTTGACGATCTGGGGATCACCGAACAAATCCGCTTTGTCCCGGGAGATGTGACGGATATTTCTTCTATGCTGAAAATAATAAAACAATACAAACCGGGCGAAATCTATAATCTCGCGGCACAAAGTTTTGTCGGAAGTGCGTGGCAACAACCGATATTAACCTGTAATGTGACGGGTATGGGTGTTCTGAATTTGTTGGAAGCGGTGCGCCTATCTCAATGCGACTGTAAAATTTATCAAGCATCTTCGAGTGAAATGTTCGGTTTTGTTCAACAACCCGTTCAGGATGAAAGAACGCCATTTTATCCCCGGAGTCCTTACGGGGTCGCCAAGTTGTTCGGCCATTGGATGACCGTGAATTACCGGGAAAGCTACGGTTTTTTTGCCTGCAGCGGGATTTTGTTCAACCATGAATCTCCGCTAAGAAGTTTGCATTTTGTCACCAGAAAGGTAACCCATGCCGTCGCGAGGATCGTTCATGGACTTCAGAGCAAAGTGAAGCTCGGAAATCTTGACGCATCCCGGGATTGGGGATTTGCCGGCGATTACGTGGAAGCCATGTGGTTGATGCTGCAGCAAGACAAACCCGACGATTTTGTGATCGCCACGGGAAGAGCCGTTTCCGTGCGGCACATGTGTCAAACGGCTTTTGACTGCGTTGGCCTGGATTATTCTGATTACGTTGAAACGGATCCCACATTGTTCAGACCTGCCGAGGTGGACACCTTGCTTGGAGATCCCTCAAAAGCTAAAAAAATATTAGGGTGGGAAGCAAAAACAAGCTTCGAAGAGACGATCCGAATGATGGTGGAGGCAGATTTGAAAAGGGTGAGGGAACAATTCGGTCCGAAGAAAGGAACTCATGCGCCATGAGAATGATCGTTCTTTCGGGAGGGACGGGAAAAAGGCTCTGGCCTCTGTCTCATCCCTCTTTCCCCAAGCAATTCATTCGACTTTTTGATGACGGAAAAGGGCAGCTCGAATCCATTCTTCAACGAAACCTACGTTTGTTGCAGACGGTAACGGTAGCGGATCATATTTTCGTCTCCTCGGTGGCTTCCCAATATGATTTGTTAACCGCTCAAATCCCCAGAGAGATTTCCATCATTTTGGATCCGTACGGAAGGGATACGTTTCCGGCGATCGCTCTGGCCTGCGCTTACTTGTATACAGAAAAAGGAATGACATGGGAGGAAATCGTTTGTTTCTCTCCGGCGGATCTTTATGTGGAAGAGACGTTTTATCAAGATATTCTGGAACTGGAGCGAATGATCGACTGGACCCGAACCTCTGTCGTTTTGGCGGGAGTCGAACCGACGGGTCCACTGGATAAATACGGCTATATTGTACCCGGCCAGCCGGAGTCGAACATGAAGATATATCCAGTGGAGCGGTTCATTGAGAAGCCGGACAGGGAGCTTGCCCGCGACCTCATCTCCCGGCATGCCTTATGGAACAGCGGCGTATTCGTATTTCCCCTCGGTTTTGTCATCGAGCATCTGAAAGCGTATGGTTTTCCTACGGATTATAGAGAATTAAGGGAGAAGTATCATAGGCTCCCGAAAATCAGTTTTGATTATGCGATTCTCGAAAAAACAAAGAACATTCAGGTGATGACATACGGTGGACAATGGTTTGATGTCGGCAGCAGGGAACAAATGATTCAATTGTTGAACCCCTCTTCCATCGGGTCAAAGATGATCTGTCATCAAACCCGCGAATCATATGTCGTCAATACGTCGAGTCTTCCTCTAATTGTCATCGGCGTCTCCAACCTCTTGATAGCCGTTAGCGACCAGGGGATATTAATCGCGGACAAAACGAAAACCGACAAAGTGAAAACTCTCTTGGAACAACACCAGTACGGCGGATTCCCTTGATTCCACGATCGCTTTATAGTATGGTAAAGCTAAGCAAGAAAAGAAAGGGTGATCCCCATCCAATGATCCATTCCTTCTGTTCGCAAGAGAGTCGTTCCTTGAGCATATACGGATTGAAGGGCCCGTACGGAGCGAAAGTTCTCTCTGAACAGGATGGTATGGCTGTGGTGATCCTATGCGAAAGAGCCCCTTTTCTCTCCGTGTTGGAGAACGGTATCTCTTTTGCTAAGCCTTAAACCTCCTGTCCAGATCGTGGATTGGGGGGGTTTTTTAATAAGAACGAAATGGTGGCTTGTGAGAAAAAATGATTGCTCCTGACGTAACGCGAAGTTGTAGAGCAGAGTTGCCGGGAAAAACAACACGCTCAACAAATGAGGGGAGTGTGAACCAATGAATCTCCAAGTCACGGTTTTGAACTTTGATGAAACCTATAAGTTTCAAAGACAGTTTAAACGCCCCATTTATGAGTGGATTGATCTTTCCGATATTCGCAGCACGAATCGGTATTGTGAAATGGATTCACTTTCAAAAATCCAGCAAAGAGTGAAAAAACGGAAAAACAGGGGCATTACCTTCCTGGGGAGTGGAAATTACCATTATGTCTCTCTGCTGTTTTTATCTGAAATTGCCGAACCTTTTACGTTAATCTTGTTTGACCATCATACCGATATGATGGAAGCTCCTTCCTGCTCAATCATCTCTTGTGGTTCATGGGTCTTACAGGCGCTCGACCGTCTCCCGATGCTTCATAAAGTGATCATCGTAGGTGCGGAGAAGGAATTAGAGAATCAGATTCCTCCGCATATGCGGGAAAAAGTTTCGATGTTTTTGAACGAATCTTCAGGAACCATCGATTCGCTAAGCCACAGGATCGTTTCTCACATTCCAACAAGAACTGTTTATATCAGCATCGACAAGGATGTGTTAGATCGAACTGAAGTTGTCACCGATTGGGACCAAGGAAACATGAAAATTCATGAGCTTGTTCGGCTGGTGAGATCCATTTTGTCTCATTATACCGTTTCCGGCGTGGATATCTGCGGAGAATATCCGCTCTCTCCTCTGGAAATCCTTCAGGCGGAGAGCGAACCATGCATTCGGAAAAATGAATTGGCCAACCGCCTGATTTTGGATACGATCATGAATTCCTGTGAGGGGGCACTTCCATCAGGACAATCCGTATGTTCATCTTACGGAAGAGCTTTCCCCCGTGAACTTACATAAAGGGTGTACCATTCCTCTCGGGTCATGAGCTGTGATTGTCTTTCGGCATCTTTACAGGCTACTATGCGATCCGGATTGGCGGTGCCAATCACCGGCTGGATCATGGCAGGATGCTTCATCAACCAGCCCAGGACGATGGCTTCCGGGGTTGTTTCTTTTTCGGAAGCCATTTGCTGAACGAGGTGCGCTGTTTTCCGTATATTTTCCGGTTCGTCCGTGAGCGGCCGTCCGGAGAATCTCCCTTGTGCGAGGGGCCCCCAAGCTTGAATCTGGATTTTTTCCATTTGACAATGCTCCAACAGTCCTTCGGAAAAATGGACCGCTGTTCCGGCTTTTTGATTCACGTGGACACCTTCGTCCAGAAAGTCCAATCGAGCCAAGCTGAGTTCAAGCTGGTTAACCGCTATGCGATCCGGTAGTGCCTGCTGTAAGAAGCGTATTTGGGCCGCGTTCATGTTGGAGACGCCAAAATAACGCACTTTGCCTGAAGATTTTAGCTTTCCTAACGCTTCCGCCACCTCTTCCGGATCCATCAACGGGTCGGGGCGATGGAGAAGCAGGACATCCAAATACTCAATCCCAAGCCGTTGCAAGCTTCCGTCCACTTCCTTTAAAATATGTTCCTTAGAGAAGTCGTACCGTCCGGGAACCGACCCTTCGGCGAAACGAATTCCGCACTTTGATTGAATCACGATTTTTTCCCTTAATCCGGGTTTTCTTTTCAACACGCGGCCGAAGGTCTCCTCCGCTTTCCCCCTCGTATAAATATTGGCATGATCGAACATAGAGATGCCGATTGAGAGCGCCGCATCAACCGCCCTTTCCGCTTGAAGAATATCCTCTTCTGTAATCTCATTTCGACTCCATTCTCCTCCGAACGACATGCACCCAAGAACAAGCCGACTGGTGGAGATCCCCCGTTCGGCTAACGGCATCCTTTTCATGGTAACCCTCCCGGCTGGTATCTTTTATCCGATACCTATCATTATACTCCAAGAATGCTTGTGAGGATAGGTGAAGAGGCCATTCTTTTCTTTCGGAAACCAAAATAGTCTAATTATTATTGATTTATCGCGCTAAACTGATATAATGTAAGAAAACATTACATTTTATGAGATGGGAATGTGAAAGAAATGGAACGTGTGAAGAGAATAAACTTTCTATTATTCCTGATTCTAGCATTCTCTCTTTTTTTTATAGGATGGGTTGATCTCGTTTGGTGGCAAAAAGTCGTATTGATATTCGTTGATTTAATCATTTTAGGCTATGTGGTCATTAAAGACCGGGAGATGAGAAAAACCGAGTTACAACTGGAAGCGTTAGAAAGCACCAAACAAAAGATGATCTACGATATTCAAGTGGCTGCAGACCGTCTAAGCGGGGTAATGGAGGAAGTAAATCGCCATATTCTTGGATTGCAGCAATCTGCAGATCTCTCCCAAGAGCGGGAAATCTCTCTTCAGGAAAAAAGTGGATTCGCCAAGGAACGCATAGAGACCGCTTTTGAGAAGATGAATCATGTAACGGAAACGGCACACCAGCTGCATGGCCTAATGGATCAAATGGATGAGGGCATGACCGAAACAAAGGGCGTGGTGGCGGAAGTTGCCGAATATCTAAATACCACGGATCGGGTCATGGAGGCACTGACAACATCCAATCATTTGGTGCAGGAAAAGATCGATGAACTGATTCGCCATCTTTCTTCCATCGAAGAATTAAATCATTTTTTGGTCAAAATTGTTGGGGAAACTTCGATGCTTTCCATCAACGCATCCATCGAAGCGGCGAGAACCGGGGAACATGGAAAAGGCTTTACCGTCGTGGCTTCACGGATGAAACAGTTGGCCAATCAGAGCAAAGAGGCATTGGAGCGCTCCTCCTCTTTAATCGAAGAGGTGACGGGGCGTATTAAAGAAGTGACGGAAGCGGTTGAAAAAGAGAAAGAAGGGGTGAAACGGGGCTTATCGGTCATCGCCGACGTGAAACGGAGAATCGGCCTTATTTTAAACAGCGTCATCCAGGTTAATGAGAAGGTGGAGCGTGCGGTGGGTGCCGTCTACAAGCAAGAAGAGATGATTCAAAAAACGGCGGTGGAACTTCAATCGGCAGTGGAAATTATCAATGAGACGATCAAAATGGTGGGACTTACTTTAACCCAAGTGAAAGAACAACGTGGGCAAATTAATGCGCTCAAAGATGTAAACAGCAACCTGTTGAAAGAATCTGAGGAACTGAAACAGTCCATATCGAGCCATATGGACAAAAAGGAAATTCTTTTAGATTCCTTCGCGGAGAAATTGGAACACATGAAGAGCAGCCTATTAGAGATGACGAAAAAGCCGGAGATTCTTTCGTTAGATCCGGATCTGCATGCTCGCCTGTTAAAATCTTTTTTGAAAGAGCATCCGGATCTTTCCGCCATATGGTCGAACCGGGCGGACGGCACCTTTATATTCTCAGAGCCGGCGGCCGGGCTATTAAATGCGAAACAGAGGGAATGGTGGCAGGGGGCGATGAGGGAAGGATTTTTCGTTTCAAGGGTTTACGTCTCCGCCATTACGAAACTCCCCTGCATTACCGTCTCCGCAGCGATTTCAAATCCTGCAGGGGAGAGGATTGGGGTACTCGGCGTTGATCTCTCCGTTTAAATGATCCCAACGGAAGATAAATTTTTCTTTAATTTCACTGAAACGCCCTACTCCCCTGTTATAATGAGGGTTAGTAACCGAAGCAGGAAAAAAGAACACTCATGAAGATGGGGGAGAATCTCTCTATGGGCAGATTGCTTCACAATCGGCATTTCGTCATCTTATGGCTGGGTCAAACGGTGTCTGCGATCGGCACTCCCTTCACCATGTTGGCGATGGCATGGTTTGTCTACACCCTGACCGGATCAAAGGCGGCGACGGGAGGGATATTATTGGCGGAGGCGATTCCCCTTGTTCTTTTTCGCCTGTTTGCAGGGGTGCTGGTGGATCGGTGGGATAGGCGTACGACGATGTTGGTTACCGATCTGATTCGAACCGCAGCCTTGCTGACTCCCGTTTTTCTGTATGCGTCAGGCACGTTGCAGCTATGGCATTTATTTATCGTCAATATAATACTGGGTATCGCAGAAGCTTTCTTCCAACCGGCCTCCTTTGCGTTTCTTCCTTCATTGGTTCGGAAAGAAGAATTGTTAAACGCCAATAGTTTACTGAATACTTCCATCCACGGATCGGCTCTTCTCGGTCCCATCCTCGCCGGGATCTTTATCTCAAGTTTTGGTGCCCCGAATGCTCTCTTGGTTGATGCGATCACCTTTGCCGTTTCTACTCTCACATTATTCCTGTTACCTTCCCGTCCCATTCCAAGGGAATCTCGGGTTCATCTTTTCCGTGAGTTGGTTGAGGGATTCGCATTTTATCGGGAGAATAGGGGCCTCATCTGGTTATTGGGGCTTGCCGCCACCAGCAATTTTGGCGGAGGAATGATCCTCGCTCTTTTTGTTCCTTTTTGCGTGGAGTTGTTGCATGTAAGTGCCGACGGAGTGGGAATCGTCCAATCCTCCGCGGGAATCGGAATGCTGATCGGCAGTTTGGTGGGCCCATTGCTGGCTCCGTTTTCGAAAAAGTCGGTGATGCTTGGAGCTCATGCTTTTTCGGGGGTCTCCATCCTCGCTCTCTTTTTTGCAAACACTTTATGGTATGCCGTTGGATTTGTAGGCGGATTTGGACTTGGCGTAGCGATTTGGAATACCTTTTCAGGGATCATTTATCAGCAACGGGTTCCGGATTCCTTAAGGGGGAGGGTACAAAGCGTGCGGTTGTTAGTCGCCCAGGGGAGCATACCCTTAGGGATGGCGGTAAGCGCAACCGTCGCGGAGTGGATTGGGCTTAGGGGAGTATTGGTGCTGATCGGCATAGCCATCTTATTTTCAGCCCTAATCGCTTGGTTTGCCTCTTCCCTTCAGTTTCTCGAGGAAAAGGGTCAAAAGGCGGCTGTCGAAATCAACGCCCCGAATGAATAGAAGAATAAGAAGAAAGCTCCTTTTCCCCATCTTAGTTCGGAAGATATGGTATAATGGAGAGGCTGTAAGTGAACTACCTAAAAGGGATGGAGAGAGGGAAAGGGTTTGTCAAAAAAGAGAAAGAGATATCGTTTTTTTGAAATGCTTCTTTTTCTCCTGATCGGGGCTTTTTTTTTCCTATTGTTTTATGGCTGGGGCGTTCATTTTATAGGGAAGGGGGCCTCCCCCGATAGAGAGAAGCCAGAAGGAGAAGCACCTCTTGAGCAGGATATGTCCTTTGGGGATACCTCCTCTCCGGCAAAAACCGCCGAAGTGGAAGGGTTAGAGATTCGTGCAGATCATGGATTCCTGCCGCCTGGGGGAGAAGAAAAGTTAACTTTAGTCGCTACCTTTGCGGATCAGCGGCAGGAGCAAATCGACAGCGAAGGGATCAATTATGAGATGATGGACCCCAACTTGGGCAGCATACGAAAAGGTGGAATCGTGCGGGTCTCTCCTGAGGCCAAAACGGGGGATGTGCTCACCGTAAAGGCCGCTTACAAAGGAAAAATCGCAGAGATACAATTGATGGTCCGGTATTCCTTGGAAGATACGATCAAAGTAGATCAAACGGGGAAAACGGTCGTTACCAACTTGGACGACCCCGTGATTTTGGTGAACAAGGAGAGGAATCTCCCCAACGACTACATCCCCTCCGATTTGGTGCCCTTAAAAATTCCCTTCTCCTTCCAAGAGGAGAGCCCGAAGAAGAGTTTGAGGAAAGAAGCGGCCGAAGCGCTGGAAGCTTTATTTAAAAAGGCGGCGGAAGAAGATATGAATCTCACAGGTGTTTCAGGGTTCCGCTCCTATTCGATGCAGAAATCGATTTATGAGAATAAGATAAAGACGATGGGGGAAGAGGCGGCGGGCCGGATCAGTGCCTTCCCAGGGCAGAGCGAGCATCAGACCGGGTTAGCCATTGACATTTCCAGCACGAGCGTAGGGAATCGGTTGGTGGAGAACTTCGGGGAGACAAAGGAAGGGAAGTGGCTGGCGGAACATGCCCCCGATTTTGGATTTATCATCCGTTACCCCAAAGGAAAAGAAGAGATTACGGGTTATTCCTACGAACCTTGGCATATCCGCTATGTGGGGGTTAACGTGGCGAAGGAAATCGCGAAGCGGAAGATCACCCTGGATGAGTTTTTCGCTTTAGATACGTTTGAAACCACTCAATAAGTGAATTCATAAAGCGTAAAGTTGGATGTTGTAAAAGAGATAACCCCAGGGCTTCCAGGAGAAGCCTTGGGGTTTTTTCATTCGATTCTTCGGATGGGGATATAATGAGTATCCAACCGCTTTCATGGGATCAAGCGATCCCCGTCCGACCACTGTAGGTGTGCGTATGAGGGATGTGTCCATTCACTGTGGTTACTCCTTCAAAATAATGGATATGGCCTCCTCCAGGCACAGGGATGGCCGGTCCGGTTACCCCCCGGATCACATGGGTATGTCCATCATTAAAAGAGGTAACCGCTTCATACCGATGGGTGTGGGGCACACCACTCGGGGCCGGTTCCGTTACACCGGAGTACCTGTGCCGATGCCCCACTTCATAGGACGTGATTCCGGCAAACGGATGAAGATGGACAGGTCTCCCGTTCCATGAGGTAATCATCAATTCATGCCGGTGTTCATCCTCATTCTCATGTTCATACAGAAATCCTGCGATAGGTATTTCCATCAGATCACCTCGTTTAGGTTCAGTTGATTCATCCTATGCAGGAGGAGATGAAGCGGTCTCGGTAAATCCCTACTCCCCGTATCATCAACACCCCCAATTTCTTTGCATAAAAAATACTACAAAATGGAGTAGAAAAATACTACAAAATGTATGATTTCAATCTTAATCATTTTTGATATCTTTGGTTTGACGGCGAGGTTACGTTTAAGAGTAATTCCGCATAACCATAACATGAGAGGAGGGTGAATATTAAAAAAGGAGTTTTTCATGGTGTTGAACCCGCTTTTTGGTAGTCATGACCGCTACCATCCATTTTCTAGTCAACAAAGAAAAAGGAAGCTTTACTCCCAAGTGAAGATGGATTGCCAATGGAGAGAATCTTTTCCAAAATTATTTTAAAGAAAAGATTATGAAAAGGTGATCATACCACAGCTTAGATTGGAATATTGGAATTCAAGTGGAAGGATATCGGGATTGAGCCGGCAGGATTACCTAGTTGCTATCGAGTACTATGAATATAAAGACGGAACCTACATCAAGGTGAAAGAAGTTAAGAATTAATCCATATGAAGAGGTAAAAAGACATGAGAAAGTTTTTGGGGCTATTTATACTCTCCATCAGCTTGATCGGATTGGCCCTCATGCTGCAACTAGCCCAAATCACGCAAAAGCTAGACGAATTAACCTCAACCTATAATGAATCTTGGGGGAAATATCTCAATCCATCCTTCTATCTTGTCCTGATTGTGAACATCGCCATCGCTCTGAAATTGATTTACCATAAGAAGAAGTAATTGTGAATGATTTTGGCTCTCCTTTTTCGGGAGCGAAGATGAAAGAAATCGTCATGAAAAGATGGTCCCTATAAACCAAGAAACCCCTATCCTTACATAAAAGAGGATAGGGGTTTATTAAGATATGGGAAAAAATTTTTTTGGGAAAACATTCTATAATTGAAACATTGATTGAAACATTTCCTCAAAACAAACGTCTATTATATTGAGGAAATGTTTTTCTTTGCCAATTTTGTATGCTCTAAGTGGATTAACGATGGTTAGCCTCACAATGGGTCCTGAGACCTATTGCCACATGACTGCAAGAAATGTATACTGTTGATAGAATAATGCAACTGTTTCCTTAACGTTTTGCATGATTTGAAGTGTGGGAGTGAGGTGTTATATCTCGATGACACGCGACCGCTTATCGAGTCGTGGAGTAAAGGGAGTGACCCCTTCCGAAGAGATGCTCAGCACATCTCATGCTCGCAGTCGGGCATTTGGCATTCGTTCCGATATCAAGCGGCCAAAGAGGGGATTATCCTCCGGTGATCTTCCTCATCTCTTAAAAAAGGAGAAAGCGCTGCTTGAAAAGGCGGCCCAGGTCATCACTCCCTTTTATTATTCAGGTGAGCTCAGGGAACATCTCTACATATTAACGGATCGGGAATTAACCATCCTGAACATCTATGCGGATCAGGATTTTTTCAGTCAATGCACGCTCGTAGGGATGGAGAGAGGGATCTCACTTACGGAAGAAAGCTGTGGCACCAATGCCTTTTCGTTGGCGAAAATGGCGAACCACATGATTGTTCTGGGGGGATCGGACCACTACGCCGAACTATTTGATGATTGGTGGTCGGTGGCAGGCCCTATCAGAGATTTAAAGAGAAGAATCGCAGGCTATCTCGGACTCATTTTACCCCATGGGATGAAGTCCGAATCGGCCATCGGTCTTTTAAAAACGCTCATTGATGCCATGGAAATAAGAGGAGTTGAAGGAGACACCCTTTATCCAAAGACGAAAATAAACAAGCATAGAAGAGAATTTGCTCCATCATTGATGGATCAAATAGGAGAAATAGAGGAGGATCAGAAAAGGTTACTCAAGGTATTAACAAAACGGGAGCAGGAAATTCTCCCTTTTTTGCTTCAGCGATGGACAAGCCAGGAGATCGCGGAGGAACTTCACCTAAGCGTCTCCACGATACGGAAACATCGCCAGAACATCTATCAGAAGACGAGAGTTCGAAGTATCCAGGAATTGCTCACTGCCTTTGCATCAAAAAATACTACAAAATGAAGTAGAAAAATACTACATAATGTATGATTACGGATGTTTGAAAATGTGATATATTTGAATCGGCAACAAGATGACGTCTAGGATAAATACTAAGTAACAATAGATGAAAGATGAGGTGAATCGATGAAAAGCTTTTTAAAAGATTTGGTAGTAGGGTAATAGTTTGTTGCAAGTACTGTATATGCCATTCCGTTCTCGACTGCTTATCTAAAAGGTCATATTTTTAGAAAGGAGGAAAATTTATGTTTAAGAAAATTGTATCATTTGCAGTGGCTCTAACCCTTCTGATGAGTGTTAGTGCTTTTGCCTCTCCAACTCTAACTCCGGAACAGTTAAAAGATGTGCAAATGGCAAAGCAAAAAACTCAACAAGTAATGAAGAGGCTTCAAAGCTACGATAACCCCAAGTTTTATGGTGATCCTAAAGTAATTTCTTCCAAGGCTTTACTTCAAGATGATCCTGTTTCATCTAGGCCAGGAGTTTATTATGTCACATTTGACAGTTCAAGTAGTAGTCTTATTAGTTGGGCTGGGGGTCACGCGGGGATTGTTTATAATGAAGATTATGTAATAGAATCGTGGGGAAACAAAGGCGATGATCTCAATGGAGTTCATTTATGGCCGAATAATTGGGCAAGTAGATATACACATATGGAGGCTAGAACTGTTAGATCTACCACTGTTAGCGAAGATGAACAAGCAGCCGAATTAGCATACTCTTATATTGGGAAGCCATACAATTATAATTTTTTCGACATTGATCAAGACGACTCCTTCTACTGTTCTCAACTGGTATGGTATGTTTTTTACCATACAGCAGATGTTGATTTGAATGATGGAGGAGCAGTATGGCCTGTAGATTTGTCCGAAACGGATGAATCGTATGTGATTTACTCCAAGTAATAGTTTTTGTTTATCTTTAGGTTAAGGAAGGAGAGGAATTTTCCCTCTCCCTTCTATTGATGTTAAGATTGTAGATTACCGCTATGAATCATTAGTTGCGGTCATCTAAATTACTTTTAAAGGGCGGTTGATGGGTAATAATGAAGAAAACATACGGTTGGATCATCCTCTTTTTAACATTTTCCCTCATTCTGGGATGTGCATCGGATCAGTCATTGACTCCAGGTACATACTCTTTTGGAGTTACATTTACGCACAATTTGAGAGAGGAGAGTGAAATTCGATTCTATTCGGAAGAAGGCTCATTGGTAAAAAAAATATCCATCAATCATGGTGGATTGAAAGAGGGTAAAGTCTATCAAAATAAACTGTACATACCCGTCACAGGAGTTCCCAAAGCAATAGATCATAAGGTACTGGAAGTAGATCTGGAAACTTTTCATATTCGTTATCTGGACACCGATGTCCTTCCGGTAAGTCTGGCGGTAGATGACCAATATGTATATGTTCTTCATAATTCAAAACTGAAAACGGGGAGCCTTACCAAAATAAATATAAAAGAGAATCGTATAGAGAAGAAAATTGAATTAGAAGGACAGTTTGGATGGGGGCGGATTTATGTTGACAAAGATGATGTCTTTGTCGCGGTTGATCAAGTATTTGAAAAAAGACAGATTATTTATAAATTGAATAAAAATTTAGAGCTTAAGGGTCAAATTATAAATAAACAATATTCTGCTCCCACAGACATGAGGGTTATCGATGGAACTTTATATTTAATAACCAGATCCAAGAGGGATCCTTTAGAGTGGCGTATCACTGGTCCTGCAAACCAACTGATAGAGGTAAAATTGAATCAATTCGACAAACTGATCATGGAATCACTCAACACTCCTTCCCCTCACCGAATCTTTGAATCAGATGATCAAATCCTCATCACTCATGATCGGATTCCTACGGGGAGCAAGATCACGATGATAGACAAAAAAACGAGGGAACAAAAGACCGTCACAGTAACAGATCAATTGCCGGTGTGTACGGTGAAAGATAACAAGTTATATGGCATCTCCGATTTTCAATTTTCTTTATATGAAATGGATGATTTTAAAAAGATAAAAACGTATGATTTAAATCCGAAGAAGGAATATCAAGTGGTGGATCTGTTTGTGAAATAACCCCAAGTTCAATCGAAAGAATCAAGGAGACAATCGGTATAGTCGCCAAGAGCGTGGGAAATGAGAAAGTTAGAGGATATAACAAAAAATGCGTATCGGAACGTCAGAAAATATGATATATTTGACTTAACAACAAGATTCACGTTTATGAACCAACCGCTTTGTAGATTAAGAAGGAAGGAGGTGATTCCATTGAAAAAAGGGGTTTTCATTACATTGATAACGGTAATCGTGCTTCTCTCCGGACTTGTGGTGGAAGCTTCTACAAAAGATAGGACCCCGGGAGAAAAGTTGAGTATCCTTTCGGAGGGTCAACCGAGCAATGAACTGGGGGATACGGTTCAGGAAGATGTCATACGAATTAGCGACCCCAAAGCCATTCAACTTTTTCAATTAAACCAAGATCTTCATTTTGAACCCCCGTTTCCCGGTGCGAAGATTAAAGAAATCGTCATTAAGAGAAGTATCCCTTTAAACAAGTCGCCGTTGACGATACAATCTACCGATATTCGAAATGTAACGTTTGGGGGATCGATCTGTGGAAGCGAATTGATTCGCCGTAGTTCCGCCTCCGGACCGGGTACGCTTCATATGTCCGTCACAAATACGGTGCCAAATTCATATACCGCAAGCGTATCGGTCTCTGCCGGAGTCGTTTCCGCCGGGGTGGGCTTTAATGTGACAGCGACGGAATCGATTACGGAAAGCTATGATCTTACCATTCCGGCAGGGAAAATCGGAGTGATCGAAGCGCATCCGTGGAAAGATCTATATGATTTCGAGGTTTGGGAAGACCCCTGGTATTGGTGGGGCTATAAGACCGGAGACGGTACCGCTTACCGTGTCACCGGGATCTGTTTTGCCGCCTGGACAAACTAGACATTTCTTCCAAAAAGCATGACCTATTTTCCGTGACCCCTATCCGTGTTCGTCAGGATAGGGGTTTGTATTCGATATTTATTTAGTTTATTTAGTTTAATTAGAGATTTCAATATTAACTTATATTTCAAAGTAAGAGGCCCAAGAAGGATTTACGAGATCGATGTCGAATCATGTAATTTGTGAAAGGGATGAAGAACGCCTTTCCAAATCGCTTGCGATTCGAAATAAATGATCGCGAGTCGCAAGGATTTGCCGTAACGGGAAAGGACGATACGAAAAGGAGTGGTGGTATGAGAACGTTTTCTCTGCGGAAAATAGGAAACCCCTTACATTCGGTAGGAGGAAAGCTCTTTTTTATCTACTTTATCTCGATCTCGCTCATGGTAGGAGGGATCGGGTACTTCTCCTATATTCAATCCTCCGAAGCGATTGCGAGGAAAGTGGCCGAAACCGCCAAGCAAACCATCCAGTTGGCTGCCGATAAAGTCGAAACAGAGATCAAATCTTACCAAGATGTGACCATGGAATTATTCTCCGATACTAACTTTATGCGATGGTTGCGGGATTTTTATGACCCGGAAATTACCGGATACGATCACTATATGCTACAAAATCAAATTGAAAAGAAAATTGCTAACATGGCAATATTGAAAGCGGGGATCCGGAATATTTCCATTCTTCCTCTAACTTCCGGGAAAGGGCTTACAGGGAATAACTACACGGGAATTAAGCTCAATGAAAATCCAGAACAGGAAAAGTGGTTCCAACAGGTGGTGGAGGCGAACGGCAGGCCGGTTTACCTCCCCACCCGTGAGAAGGGTTACTATGCTTCCGATAAGCCTGCATTTGCCATTGGCCGCCTTCTGGTGGACATCACGACGGGAAAGAAAGCCGGTCTCCTCCTCTTGGAAATTGACAAAGAAGTATTGGACAAAACGCTGGGCGGTCTCTCCATGGGGAATGATCGGCCGGTCGTCGTGCTCGATGGGGAGAATCGCTTGATCCGCGCTAAGGAGGAGAGTCAGATTGGCCAGGCCTTTGAAATCCCCATCACGGCAAAGGAGAGGGAACAGGCGATTCCCCAATCCGTAAGTTTTTCCCGCTCAGGCAAATTGGTCATCTTTAAAACGATGGAAGAATCGGGATGGATGGTGGCGACGGCCGTGCCCCTCGCGGAGTTGGTTCGGGATTCGGAACAGATTCGCTACATGACGATCCTCATGGCGCTCGGCGCGATGCTTATTGCGATTCTCTTGGGATTGTGGGTTATGAGGATGGTTGGGAATCCGCTAAACCGATTGAAGGGATTGATGCGGGAGGCGGAGGAAGGGAATCTCACCGTACGGATCAAAGTACGAGGTAAGGATGAAATCGGGGAAGTTGGTCGAAGCTTTAACCATATGATGGAAAAAATCTCGGGCTTGATCCAGGGATCCCATATCGGTGCCTCTTCGCTGATGAAAAGTGCGGAAGAGTTATTACAGACTTCAAAGGCGACCGCCGCATCGGCGCAGGAGATGGCGCGAGCCACGGAGGAAATCGCCAAAGGGGCGATGCAGCTCGCCATGGAAGCGGAACAGGGAACCCGGCTCACCCAAGAGATGCGGTTAAAGATGGAGGAGGTAGAAAAGGCGAATCAAATGATGGGCACAGCGGTTGGTGAAGTGGAAGAGGCGAGCCGTAGAGGAACCGCTTTTATGGAAGAACTGAGGGTAAAAACCACCCATACCGAAGAGATGACCAAGAAGATGGTGGAAAAGATTGGCCAGCTTGGACAGAGCATGGGTTCGATCAGAGAAATCCTGGATATCTTGCAAGGCATCACAAAACAGACCAACATCTTATCCTTAAATGCTTCCATCGAAGCGGCTCGAGCCGGAGAAGCGGGCAAAGGTTTCGCGGTGGTGGCGGATGAAATCCGGCGTTTGGCCGAGCAATCACGGCAATCCATCGATGTGGTGGGAGAGATCACTTCGACCATAGAGAAGGATATTCATGAAACGATGGACGTTATGGGGAAAGCCGCGCCGCTTTTTCAAGAACAGATCTCTACCGTGAAGGGAGCGGATCTCCTTTTCATGCGGGTCAAGGAGAAGATGGAGCAGCTTACCGGACAATTGACCGAGGTGACGGGTTCGTTGGATCGCTTGAAGGAATCACAGAAGGCCCTCATCATCGCCATGGAGAATGTGGGGTCGTTCTCCGAGGAGTCTTCCGCCTCTTCGGAAGAGGTGGCTTCCATCAGTCAAAATCAGCGGGAGGTAAGCGAAACCTTGGTGAAAATGTCTGAAAAGCTGGAAAGCTTATCCCGCGACATGCAATCGAATCTCTCCCTTTTTAGGGTGTGACGTTTGATCTAATTCACTGAGCCATTCATTTATTTTGATCATAAATAAAGGATGATAAAAGAAAAATTATTTTTTAGGAGAGAAAGAGAAGTTGGGGAGACCAGGGCAAGGTCTCCTCATTTTTTTTTTGAAAGAGAATCAATGACATCGGAAGCTGGAAAAGAAAATAATAAAAATCATCACGAATAAAATTGGGATAATTGTTAAATCCTCCTTTTCTGAAAAAGGTGAATAAAAAATACTGGACGAATAATAAAAAATAGTTTAATATATCTCTTAGTTAATTTCTTTTAATCGAAAGATTAAAAATACTTACTTGGGGGGGTCATGATGAGAAAAGTATCGATTTTGGTACTCCTAGCGATTCTCGCCTTTGGAGTCCTGGCCGGTTGCGGCACTTCGACCACAGGGACGACAAATGGCGGGAACCAGACCGAAGGAAACACCGCACCTGGAGGAAACGGCGGAGCACAGGCAGGCACGATAAAGATCGGCGCCAATCTCGAGCTATCCGGTGGGGTTTCATCTTATGGACAATCCATTGCCGAAGGAATTGACTTGGCCGTAGAGGAGATCAATAAGGCCGGAGGAATTAATGGCCAGCAGCTTGAGGTGGTTAAGGTAGACAATAAATCGGATGCGGCCGAATCCACCAATGCAGCGATTAAATTAATGTCCCAAGATAAAGTGGTGGCCATCATTGGAGCGGCTACCTCCGGAAATACCAAGGCGATGATCCAGTTGTCGAACGACAACAAGATCCCGGTCATCACTCCGACGGGAACGGCCGATTCGGTCACGGTGAATCAGGACGGAAGCGTGAACGAGTATATGTTCCGTACCTGCTTCATCGATCCTTTCCAAGGGGATGTGGCTGCCCGTTTCGCATTAAATGATTTAAAGGTAAAAACCGCCGCGATCTACATCGACAGTGCCAGCGATTACTCGAAAGGTCTAGCCGCTTCGTTTAAAGAGACCTTCACCAAAAATGGAGGACAGATCGTCTCGGAAGAAGCCTTTGTGGCCAAGGATACGGATTTCCGTTCCACTTTAACCCGGATTAAAGGAACAAATCCTGAATTCGTTTACGTCCCCGGCTATTATGAAGAAGTGGGTCTCATCGTAAAACAGGCTCGGGAGCTCGGCCTTATGGCACCCATCATGGGCGGTGACGGCTTAGATTCGCCGAAGATGGTTGAGTTGGCGGGAGCAGATGCTTTAAACAACGTCTTCCTGACCAATCACTACTCCTCCAAAGACCCCGATCCTGAGATTCAGAAGTTCGTAGAAGCCTTTAAAGGGAAATATAACGGTAAAGAGCCGGATGCATTTAATGCCTTAGGTTATGACTCGGTGAAATTCTTAGCCGATGCCATCCAACGGGCAGGCTCTGCCGATCCCACCAAAATTAAGGATGCTTTAGCGGCGACCAAAGATTTGAAGGTGGTTTCCGGGGTATTGACCATTGACGAGAAACATAATCCGATCAAGTCGGCAGCGATTCTGGAGTATAAGAACGGGGTTCAGGAGTTTAAAACGAAAGTAAATCCGTAAGTAATTGAGAGCTTCTAAAAATTAGAAGATAGGGGGCATTAGCCCCCTATTTCCCCTTATTCCAACAAGACACACTAGGGAGTGCATTCCATGGAAATCTTCCAACAGATTATTAACGGAATATCGGTGGGTAGTATTTATGCCCTCATCGCATTGGGGTATACCATGGTATACGGAATCGTAAAATTAATTAATTTCGCACATGGGGATGTATTCATGCTGGGGGCTTTTATCGGTTTTTACAGCATTACCGCCCTTCATTTGGGACTTATACCGGCACTTCTTCTCTCCATGATCCTGACCGCCCTGATAGGGGTGATCATTGAACGGGTTGCATACAAGCGGTTGCGCAATTCTCCCCGCATATCCGCTCTCATTACGGCGATTGGGGTTTCCCTATTCATAGAATATGGGACAATCTATGTAAGAGGAGCCCAACCGGAAGCGTATCCGGGGAACGCCCTCCCGGATATGGTGTTGAATCTCTTCGGCCTTACGCTGAATGCGGATGCCCTCTTCATTCTCGGGGTATCGATTCTCTTGATGATTTTGCTTCAATACATCGTTCATCGGACCAAAGTGGGGAAAGCGATGCGTGCCGTTTCCCATGATGCGGAAACCGCGCGCTTAATGGGTATAAACGTGGATACGACGATTTCCGTCACCTTTGCCATCGGTTCTTCTTTAGCCGGGGCGGCAGGAGTCATTTTTGGCCTTTACTATACGAAGATAGACCCGCTTATGGGGATTATCCCGGGACTTAAAGCCTTCGTGGCGGCGGTTCTCGGAGGGATTGGAAGCATTCCTGGAGCGATGGCGGGGGGAATGCTTCTGGGGCTGGTCGAAACGTTCGTCAGTGCCGCAGGTTTTTCCCTCTGGCGGGATGCGGCAGCCTTCGTCATCCTCATACTTATCTTAATCTTTAAACCGTCCGGCCTCTTTGGGCAGAACGTGAAAGAGAAAGTATAGGGGGGATATTCCATGAAGATAGGTAACCGTTCGTTTTGGCTTTTCTTCCTAGCATCCATCCTCCTCTATGCCGTTTTTCAAGTTCTCATCAACATGGGAGTCCTTGATCTGTACTATAGCAATCTCCTTATAAACATTGGGATTAACATCATGTTGGCGGTAAGCCTTCATCTGATCATCGGTATTACGGGGCAATTCTCCATCGGTCATGCGGGGTTTCTGGCGGTAGGAGCGTACACCTCCGCGATCATCACCATGAAAATGGGTCTTCCTTTTGAAATCGCCATTCTGGTGGGAGGAATCGCCGCCATGCTGGCTGGGCTTGTGGTAGGGATTCCGTCCCTCCGACTCAAGGGGGATTATCTGGCCATCGCTACCCTTGGTTTTGGGGAGATTGTCCGTATCTTTTTCCTCAATATCGATTATGTGGGTGGAGCGGCCGGGATGCAGGTAACTCATATGACGAACTGGACTTACGTTTTTCTTGGGACACTCATTACCGTCCTGGTCGTCCGGAATTTTACCGAATCCACTCATGGGAGAGCCTGTATCGCCATCCGGGAGAATGAGATCGCCGCAGAGGCGATGGGCATTCCCATCACCTATTATAAGGTGCTCGCCTTTGCGATCGGAGCTTTTTTCGCAGGGATCGCCGGAGCCTTATACGCCCATAATTTCTATGTGATTCAGCCTGTCAACTTCGGTTTTCTCAAATCCTTTGATATCCTGATCTTCGTGGTGTTAGGTGGATTGGGGAGCCTTTCCGGCGCCGTCATCTCCGCCACCTTCCTCACTCTTGTCTCCACCTTCCTGCAACAGTATCCGGAGACACGGATGATTCTATACAGCCTGGTCCTTGTTTTAGTCATGTTATATCGGCCGCAGGGGTTGATGGGGACGAAGGAGATTACCGATTTCTTCTCCTTCCGCAAACCGGAGAAGGAGGTGGGTCGAGGATGATAAAACAGAGCGATAAAAATCTCCTGGAGTTAAACCAGGTGAGCATCCGGTTTGGCGGGCTGAAGGCGGTTTCCAACGTTGATCTCTATCTACGAGCAGGTGAGTTGATCGGCTTGATCGGCCCGAACGGGGCTGGGAAGACGACGCTTTTTAATATGTTAACCGGGGTCTATGAACCGACGGAAGGAGAGATTCTCTTTGCCGGTGAGAGGGTGAATGGACTTTCGCCATCGGCGATAACCCGTAAAGGGGTATGCCGAACCTTTCAGAACATCCGCCTGTTTAATGAATTATCGGTTCTTGATAATGTTAAAGTGGCTTATCATATCAATACCCATCACTCCTTTGCCGGCTCCATCCTTCGTCTGCCAAACCATTTTAGGGAGGAAAAGAAGATGGAGGAGGAGAGCCTGGCGTTATTAAAGCTTTTCGACTTGGATAAGGTGAAAAGGGAGAAGGCGAAGAATCTCCCATACGGGATGCAGCGCAGGCTAGAGATCGCCAGAGCTTTGGCCACCAAACCCAAACTCCTCCTTCTCGATGAACCGGCGGCAGGGATGAACCCCCAAGAGACCAAATCCCTCATGGAAATGATCGCCTTTATTCGGAATCGATTTAACCTGACGATCCTCCTGATTGAGCATGATATGTCGTTGGTGATGGGCATTTGTGAGCGGATCTACGTCCTTGACCATGGGCAACTCATCGCCCACGGCACACCCCAGGAAATACGCACCAATCCCAAGGTGATTGAAGCTTACCTTGGGGAGGAGGTATCTTGATGTTACAAGTGAACGAAATCGATGTCTATTACGGAAAGATCCAAGCCCTGAAAGGGATCTCCTTGGAGGTAAACGAAGGGGAGATCGTTACGTTGATCGGAGCCAATGGTGCGGGAAAAACGACCTTACTTCGAACCATCTCGGGTTTAATTCATCCGAAAAAAGGAGAAATCATCTACCAGGGGAAGAAGATTGAATCCACCTCTCCGGAAGCGATCGTGAAGTTAGGGATCTCCCATGTGCCGGAAGGGAGAAGGATCTTTCCCAACTTAAGCGTGGAGGAAAACCTGGAGATGGGCGCCTATCTCCGAAAGGATAAGGAAGGGATCCGACAGGATCAAGAGATGGTTTTTACCCTTTTCCCCCGATTGAAGGAACGGATGCGGCAGCAAGCCGGGACGTTGTCCGGTGGAGAGCAGCAGATGCTGGCGATGGGAAGAGCCTTGATGGCAAGGCCCAAGCTCCTTTTGCTGGATGAACCCTCCATGGGGCTTGCTCCCCTTCTGGTGAAGACCATCTTCTCGATCATTAAAGAGATTAACGGAGGGGGGACCACCATCCTCCTCGTGGAACAGAATGCCCATATGGCTCTTTCCGTCGCCCATCGGGCGTATGTGATCGAGACAGGCAAAGTGGTCTTATCCGGAAGGCCGGAAGAACTTCATAAGAGTCCTCAGGTTCAATCGGCTTATCTCGGGGGGTAAGACGAATAAGCCTTCCCTCTGCGAACGAAGCGGCGGGCTTCGTTGGAACAGGGGGGGTTTTTTTTGTCCACATCTTTCTCACTCGGCCGCATACCCAATGGGCTTCTTGCCTTTCGCTCTCCCTTCTCCCGACCGCGGTAACAGGCGGTGATCCATTCTCCGGTGTATGATGGGCACAATGAGGGATGAATGAAAATTGGATTGGACGATTGGGTTAAAACCTGAGAATGTTGGAAAAGATGAGAAAAAGCAAACAAAAATGAGGTGAATGATATGGCCTCGATGATCAGAAACATATTCCTTCTCTTTCTCCTTTTTCTCTCATTCTTGGGAGGGTGGTTCTCTTCCGGTTATGTCCGTCAGGACCCTTTCCTTGCCTCCCTTTTGCCATCCGGTATCTCTTCCTCATCTGCCTACGATCGCTTTATCGCCGATCTTCGTTCAATCCTGGAGAATGGGACCTTTGAAAATCCCGGAACGCCGGAAAACCAAGGGACTCCCACCGAAACTCAGATGCAAGAGGATATGCCGGGCACAGATGTGAAAACCCCTTCGCCGGGAGGAGCGCCTCAAGGACAGTTGTTGGAAGTAAACCGCATGATCGATGCCTTAAGCAATCATTTGACAAGCAAGGAGAAGCTCTCTTTCTTCATCTGGGCCGGTTCCCGCTTCAATGAAACGGAAATGAAGGAAATCACCCAATTGTTGGAGGAAGGTTTAACAGAAGAAAGCTTTCTGAAGATCTATGAAATCGCAAGGAGAAAACTCCGCCCGGAGGATTACGCCTACCTCTTTTCTTTTTTTGATCGTTATCTTGCCCTTCAGGAAGAAAAGACGGTCCCAGTATTCCGATCCGGAGAGACGGGTGCGGTAAATTCCTTACCCCAATAGGACATTTGAGCTTGATGGATCCGCCCGTTCCGTTTTTTCTTCCCTGCACTTCTTTCCTGAGGAAGATCGTGAGTATGGTATAATCGGACTGTAGAATGAAATCACATCCGGAATGTTTTCCATGTTTATCCGTATCATCCTTGCATGGGGTGGGGAAAATCGGGCCAAGATGATTCCGGATGGGGAGAATGGGATGGAAATGAATGGGGAACTCGTTAAACAAGAAGTGATCACCTTCGCGAAAGGAATCGGCATCGATAAGATCGGTTTTACCACGGCGGAGCCCTTTTATTCGTTGAAGGAAAGGTTGGAAGAACACCAAGCGAAAGGGTATGCTTCCGGTTTTGAAGAGATGGATATCGATAAAAGGGTTTACCCTAAGCTCACTCTTCCCGATGCAAAATCAATCATTGCGGTGGCGCTTGCCCATCCCTCCCGTTTTTCCAACCCGAATCCTTCGGAACCGGGAGCCTACCGGGGTATCGTCTCCAGAGCCGCTTGGGGTAGGGATTATCACCAGGTTCTTAAAGAGAAGTTGGAAAAGCTGGCTCTTTTTATAAAGCAGAACGTCCCGGAAGCGAACTGCATCCCGATGGTGGATACCGGTGTTCTCGCCGATCGGGCGGTGGCGGAGAGGGCGGGTTTGGGGTGGGTGGGAAAAAACGCCAACCTGATCACACCCGAATACGGCTCCTATGTATATTTGGGGGAGATGATTACCAATCTCCCCTTTCCCCCCGACTCTCCGATGGAGAATGGCTGCGGGGCATGTACCGCCTGCCTTACGGCTTGTCCTACCCAAGCTTTTGTGAAGGCGGGGCAGCTGAATGCGAAGCGTTGCCTTGCTTATCTCACCCAGGTGAAGGGGTTTCTCCCCCAGGAGGTAAGGGAGAAAATGGGAAATCGAATCTATGGATGTGATACCTGCCAGCAGGTATGTCCCTACAATCGAAAAATAAACTTCACCCATCAAGAAGCTTTCCGGCCGGATCCGGAGTTGGCGCGCCCCCTGTTGAAACCCCTCTTGAGCATCGGCAAACGGGAATTTCAAGAGAAATGGGGTCCTACCGCGGCCGCATGGAGGGGGAAAAAGCCGATTCAACGGAATGCGATTATCGCATTGGCTCATTTCAGGGATGAGTCGGCGGTTCCCGATCTCATCAAGCTCCTAAAGGAGGATGGGCGGCCGGTCATCCGGGGGACTTCTGCCTGGGCACTCGGGAAGATTGGAGGAGACATGGCCCGAAAGGCTCTGGAAGAACAACGGATGTGCGAAAAAGAAGAAGTGGTTTTAGAGGAGATCCTGAACGCGCTCCGCAGGTTGGAAGAGCCGGTCGATGTGAAAGGTGACCGTAAACCCGTATCAGGTACTCCGTTACAGTAGAACGAAATCGTAGTACGAATTTTTAGACTATCTGTAATATAATTGTAATCCAAACCGGCCTTCAATCATGTTATGATGTAAAGGGGGATTTTTTTCCCAATGTTTGAAGGAGGGGGCGTCATGGCCCACGAAACGAACATCTTCTATTCTACTTTTTCCACTCCGATTGGACCTTTGACGGCGGTCAAGCATGAGGCTGGGGTGCTCAATATTGCGTTTGGGGATGAAGAGAAGGCGCTTACTCCGATCGGTCTTTGGCTGCGGCGGATGGGACTTAACGCGAACCGGCTGATCCGTGATGATGACCGATTGGCAGACGTTAAGTCTCAATTGGAGGAGTATTTCCGGGGAAATAGAAAAACATTTACCTTGCCCCTCGATCTGAAAGGAACCCCTTTTCAGAAGGCGGTATGGAACGCTCTTCTGGAGATTCCTTATGGAGAGACCCGCTCTTATAAACAGATCGCCCTTCGTCTTAATATGCCCAGAGCGGTGCGGGCAATCGGCGGAGCTAATCATGACAATCCCATTCCGATCCTCGTCCCTTGTCATCGGGTGATCGGCTCCAACGGTGAATTGATCGGGTATGGAGGCGGTCTTTCGATCAAAGAAAAGCTGCTGCACTTGGAACGGAGGAGTCACTACCTTAAAGCGGAATGAACCGGAATCTTAAAAAAACCTTATCCCCTTCGGATGAGGTTTTTTCTTGTGCGCTCGGCATGGGCGTTAACTTGGCGGCGCAAGTCCGCCGCGGGCGAGGCGGCACAAGCTTGCCGGACGAGGGCAAGGGTGTCTGCCGCGAGGCGGGATCCGGAGGAAGCCGGAGGCAATCCCACAGCCCGATGAATAGACTGGGAGGAGAATGGATGGAGAGGTGAGCAAGTTGACATACGATCGACAAAAAGCGGTTTCCTATGCCGACCTGTGGTGGAATAAACCCAATCCACAGTACATCTATTTTGGGGATGAGGATTGTACCAATTACGTTTCCCAATGCCTTTTCGCGGGGGGAGTCCCCATGCAATATGGAAGGGATCGTAATGCCGGCTGGTGGTACCGATTTTCCTCCCCTCCTTCATACAGCTATAGCTGGGCTGTGGCTCACAGCCTTAAAGTATTTTTGGAGACATCCATATCGGGCGTAAAGGGGGTTCCGGTGGAACATCCCCAACAGTTGGAGGTGGGGGATGTGATCTGCTACGACTTTGATGGCGACGGTCGTTGGCAGCATAATGCATTGGTTGTAGATTTTAATATGAAGGGAGAACCCCTTATCAATACCCATTCCTATAACCGTACCCATGCCCATTGGGCCCTTAAAGATTCACCGGCCCATTCCGTGGAAACAAAATATCTCTTCTTCCATCTTGTGATATAATAGAGTCGGTTATTCTACACCGTGCAGCTCGCAAAAGGAAGGTTGCTATGCCATTTCACATCGTACTCGTTGAACCGGAGATTCCCTCAAATACGGGCAATATCGTTCGCACCTGTTCCGTGACGGGTTCCGTCCTGCATCTCGTTCACCCCCTTGGTTTTTCCATTGAAGACCGCTATCTGAAAAGGGCAGGGCTGGATTATTGGAATGAGGTGGAGATTCATCACCATGATTCTTTGCAAGATTTTTTGGATCGGGTGGGGCTAGAGCGGGCTTATCTTGCTACCACAAAGGCGAAGCAGGGGTACCATGAAGTCTCTTTTCAAGACGGTGATTACCTCCTCTTCGGCAAAGAGACGAAGGGACTGCCGGAGGATCTCATCTTCTCCCATGAAGAGAGAGCGATTCGTATCCCGATGCTATCCCACGCCCGCTCCCTCAACCTCTCCAACTCCGTCGCCATCGTCCTTTACGAAGCTTTAAGGCAAATCGGCTTTCCAGGATTCCGCTGGTAGAATTTCTTATCTTTGATCATAAAGGAGGAAACCATGTCTTTCGCTCGTGAAGAAATCCCTCGTGTTCAATTTGCCGTCATCGGAGGATCAAGCACCTTCTCCCTTAACTTTCCCGAAGATCTGGAAAGGGAAGATACGGAGGTTCTACGAACCGATCTCATCTTTGATACCCCTTTTGGAGAAAGTCCCGCCTTTAAACTGGTCCGAACCGGGGATAAAGAATTCCTCACATGTAAAATGCATGGGTGGCGACCTCCCGCGGTAAGCCGCGGACAAGCCTCCCAACAGCTCTTCTGGGTACTGAAAGAGGCGGGGGTGGAACGGATCTATGTGGAAGGGGGAGTAGGAAGCATCAATCCCCTGTTGGAGCTGCGCGACCTGGTCATCCCGGATGATTACATCGATCACTCGATGCGACAGGATGTGGGCCTGGGAGGACCTTATCTCATGATTATGCGGGAGCCCATCTGCCCAACCGGGGCAGAGATTCTCTATCGGGTGGCCAAAAAGCATCTGGCGGGAACGGATCGGCATGTATTTAAGCGGGGTACTTATGTAAATACCGATGGGCGCCATTTTGAAAGCAGGGCGGAGGTGCAGATGTTTCGCAGTTGGCATGGGGATTTTGTAGGACAGAGCATCGCGCCCGAAGTTTACCTGGCCAGGGAGATCGGCGCTTGCTATACGGGAATCTATATGGTGGTTAATTACGCGGAAGGGATCATCCGGGATTGGGATCACAAGGACTTAAGCGACATCTTTTATGGAGAAGGGAAAAAGATCGGGAATATCCTCCTCGACGCCCTCAAAGAGACCCCTGCCGAGGCTGTGGGGTGCAACTGCCGTGCCCTTCGAAAGGAAACCCTTCTCCAGGTGAAGAATGGGAACAGGTAAGAACCAAAGGTAGTTAAATTGAGTGATCGAGCAACGGCGTATGATAGAAGCATGGGAACAGCTGAGAACCAAAGGCTGTGAAATAGCGGAAACCGGATAAAATAGGAAAATGAAGAGATCCATACGAATGGAGGAAGGCCATGCCCATTAAAGCAATTCTCTTTGATCTTGACGGAACACTTCTCCCCATCGATACGGACCAATTCGTGGCAGGATATATCCGTACATTATCGGAATATGTATCCCATCTGGTAGATCCCGCCCTTTTCGTGAAACAACTTTTTGCCTCGACGGCCGCCATGATTCGGAACCGGGATCCCGGGAAGACGAACAAAGATGTTTTCGATGAGGATTTTTACCCCAAAGTGGGAAACGGCGAGGCCTTAATCCCCCTGGTCGATCTCTTTTATGCAGAAGAGTTTCCGAAGCTATCGGCCATCGTCCATCCTCACCCCTTCACCTCCGATTTGATTCGCACCGTGAAGGAGAGGGGATACCGGACTGCGGTTGCCACCAATCCCCTCTTTCCCAAAAGCGCCATCGAGCAGCGGATTCTCTGGACAGGAGCTCGCCCCGAACAGTTTGAGTGGATTACCACCTACGAAAACAGCCACTTTACCAAACCCAATGTGGAATATTATGAGGAGCTGATCGAACGGTTGAAGCTGCCCCCGGAAGAGACCCTGATGGTGGGGAATGATGTTCAGGAAGATATGGTGGCGAAGGAAATAGGCCTTAAAACCTACCTGGTTACCGATAAGAAGATCGACCGGGGGGAGCCGAGCTACCTACCGGATGGAGAAGGAAGCCTTTGGGATTTTTATCAGGACCTGTTATGGGGAAGAGGGATTTTTGCTGAGGTATGAGCGAGGAAAAACATATAAATATTTTCATAAGAAAAAAGCCTTTGGGAAACCGACTCCCAAGGCTTTTTTCTTGGATGAGTTTAAATGTTCCACGTCTTATCCTCATTATACCCTGCCGTTAAAATGGCGAAGAGGAGGGAAGCTAAGACCACAACAACCAACAATGTCTTTGCAATCATCTGCATCGCTCCTTCATGGATCTAGCCCATATTATACCCGATTTTGAACAACCTGTGAATCTTTCCACACCTGTGTGTCACAAAAATGCCATACCTGTGAACCGGAGGACTTCCTTCGCATAGTATATAACAAGTCTTACTATTCAGCCGAATCATTCTTTAGACGCTCTTCGAATATATTAATTAAAAACAGATCGTTCCAAGGGGAAAAAGGGGATGAGGAGAGGAGAACGATGGAAGATTTTCTGCATAAGATTAGCGAATACCGTGCCCGGGAGGAACGGTTGAAATGGGAAGGAAGTTTCCTCGAATATCTAGAGATTGTGAAACAGAAACCTTATGTGACTCAGACGGCCCATTCCCGCATTTACAATATGATTAAAGATGCCGGCATCGAAGAGGTAGATGGCGTGAGGGATTATAAATTTTTTAGCCGGGAGATCTTTGGCCTGGAGCGGGCCATCGAGAAGCTGGTGGAAGAATATTTCCACGCAGCGGCGAAACGACTCGATGTCCGCAAACGAATCCTGCTCTTGATGGGACCGGTAAGTGGAGGAAAGTCCACGATCGTTACCATGCTGAAACAGGGGCTGGAGCGGTACTCCCGGACCGATCGGGGTGCCCTCTATGGCATTAAGGGATGCCCCATGCATGAAGAGCCCCTTCATCTTATTCCCCAGGATCTGCGCGGTGAGTTTGAAGAAAAGTATGGGGTAAAGATTGAAGGGAATCTCTGTCCCTATTGCCAAATGCGGTTGGAAGAGGAGTTCGGCGGGGATGTGAACGGCTTTGCCGTTGAAAGAGTGATCATGTCGGAGGCGAAGCGGATCGGCATCGGCACTTTCAGCCCCTCCGATCCCAAATCCCAGGATATTGCCGATCTGACAGGAAGCATCGATTTTTCCACCATTACCGAATACGGATCTGAGTCGGATCCCCGGGCTTACCGATTTGATGGGGAACTGAACAAGGCGAATCGCGGGATGATGGAATTCCAGGAGATGCTGAAAAGTGATGAAAAATTCCTCTGGAACCTCCTTTCCCTCACCCAGGAAGGAAACTTTAAGGCGGGGCGGTTTGCCCTTATCTCCGCAGATGAGCTGATTGTGGCCCACACCAATGAAACGGAGTACCGCAATTTCATCGCCAATAAGAAGAATGAAGCCCTTCAGTCCCGGATGATCGTGATGCGTATTCCCTACAATTTGAAGGTGAAGGAAGAGGAGAAGATTTACAAGAAGCTCATCTCCCAAAGTGACGTGGGCCATGTCCACATCGCCCCCCACTCCCTTTACACGGCGGCCTATTTCTCCATCCTGACGCGATTAAAAGAATCAAAGAAGCAAGGGGTTGATTTGATCAAAAAGCTGCGTCTCTATAACGGAGAAGATGTGGAAGGGTTAAATGAGGGGGATCTTCGGGAACTGCATGAAGAACACCAGGATGAAGGGATGTCCGGGATTGATCCCCGCTATATTATTAACCGGATCTCCAGCGCGTTGATTCGCCGGGATACGGAATGCATCAATGCCTTGGATGTGCTGAGAGCCTTGAAAGACGGATTGGATCAACATCCCAGCATAACCAAAGAGGAACGGGAACGTTATCTCAATTTTATCTCCCTCGCCCGCAAAGAATATGATGAGCTGGCTAAGAAAGAGGTGCAGAAGGCCTTCGTCTATTCTTATGAAGAATCGGCCAAAACCTTGCTGGATAATTACCTGGATAACGTGGAGGCCTACTCCCACCACCGCAAAATTCAAGACCCCATTACCGGTGAGGAGATGGAACCGGATGAGAAACTGATGCGTTCCATCGAGGAACAGATCGGCATCTCCGAAAACGCGAAGAAAGCTTTCCGGGAGGAAATTCTGATCCGCATCTCCACCTATGCCCGCAAGGGGAAGAAATTCGATTACAACAGCCATGAACGCCTTCGGGAGGCGATTGAGAAGAAGCTCTTTGCCGATTTGAAGGATGTGGTGAAGATTACCACCTCCTCCAAAACCCCTGATGAAAACCATTTGAAGAAGATAAATGAGGTAACGGCCCGTCTGATGGATGAATACGGATACTGCGCCGTCTGCTCCAATGAGCTGCTCCGCTATGTGGGGAGTCTGTTAAACCGTTGAGGGTTTTTGTCATAAAAAATGGAGGTGGGTCCAGCATGAGTAACGAGGCATTCGTGATCTCCCAAGAAGATTGGTCCCTCCACCGCAAAGGATATCAGGATCAGATGAGGCATCAGGAGAAGGTGAAGGAGGCCATTCAAAATCACCTACCCGACCTGGTGAGTGAAGAAAGCATTATCTTATCGAATGGGAGAGATGTGGTAAAAATTCCGATCCGTTCCTTGGATGAGTATCGTTTTCGGTATAATTACAACAAAGGAAAACAGGTGGGCCAAGGGGACGGAAACAGTAAAGTGGGGGATGTGTTGGGAAGCGATCCCCAGCACCAGGCCGGTGATGGGACCGGCGCAGGGGATCAACCGGGAGTGGATTACTATGAGGCGGAAATTTCCGTGGAAGAATTGGAAGAGATCCTGTTTAAGGAACTTACCCTTCCCAATCTAAAGCCGAAAAATGAGATGGAAATAAAGACAACCCAAATCGAATTTAACGATGTTCGGAAAAAGGGGCTGATGTCCAATATCGATAAAAAGAGAACCCTCCTGGAAGCGATCCGCAGGGAAGCCCTTCATGGAAAAAAAGGAAATACTCGCATTACCAATGAAGATCTTCGCTTTAAGACCTGGGAGGAAGAGGTGAAGTATCAATCCAACGCTGTCGTCCTGGCGATGATGGACACGAGCGGCAGCATGGGGAACTTTGAAAAGTATATCGCCCGCACCTTTTTTTTCTGGATGATTCGTTTCCTGCGGAAAAATTACCAGAATGTGGAGATCGTCTTTATCGCCCACCATACGGAGGCAAAAGAGGTGACCGAGGACCAATTCTTCACCAAAGGGGAAAGCGGAGGAACGATCTGCTCCTCTGTCTATGCGAAAGCTCTGGAATTGGTGGAAAAACGGTATCCTCCGGAACGGTATAACATCTATCCCTTTCATTTCTCCGACGGGGATAATCTCTCCTCGGACAACGAGCGAAGTGTCCAATTGGTAGAAAAGCTCCTTGTCGTCTCCAACCAGTTCGGATATGGGGAAATCAACCAGTATAACCGGCACAGTACCTTAATGGGAGCCTTCCGATCCATAAAAAACCCCCGATTTCAGGCGATCATGATTCGGGATAAGAGCGACGTTTACCGGGCCTTGAAATTATTCTTCACCGACAGGGCGGAGCGAGAGGTGGGATGAGGAGGTGAAAGAAGAGGAACGCGTGAAACTACGTCGGGCGATTGAGGAGATCATGGAGATCGCCAGGGGGTTCGGCCTTGATTTCTTTCCCATGCGGTACGAGATCGTTCCGGCGGATATTCTTTACACCTTCGGCGCCTATGGGATGCCGACCCGCTTTTCCCACTGGAGCTTCGGAAAGGCCTTTCACAGGATGAAGCTGCAATATGATCTGGGTCTCTCCAAGATCTATGAACTCATCATCAACTCCGATCCCAGCTACGCCTTTCTCCTGGAAGGAAACTCCCTCATCCAGAATAAATTGATCGTCGCCCATGTCCTCGCCCATTCCGATTTCTTCAAGAACAATCTCCGCTTCCGAAACACCAACCGCCAGATGGTAGAAAGCATGGCGGCCAGTGCGGAACGGATCCGCCGGTACGAGATCCAGTATGGGAGGAAAAGGGTGGAGGAATTCCTGGATGCCGCCATAAGCATACAGGAGCATGTGGACCCCTCCCTTACCACCCCGCGCCTATCCTGGAAGGATGTACCTTTGGAAGAGCCAAAGAAAGAGAGAAAAAGACGAAGTCCTTATGAAGATCTATGGGGACTTGATGAAACCGAAAAGAAGGAAGCAGAGAGCCCTTTTCCTCTTGTCCGTGCCAAAATTCCTCCAAAACCGGAAAAGGATCTCGTCCTCTTCATTGAGGAATTTAGTTCGGTTCTGGAGCCCTGGCAGAGGGATATCCTCACCATCCTCCATGATGAGATGCTCTATTTCTGGCCCCAATTGGAAACGAAGATCATGAATGAAGGGTGGGCCTCCTACTGGCATCAACGCATCCTCCGGGAGATGGATCTCACCGAGGCGGAGACCATTGAGTATGCGAAACTGAACGCTGGTGTGGTACAGCCCTCCCTCCATCATCTGAATCCCTACCACCTGGGTCTTAAAATCTACGAGGACATCGAGAGGCGATGGGACCATCCCAGCGAAGAGGAGCGGAGGCGGTTTCACCGCCTCCCGGGGAAAGGAAGGCAAAAGATCTTTGAAGTACGGGAACTGGATTCCGATCTCTCCTTCCTGCGCAATTACCTGACCAAAGATTTGGTGGAGGAGATGGACCTCTACATTTACGCGAAACAGGGGAGTGAATGGACGATCACGGATAAGAACTGGGAAAACGTCCGGGACCTCCTCGTGGCATCCAGGGTGAATGGAGGTTTCCCCTACATCGCGGTGGAGGATGGGGATTACAACCGGAACGGGGAGCTCCTCCTCGCCCACTACTACGAAGATCTGGAACTGGATGTGAAATATATAGAAAAAACCCTTCCCTATGTCTACACCCTCTGGGGAAGGCCGGTTCACCTGAAAACGGTGATCGAAAACAAAGAAGTCCTCTTCACCTACGACGGGAAGAAGAACTCGAGAAAATTTTATTGAATCCCCCTCTTTTACTATCGACCGGTGGGAAAAAAAATTCGGTTCATTCACCTCAGAAAAGAGGGGAGATTCGCATTTCCTGAATGACCTCCGTCAAGGAAGGTTGGAAGAATCACTCTCCCACATGAGAGGACAGGCCTTCCTATGGTAAAATGATGATATCCAATGGATGAAAACCTACCCGAAAGGAGATTGTCCACATGCCCGAGCACATTTCCGATTGCACGATTTTGAACAACGGGGTGAAGATGCCCTGGTTGGGTCTTGGCGTATACAAGGCCAGGGAAGGCGACGAGGTGGTGGGCGCGGTGAAATCTGCTTTAGAGACGGGCTATCGCAGCATCGATACCGCAGCCTTCTATGAAAACGAAAGGGGTGTGGGGAGAGGCATCAAGGAATCGGGAGTCCCTCGGGAAGAGATTTTTGTGACCACCAAGGTTTGGAATTCCCAGCAGGGGTACGAATCCACCCTTCAAGCCTTTGAAGAAAGTCGCCGCAAACTGGGTCTGGAGTATATCGACCTCTATCTGATTCACTGGCCGGTCAAGGGGAAATATAAAGAGACCTGGAAAGCTCTCGAAAAGTTATATAAGGATGGATGGGTCCGTGCCATCGGCGTAAGCAATTTTCAGATTCATCACCTGCAGGATGTGCTGGAAGACTGTGAGGTTAAACCTGCCGTAAACCAGGTGGAGTATCATCCCTATTTGACACAAAAGGAGTTACATACGTTTTGCCGGGAAAACGGGATCCAACTGGAAGCATGGAGCCCTCTCGCCAGGGGACAAATCCTCGATCATCCGACGATTGTGGAACTTGAGCGTAAATATAACAAAACCCCGGCGCAAATCGTCCTGCGCTGGGATCTGCAGCACGAAGTGGTCACGATCCCGAAATCTGTGAACCCTCAGCGGATCAAAGAGAATGCCGATATTTTCGACTTTCAACTTTCCGCAGAGGATATGGAACGTTTGGATGGCATGAACATTAACCGACGAATCGGACCGGATCCGGATCATTTTGATTTTTAAACGGGACCCGGGCATAAAATCATGGATGGATTCACAGGATAAAAAGGAGCCCCCGGGCTCCTTTTATCCTGTTTGTCGATAGAAGCTTTCGAATCCGGCGGAAGATCCTAGATCGTGGTATGGCCTTTTTATACCGAATATCGGCATGGAAGCTTGTACCACGCTGTGTCGAGCACTCAAACCTTTTTCTCTTGGTCTGTTGACATAGATGGGAGACTAAACTATACTTACGTTAGTAGATACAAATAATTAAGTTATATGCGAATCGAAGGGAGGTGGATTTTTGGACATTCTAAAAAAAGCGTTGCCCGTCCATACGGTGGATGGGGAGAATGCGGCCTTAAAACGGATCATGCCGACGCACAACCTATCCTACGTCGATCCCTTTCTCATGATGGACCACTTTTCCCTGGATCAAAGGGCGGGGTTTCCCGATCATCCCCATCGGGGATTTGAGATTATCACCTATATGCTTGAAGGTGCGTTTAAGCATGCGGATAGTGCGGGGAATGAAGGGATCATTCAGGCGGGAGGACTGCAGAGAATTACCGCAGGGCGCGGGATTGTTCACTCGGAATTTCCTGCCTTCGAGGGAATAAACAGCGGGATTCAGCTGTGGATCAATCTGGAGCGCAGATTGAAAGGGATGGAACCCAGCTACCAGGATGTGAAGAGGGAAGAGATTCCCGAAAGAGAGTCGGATGGAATCCGGGTCCGAACGCTGGTGGGGGAAGGCTCCCCCGTTCGCATTGTACAGTCGATGGTCTACTACGATATTGCGATATCACAAGGGAAAAAAGGCCTTTTTCCCATTCCTGGAGGATTCCAACCCTTGATCTACATACTGGAGGGTACGGGAAGTTTTGGGGGGAACCGGTTCCCCGGTACGGCGGGAGAGGTTCTTATTCCGGAAAGGGCTGCGGAGAATGGCGGCCTGAGCGTCGTGGCGGAGGAGGATCTCCGCTTTGTCTTGATTGCCGGGCAGCCGATCGGGGAACGTCCCGTTTTTCGAGGCAGCTTTGTTGATTAATGAAAATGAAAAAAGGAGAGATTCATGATGTCCGTAAAACTTGCCATCGTCTACTACAGTTCCACAGGAACCAATTATCAGTTAGCCCAATGGGCAGCGGAAGCCGGCAAGGAGGCCGGGGCGGAAGTGAAAGTGTTAAAAGTTCCTGAGCTGGCCCCTCCTGCGGCGATTGAACAAAATCCCGCCTGGAAAGCTCATCTTGAAGCCACGCGGGACGTGCCCACCGCAACCACCGATGATCTGGAATGGGCGGACGCCATCCTCTTCAGCGTACCGACCCGGTTCGGCAATATGGCTTCACAAATGAAGCAATTCCTCGATACGACGGGGGGCCTTTGGGCGCAGGGGAAGACCGTAAACAAAGTGGTAAGCGCCATGACATCGGCGCAAAACCCCCATGGCGGGCAAGAGGCCACCATCCTTTCCCTCTATACCACGATGTATCACTGGGGGGCGATCGTCGTGACGCCCGGATACACCGATTCGTCCATCTTCGCAGCGGGAGGCAATCCGTATGGGACCAGCGTCTCCGTCGATCAGAACGGGAAGATGATCGAAGATGTGGAGCAAGCGGTGAAGCACCAAACGAAACGCTTGCTTACGGTGGCCGAGTGGGTCAAAAAGGGCCTGGGAAAGTAAATCAAGAGATTCATGGGCAAGAAGGGGCGTAAGCCCCTTTTTTTATGGTGTAAAATGCCTTGGTACGAACCCCCGGAGAGGATTCGATATCTAAAGGAGACGGTGAAAGATAAAAAATGGATGAGAAAAAGATATTCTCTCCTTTTCTATGGTATACTTAACCTTGTCTGTTGCAATGAAAGGAGAGAAACCGATGGATTTAAACCTGATTGCCCTGATCATGGGGATTGTAGAGGGCTTAACGGAATACTTGCCCATCTCTTCCACAGGTCATTTAATCTTAGTTGGAAGTTGGCTTGGTTTTACGGGGGAAACGGCGAAGATCTTTGAGGTCTTTATCCAATTAGGCTCCATTTTGGCGATCGCGGTCTTGTATCGCCATCGCTTCTATTCCTTTTTGACGCTGGCCCAATTTCAGAAAAAAGGGTTGAATCTCCTCCATATCTTCTTGGGCATTCTCCCCGCCGCTGTTCTCGGTTTTGTCTTTTATGATTGGATCAAAACCCTTTTCTCCCCTTATGTGGTGGTTTTTGCCCTGTTGGCAGGAGCCATTTTAATGATTGCCGCCCAACTGGCGAAGCGAAAAGTGACGGCGGAAAGCCTGGATCAGCTTACATACCGGCAGGCTTTTTTGATCGGTCTATTTCAGACACTCGCCCTATGGCCCGGCTTCTCCCGCGCAGGGGCGACCATCTCCGGAGGGCTACTTCTCGGGGCCAGTTATAAGACGGCGGCCGAATTCTCCTTCCTTGTCGCCGTTCCGATCATGTTCGGGACAACCGGATTTGATCTCATCAAGAATCTAGATGTATTGCACCCGCAGGATTTCGGCGTCTTTGCGATTGGATTTGTGACCGCCTTTGTCGTGGCGATGCTGGCGGTGGTTACTTTTTTGAAGGTGCTCAACCGGTTAAAACTAATTCCCTTCGCCATATACCGCATTCTTTTGGCCGGGGTCCTCTTCTATTATCTCTATTTCTAATGATCCGGCTTGTATCTATGGATTCTCTAATGACACATAAGGTCGTTTGCCCTCTTCAGGATGAGAGAGGGTTTCTTTTTTTAAAACGAGGCTAGATGATCGAAAGGCGGGGTCCGGGACGGCTCTTTTTCATTTCTTATTTGGGAGAATTGGGTAAAAAATGATGCGAACGATATAAAGAATCCCAAGCCCGCCGATGAATGGATAAAGGGAACTTACCAACATGCGGAATCCCCAGTGGCTGATGAGGTAAGCTCCCAACAAGACGAGCAAAAGGGAAGGAAGAGGGGGCAGAGAAGCGATGGATTCTGCCTGGCGCATGATGCCAAAGGTATTTCCCACCAACGTGGTTAAGATTTCAACCAGAATGACCAAGGAATAAAGAACAAAAGCCCAGGGAAAGAGGAAATGGAGTATCGTTCCCAAGGGGATTTCCGCCTGTTGAATCAGGTTTTGATGACGGAGCATCACCTCATGACCAATCAAAAGCATCAATCCCAGTCCCCCTCCCCCGAAGAGGCTGCCCCATAAAAGGATCGAAGCATCTTCCGTCTCTTTTCCTAAAGGGACGAGGACCGCCTGGGAAAGGATGAGATTAAGTCCTGTGTAGAGGATAGCGGACAAGATCCATCGAAAATTCCACGGATCAAGTGTTGCGGGAAAGGAAGGAGGCTCGAGCAGCAGATGTAGGCCAAGCAAGGAGATCATAAAGAGGATAAAGGGGGCAAAAAGACCGTTTACCCACAGCACACCTTTTAATCCCTTCAGCACAATGAGGATGACGAGGAGCATGGCAAGAAGGATTCCTATTTGTCTGGGGAGGTGAAACTGTTCTTCAAAAAGAGCCCCCATACCGGAAAGCATCACGCCGCTCCCGCCTAAAAGAAGAAAAGGAATCATCAGGTTAAAGAAGAGGCTTCCTTTGGGTCCAAACAGGTGCACATGAAATTCTTGATAAGAGTAACATCGTTCCAATTTAGCGATCGTCATCGTTTTATATCCGATGCCAATGAAGAGGAGGGTGCTAAGAAGAATGGCCAGGGTGCCCAATGCACCGTTCCGGGTGAAAAATTGAAAGATTTCCTGGCCTGTGGCAAATCCCGCCCCTACGACCGTGCCTATATAGGTGGCGGCCACCTGGTAGATCCGTATCCACCGCTGTAAAAATACTTTTTTAACCATTTTTAACATCCTTTCCCTTCTCGTTCACAAATATGTCACATTTATTTCAGAGTTTTTTAAGGAAGGTTTATTTTAATAAAGATGGATGAGATCTAGAAAGAATGAACTCAGAAGGAGTGATGAAAGATGAAGATGCGTAATCTCTTCTTGGCCTTCTTGGCAGGAGTATTGCTCATGGGTGGGATCTGGGCCACTTCGCAAAACAATCAATATTTTAATGGGAGTAAAGCGTATGCCGACCCTGGAAGCGCGACAAATGCGACTACCGCATCCGCACCGGTAAATCTTCCTATCACATCGGACAATATTATCGCCGAGATGGTGAAACAAGCCGGACCCGCCGTGGTGAGAATTGAAACCACCACCACGATTCGGCAGAACCAGTCCTTTAACGATCCGTTTCGCCAATTTTTCGATCTCCCCTTTGACATTCCCAGTCAACGACAAACTTCAGCGTTGGGATCAGGCTTCATCATCAATCAAGACGGGTATATTCTCACCAATAACCATGTGATCGACCAGGCCGATACGATTCAGGTCTTTATGTCCGGAGAAGATAAACCGATCACGGCAAAGTTGGTCGGGCGGGATCCGGAATTGGATCTGGCCGTGATTAAAATCAATTCAAACGGGAAGCTCCCTTACCTGAAATTGGGGGATTCCGATGCCATTCAGGTGGGTGAATGGAGCGTTGCCATCGGGAATCCCTACGGACTGGATCACACCGTAACCGTCGGGGTGATTAGCGCGAAAGGGCGTCCGCTCACCATCAATGGCCAGAACTTCAAAAACCTCTTGCAAACCGATGCCTCCATCAATCCCGGGAATAGCGGCGGTCCTCTTCTCAACCTTAAAGGAGAGGTGATCGGCATCAATACGGCGATCAATGCCCAAGGGCAAGGTCTTGGTTTCGCCATTCCCATCAACACGGCGAAGAGTGTATTGGATGATCTGATTACGAAGGGGAAGGTTTCCCATCCCTGGATCGGTGTAGGGGTGCAGGATTTGACGAAAGATCTATCCAGCTATCTTGGCCTAACTATTGATAAGGGTGTCCTGATCGCCCAGGTCTTCAGCAACAGCCCGGCAGAAAAGGCGGGTTTACAGCAGGGAGATGTGGTCGTAGAAATTGATCGGCAAAAGGTGGAAACCAGTCAACAGTTGGTTGATATCATCTCCAAGGCGAAGGTGGGGGACGTAAAGAATTTCCTCATCAACCGGGGAGGAACCTTAAAGACGATTACCGTTCGAGTGGGTGAAAAGAGCTATAATTAAAAGATCGAGGCCGGTTCGATTTCTTCTAAACGGGGTATGGGGTACAAGGCAAGATGCTGAAGAGAAAGAATTCTCAGGGCAGCTTGCCTTCTTTTTTACATCTTTATGATGAAGCCTGTCTGTTATGCTTTTCCCTCTACTCCATGGCAGTAAAGAGAAGGTATGGTAAGATAAAGGGAGAATGGAGGAAGGGGATATGCGGAAGGAGAAAATTTTGATCGTGGATGATGATCTTCACATCCGCTCCATGCTTCGCAGGGCATTGCAGTTTGAAGGCTACGAGGTGGTGGAGGCGGCGGACGGAGAAGAGGCGCTGCAGATGATCAAAGGGGGAGAGCCGGATCTTCTTCTCCTTGATTTAATGTTGCCGAAGCGGGACGGGTGGGAGGTATGTACCGAGGTGAGGAGGAGGGATCTGGATCTCCCGATTTTAATGCTTACGGCAAAAGATGAACTGGAAAGCAGGGTGCAGGGATTTGATTTAGGTGCCGATGACTATGTGGTGAAACCCTTTGAGCTGGAGGAGCTGTTGGCACGGATTCGTGCCCTCCTTCGCCGCAGTCAGCGCCAACGAGAGGAAGCATCTCTTCTTCATTATAAGGGAATTGAACTAAACCCGGAGGCGAGAAAGGCTTGGAGAGAGGGCCGTCCTCTAAACCTGAAAGGAAAAGAATTTGATCTCCTTTTTCTTTTCTTAAAGCACCCGAATCAGGTGTTGAGCAAAGAGCAATTGATCGAACAGATATGGGGGTTGGAAGCCGATCAGGAATCAAATGTATTGGAGGTATATATTGCCAATCTTCGCCAAAAATTGGAGGAAGGTGGCGAAAAGCGGATCATTCAAACGATTCGGGGTGTCGGTTATGTTCTTCGGGAAGAGTAGGGTTGAAGGGAGGGAAAAGAGTTGACCATTCGCTGGCGGATCACTTTATGGTTCAGCAGCATCATCACCGTCATTTTCTTTGTACTTGGCTTCTTTTTATATCTGTTCTTTACCCAGTGGGAGATGAATCGGTTCGATCAGAATCTGGCTCAGACGAGCCGTGAAGTGATCCGTTCCATCCGGATTGTGGATTCATTTTTCTTTCCTTTGCAACAGGCGGTTCTGCCCGATATTGATATTTTCGCCGCTCCCAATACCTTCATCCAGGTGGTGGATAAGGAGGGAAGACTGGTTGCCCGCTCCGCTTCCCTCTCCAGAAATGTTCTCCCGATCCATCAGGATACCCTCAGAGCGGTGGTAACGGGAAAATCGGTTTATGAGACATTGCAACTTTCCGGGCATTCCTTGCGTATTTATAACGTTCCCATCGTTTATCAGGAGCAGATCATCGGCTTATTACAGGTGGCCGGATCTTTGGAACCCTTGGAGGAGACATTGCGAAACCTTCGTCTTATTCTTTTAGGGGGGGCGTTCATTACCATTTTTATCGTAAGTAGCACCGCCTGGGCGTTGGCGAAAAGGGTGCTTCGCCCGATCGGAGAGGTGATCCGGACCACGTCGGAGATTCAGGAGGGAGAGGATCTCCGCCGGCGCATCGATTATAACGGTCCTCCCGATGAGATTGGGAAATTGGTAGAGCAGACCAACCTGATGCTGGGCCGCATCGATAAGGCCTATCAGGAACTGGAAGAATCGTATCAGATGCAGAAGCGTTTCGTCTCCGATGCCAGCCATGAGCTTCGCACCCCGCTCACGGCGGTGAAGGGAAATCTCGATTTCCTGCGGAAAACACTAAAAGAACATCCGGAGGTGGGGGAAGAGGTCTTGGAGGAAATGGGCCAGGATGTGGATCGGATGATGCGCTTGATCCAAAACCTTCTCTCTTTGGCCCGGGCGGATGCCGGTTACCAGGTGAAGAAGGAGAAGATTCCCGTCGGGGATTGGTTGAACGATCTGATCCCTCAGTTGGAACGTTTTCAGAAGACGGAGGTTCCTTTACGGGTCGAAGGGATGGAGGGGGTAACAGATCTTATTATAGATGGAAACAGGGATTACCTGAACCAGCTCTTCATCATCCTGGCGGAGAATGCCTTTAAATATACGGAGGCGGGGGAAGTACGATTGGTTCTGGGAAAGGAAGAGAGGGGAGGAGAAGGAAGCCTCTTTTTCGCCACGGTAGAAGACACCGGGATCGGCATTCCGAAAGAAGATCTTCCACATCTCTTTCGCCGTTTCTACAGGGGAAAGAACGCCCTTGAAAAGAGCGGAACAGGACTGGGGCTTCCCATCGCGAAGTGGATCGTTGATCAGCATCAGGGAGATTTCATCGTACAAAGCGAAGAAGGGGTGGGCACCCAGGTGACGATTCGCCTGCCGGCCCAGCGGGCAAAGAAAGATCAAATCTAAACGGCACCGGATTCTTTCTACTTGCCATAGAACTTGTTTCAGTACTATAGTATACCTATCGCAAAAATTTTTGAACCTCAGGAGGTTGTAATGGAGACATTACGGCGATTAAAGCGCTTCTATTGGCCTCATAAGCATTTTTTTGTGATTTCCATCCTTTGTCTTTTGGGCACGACCGGGATCACCCTGGTTTATCCGCTCGTGTTAAAGGTAACCATTGATGATGTGATCGGTAAGATGCAGTACGGCTTAGTCCCATGGATCGCAGGAGGGTTTCTCCTCTTGATGGGAGTGAAGGGTTTTCTTCTTTTCATCCATCAATATTTCGGAGACCTTTTCGGGATCCGGGCGGTCTATGAATTAAGAAACGAATTATATAAGAAACTTCAGTACTTATCCTTTCGTTATTACGACAATGCGAAAACGGGGGATCTCATGTCCCGATTGGCAGGGGATGTGGAAGTATTCCGCTTTTTCCTCTCCTTCGGTTTCGCCCAGCTTCTCAATTTCCTCCTCCTGATAGGAATTGGCTTCGTCATCATGCTGACGATGAATTGGAAATTGGCTCTGGTTACCCTATGCATTCTTCCCTTTGTGGGCTTTGCTGTCTACCGTTTTGATAAGCGCGTTCATCCGGCCTTTCGCAAAATAAGGGAATCCTTTTCCCATCTGACCACCCGGGTTCAGGAGAATATCAGCGGGATGAATACGGTAAAAGCTCTTTCTCGGGAAGATTTTGAGATTGGCAGATTTTTAGAGAGGAACGACGAGTATAAGGAGAGCAACCTGTTGAACGCAAAGGTCTGGAGCACCTATTTCCCCTTGATGGAGTGGATGGGGAATATGAGCGTCGTCGCTCTTCTGGTGTATGGGGGCAGCCTCGTCATTCGTAACGAATTGAAACTGGGAGAGCTGATCGCTTTTTTCAGCCTGATCTGGTATATTATCGGCCCTCTCATGTGGCTTGGCTTTGTCATGAATACCTTCGCCCAATCGAAGGCGGCAGGGGAGCGGCTTCTGGAAATTTTGAATGAGAGGGAGGAGATTAGGGATTCCGCCGATGTGGTGACGGTGGATGAGATTAAGGGGCATGTCCAATTCCTCGATGTAACCCACCGGTATAAAGGGAATGAAATCGCCCTTGATTCCATTTGCTTTGACGCCCCGCCGGGAAAAGTGATCGGGATCATCGGAGCGACAGGTTCCGGGAAAACCAGCATTGTCCGCCTCATCTCCCGATTCTACGAGCCGGAGAAGGGAAAGATTTTAATAGACGGAAGGCCCATCACCGCCTATCCTCTCTCTTTTCTTCGGAAGAACATCGGTGTCGTCTTCCAGGAATCGTTCCTCTTTTCCTCCACGGTGCGGGATAACATCGCTTACGGGAAGCCGAATGCCACCATGGAGGAGATCATCGAAGCGGCGAAAAGGGCGCAGGCCCATGATTTTATCATGGAATTTCCCGACGGATATGATACCCTCCTCGGAGAACGGGGATTGGGACTTTCCGGAGGGCAAAAACAACGGATCGCCATCGCCAGGGCACTGCTCATCGATCCGAGCATCTTGATCCTGGATGATGCCTCCAGCGCCGTTGACATGGAGACGGAGTTTAAGATTCAAACCGCTCTCCGGGAAGTGATGAAGGGGAGAACCACATTTATCATCGCCCATCGCATCTCCTCCGTTAAGGAAGCCGATGAAATCCTCGTCTTGGATCATGGACGGGTGATGGAACGGGGAACCCATGAGGAACTTCTACACTTAAAAAACGGCATCTATCGGCGCATCTACGAGATTCAATTTAAAGACCGCTTCGCGGTGATGAATGCTTAAAACCTTTTGATGGACTAAGTAGAAATGAAGGAGAAATATAAAGACTCCAGATAGGTGTTTAAATTCTTGCTGTATCTATATTCTTATAAGGGAACGTCGGAAATGGGGGAAACATCGATGGTGAATGAAACTCAATTGGAACATAGAAAGAGAAAGGAGCGTTTCTTCTATCCGGAAGAGACGGTGATCGACAAGCCATTTAACTGGGGGCAAATGCTCCGTCTCCTCACCTATATGAAACCGTATGCGAAAACGCTTCTTCCCCTTTCCCTGCTGGCCATGTTGGTAGGTACGGGGGTCCGTCTGGTGCAGCCTTATCTCATCAGTATGGCGATCGACCACGCCATCGTACCGAAAAATTTTACGCTCTTATTCCTGATCGCCGGGGGGATGGCATTCCTCTATCTTCTCTCTTGGTTCTCCTCCCTGCTTAAGATCCGATGGACCAATCTGTTGGGCCAGTCGATCATCTTTGACTTGAGGAGCCATCTTTTTCGGCATATCCAGCGGCTCTCCCATCGTTTCTTTGAGCAACGGTCGGCCGGTTCCATTTTAGTGAGGATCATGAACGATGTGAATGCTCTTCAGGATTTGTTTACCAATGGAGTTATCAATGTTTTAATGGACTTTGTTTTCCTCATCGGGATCACGGGAATGCTCCTCGTGCTCAGTCCAAAATTAACGCTGGCGGTCATGGTGGTTCTCCCGCTCATGTTCCTCATCTCGACGAAGTTGAGGCAGATGATCCGACGCTCTTGGCAAACCGTCCGTCTTCGCCAGTCGATGATCAATTCCCACTTGAATGAAAGCATTCAGGGGATTCGCGTCACCCAATCCTTCGTTCAAGAGCAGGAGAATATGAACTTCTTCCAGCGGATGAACCGGAGGAATTTCGAGGCGTGGAAAAAAGCGACCAAACGGAGCGCCCTCTTCCCTCCCCTGGTGGAATTCTCCGGGGCGATCGGGACGGTTACCCTCATCGGGTACGGATCCACTCTGTTGATGAATCATGAGTTGACCATCGGGTCCTTCGTCGCCTTTTCCTATTATCTGGGAAGCTTTTGGGAACCGATCTCCCGCTTGGGGCAGGTTTATAACCAGCTTCTCATGGGGATGGCCTCATCGGAGAGGATCTTCGAGTTTCTCGATGAGAAACCGAACGTTCCTGAGCAGGAGGACCCTATTCCCTTGCCTGAGGTAGAGGGGGATATTCGCTTCGAGGAAGTCTATTTTTCCTATGATGGGAAGCGATCCGCCCTAAACGGCATCACCCTCCATGTAAAACCCGGCGAGACGGTGGCCTTGGTGGGACATACCGGCTCCGGGAAAACCTCCATCGCCAATCTGATCTGCCGTTTCTATGACCCCACCGGAGGGAGGATCCTCTTGGATGGGCATGACCTTCGCACGTTTCGCCTGGAGGATGTCCGTTCCAGGATCAGCATCGTGCTTCAGGAGACATTCATCTTTTCCGGGACAATCATGGAGAATATCCGGTTTGGCCGCCCCGATGCGAGCGATGAAGAGGTGATGGAGGCGGCCCGGGTGGTCGGCGCCGATGAGTTTATCGAACGGCTGCCCAATGGGTATAGGACGGAGGTGGAGGAACGGGGGAATGCCCTCTCTGTGGGGCAGAGGCAGCTCCTCTCCTTCGCCCGGGCGATCCTGGCCGATCCGAGCATTTTAATTTTGGATGAAGCGACGGCCAGCATCGATACGGAGTCGGAGATCAAGATTCAAAAGGCGATGAAGGAGCTTCTGGCAGGGAGAACCGCCGTCATCATCGCCCACCGGCTCTCCACGATCCGGGAGGCGGATAAGATCTTCGTCCTCGATCATGGGCGCATCTTGGAAGAGGGGAATCACGAAGAATTGATGGCAAAACGTGGGCAATACTATGATCTCGTCGTCTCTCAATTTAAGTCGCTCGGCTAAGGAAAGCGGGAAATCTACCAAGTAAATGTAGAAAAAAAGCTAGGTTCGTGGGGAACCTGGCTTTTTTTCTTTTGCTTCTTTCCGTCCCTTATTTATTAAATATATGCAAGTAAATAAGTTATTAATTTACATAATGTAAAATTCATAATATAATGAGAAAAAATGGACGTTGAAAGGAGGATAGAAAAAAGGATGGAAAAAAGGATGGAAAAAAGGATGGAAAAGATGTGGAGAGTTGGAATATTTCTTCTCGTACTCCTGACGATGAGCGCCTGCCGGCCCGCCTCGAACCCCCAAGCGCTGTTTGGCTTGGAGGCGGACAAACCCCTGGAGTCCCTCATCAAGGAATTGACCGACCCGGCGTATAAAGGGCGTCTTACGGGTACGGAAGAGAATCACCAATTGACGGAGAAACTGGCCGGAACGTTTCAAGCCATCGGGCTTGCCCCCTTCCAAGGTTCCTTCCTTTATGCCTATGAACAGGACTTCTATGATCCCGATCTTCAGAAATACCGGTTGGCGGTTCGCTATAAAGACGGCACGAAAAAAGAACTGGTCTATGGGAAAGATTTTCTTGAGCAAGCCGTGGCAAAGGATGAATCCCTTACCCTTCCCGTCACCTTTGATCCGGAACAGGCCGATGGAAAAGCCTTCATCACCGCCGACAAGGAGCAAATGGGGAGAGCATCAAAAGCAAGGTTAATTCTCAAGGTGGATGACTTTCACAAAATGTTGCACCAAAGAAATTATCAAGGAATGCCCATCCTGCAGATCAGCCCTGCCACTTATGAACAGTTGAATGCTCAAAAGGATCAGATCGAATCGATCGAGGCGGCGATCGATCTGCAAGAGAAGAGGATTACCGCCCATAACGTGGTGGGAGTGATCAAAGGGGCGGGAGGGGACGGGAATCACCGGGATGCGGTCATTGTGTCCGCACATATGGATCACCTGGGATGGGATTCATCCGGGGTATATGTGGGCGCCATCGACAATGCTACCGGCACGGCGACCATGGTGGAGCTGGCCCGCGAGCTGCAATCATATGCAGCCAAAAAACCCTTTAAGAAAGATTTGGTCTTCATCGCCTACAACGGCGAAGAGTCCATGTTAAAAGGGAGTGAAGCCATGGCGGAAGCCCTGCAAAAGGCGTATTCACACCTTTATGTCATCAATCTGGACAGCATAGGAGCGGTGAATGGGGGCAACTTTCTGGTCATTTCCGGTCAAGAGGGAATGAGCACTCAACTTCAAGAAACGATGGTTCAACACATTAAGAAAAATCAGATTAATTCTATCCCCTCTGAAAATACGCAAAGCGACCACAATTCTTTTGAACAAAAGGGAATCAGTGCTGTGACATTGATTCAGGAAAACATCTTTGATCGCATACATACCACGAAAGACATCATGGATCAAATCGATTTTCCATTCCTCTACAAAATCAAAGAGGCGGTATTTGATTTTATCGTACAAAATGACAATCGGGAATTTTCGCCGGGGCAAATGAGCACAGGCAATGCAGAAGAAATCAATGATCCCGCAAAGGAGATCATGGACAAGGAGCTGGCTTCCCTAAAATTAGGGCAATACAAATTGGTCCTATTGCCTGACGGAAGCGCAAGAGGAGTGATGCAAAGTAGATTAAGCGGTGATACGGCGGATGCGGTGAAGCCCTATTTTCCCGAAATGGAGATCCCACAGCAAATCGGAGAGTATGTGTTTGATCGTGTCGAGGTGAATGTTGACCTATCCACAAACATCCTGGAAGATCCCCGAAAATTAGAGCTAAACCGCGTTTATCAGGCGGAAGTGACGAAGGATGATATTGTGTACCTAAAAGTAATGTATCGCCATCCGGATACCGATGAGGTCCTCTCGGTTGGCATTCAGAGAGGAGGCGAGAGCCATACAGCCGATTCTCCGAATGTCACCGTTGAACAAATCGAGGTGGATTCTCTCCTTTGGACCATCGCCACAGCCACCAAAAATAAACAAATCGTGAATGTGAGCACCACCATAGAACAGAATCAACAAACGTATAACGTATCGGTTTCCAAAGGGAAGGAATATGTCAATGAAGCGGAGCATGTATACGGCATTATTCCCAACTGGGATCGTGATGAGATCGCATCGTTCCTAAAGAGCATCCGGGTGTCGGAACGGTTTGGGAATTTAATGAAGTGAGCAGGAAGAACCGCCCTCAGGAGAGGGCGGTTTTCAGTTCCTGCCAGTAGTAGGCGAGGGTGTCAAGGCCTTTGTCGAAGTTCTCCAAGGTGAAAAATTCATTGGGAGCGTGGAAATTCTCATTCGGTAACCCAAATCCCATCAGGATGACGGGAAGTTTCAGGAGGCGGACGAAGGTCTCCACGATGGGGATCGATCCTCCCATGCGTATGTAGGCGGCGGGAACCCCGTACGCCTTCTCATAGGCCCGGCTTGCGGCGTGAATGGCCGGATGGTCGATGGGGGTCATGTAAGGCCGGCCGGTATCAAAACGGGTGGTGGTCACCGTAACGCCCGGAGGGGTATGATCGGCGATATGCTTCTCGATGAGGGAGAGGATTTCATCCGGTTCCTGATCCGGCACGAGGCGGCAGGTAATCTTGGCGTGGGCTTCGGAAGGAATCACCGTCTTAATCCGTTCACCTTGGAATCCGCCGTAGATTCCGTTTATTTCAAGGGTTGGACGCCCCCAGGTCCGTTCCAGAGCGGTATATCCCTTCTCCCCGAAGAGGGAGGGCACGCCCAACTCTTCCCGCAGTCTTTCTTCATCCTGGTTTAGTTGCTTAAATTCTTCCCTTTCCTTTTCAGAGAGAGGTTTAACCCGATCGTAAAAGCCTTCGATGGTAATTCTTCCCTCCTGATCCCGCATCGAGGAGAGAAGTTCCACCAAGGCGTGAATCGGGTTTTGTACCGCCCCGCCGAAATTGCCGGAGTGAAGGTCGCTTTTCGGCCCCTTTACATCGATCTGCAGCCCTGCAAGCCCCCGGAGACCGTAGCAAACCGCCGGTTTTCCCTTTTCCAGCATGGGGGTATCGGACACGACCAGGAGATCGGCGGCGAGGAGTTCCTGGTTTTTCTCCACGAAGGCATCCAGATGGGCGCTGCCGATCTCCTCTTCACCTTCAAAGAGGACTTTGAAGTTAAAGGGGAGTTTTCCTTCCGTTTTGAGGATCGCCTCCAACACTTTGATGTGCATGAAAACCTGCCCCTTATCATCGCTGGCACCTCGGGCATAGAGCCTTCCTTCCCTGATCTCCGGTTCAAAGGGGGGACTTTGCCAGAGAGGGAGGGGATCTACCGGCTGCACGTCGTAATGGCCATAGATGAGGACGGTTGGTGCCCCCTCGGCGTGAAGGTGATCGGCATAGACCACAGGATGCCCTCCCGTGGGCATCATTTGCACATGCTCAAACCCTGCCTTTTCCAGGGAATTTTTCAGCCACTCGGCCGCCTTTTTTATGTCTTCCTTATGATCCGACAAGGCGCTTATGCTGGGGATGCGGAGGAAATCGATCAATTCTTGCAAATACGTTTCCCGATGTTCTTTAAGGAAAGAAATCGTTTTCTCCATTTTTATCCTCCTCATGTTCTATATTTCCAACGGATATAGTATAGCATATCTTTCCATATCCCTAAAGTATTGTGAATCGAGAGGTTTCGTGATGGCAGGGGGTCTCCGGTTTTCGGAGAAGGTAATTTTCTGGGGAAATTAAGAAATGTTCAGGATCTCCATTAAGCGCAGCAATTGCCGCCGCAATGCGGCAAGATCGCTCCGCCATTCAAACTTGGGTCCCGTTCCCCCGTATTCCAAGGTGACAATCTCCGGTTGGCAGCGTTTTAACGCCTCTTCCAGCAAGGCGTAATCCTCTTCTTTCATCTCCAAATGCCGGTCTCTTAAGCCCTCTTGGGCATCCATTTCCGATCCGGTCACATGGATCTCCCGGACCTGGGCCAAGGGCATCCTGTCCAAGTAACGCAGGGGATCCTCTTTCCGATGCCATGCCGCTACCCGGAGATGGGCCAGGTCCAAGAGGAGCCCCACTCCCATCCGCTCGCAAACTTCTCCGATGATTTCCGGGTCGGTGGCGAGACGGAGGGTTCCTTTCAATCCATAGTAGGGAACATTTTCAATGATCAGTGGAACAGGAAGGTTTTCTTTTACTCTTTTCACTCCGTTAAGCAGACGGCTTAGAATTTCTTCATCGGAGGGGGGGGTTTCCCAGTCCGCCGGGTCGGCATGGAAATGAAGGGCGATATGGGGAGAGCCGCATGCTTCGATCGCTTGATGGACTCGTTCCCAGTCCCACTCCTCAAAGGTAGCGAGGGAGGCCCGAGGCAGCACATGAAGGAGAATGGGACGATAGGGCCTGACGATTTGAAACTCCTCGTCGAAGACCTCCCAGCGGGAGAGTTTGATCCAGTCCACCTGCACCTCCCCCTGATTGAGAAGCTTAAGCAATTGTGGAGAATAATTACAGCCTAATTGGGGAGTTTGATTCAAACGTTCCCACTCCTTCCCGATCATGCCGCTTGTAATCTTCAGGACGGCAGTTGCAATCTGGCTCGGGCATGTGAACCACTCCTATCTTGATTTGGAAAACGTTCCTTCTTATTATACGGTTGCCTTGAGACGATGTGTACCTTTTTGGATATGAGGAGTTAAACACTGAGAAAGAGAGGAAAAACGGAGTAAACCCATAAGGTTACCCCGTCCACAAAGGCTATGAAGCATGCGATTAGTGGAAAACGATGGTCTTATTCTGATGAACGATAATCCGATCCTCAATGTGCCATTTTACCGCCCGGGCTAAAACCGTCTTCTCCACTTGACGGCCAATTCGCTTCAGTTCGGATACTCCTTCATTATGGGTCACCCGATGGACATCCTGTTCAATGATCGGGCCTTGGTCCAGTTCTTCCGTCACGTAATGGGCGGTGGCACCGATCAATTTCACGCCTCGCTCATAAGCTTGCTCATACGGCCTTCCCCCGACGAAAGCGGGGAGGAAGGAGTGGTGAATGTTGATGATCCGGTTTGGATAATGAGAGATAAAGGAAGGGGAAAGGATCTGCATGTAACGGGCCAATACGATGAAGTCCGCTTTTCCCTCCAACAGCTTTAGCTCCTTCTCCTCGGCTTCCTCCTTGGTCGAAGAGGTGATCGGAATATGGTAATAAGGAATCCCCATATTCTCCACCTGCGCTCTTAGATCGGGATGGTTGCTGATCACCAGGGGGATCTCCACGTCCAGGTCTCCGGAATGCCACTGCCATAATAGTTCGAGGAGGCAGTGGTCGTGCCGGGAGACGAAGATGGCCATTTTTTTTCGGGGAGCGGGATACTCAAAGCGTGCCGTCATGCCGAAACGTTCCCGAACGGGGGCGAAGGCCGACTCTAATGCTTCCTTTTTATCTTGAAGACCTGGAAGGTCAAAGAGTATACGCATAAAGAAAAGGCCGTTCTCCGGATCGGTGGAATATTGGTTCGATTCAAGAATGTTGGCTCCTTGTTCAAAGAGAAACCGGGAGATGGCCGCCACGATGCCCGGCCGGTCCGGGCAGGAGATGAGAAGTTTTCCTTGACGTTCCTTTTTTCCGTTGAACACCTTCGACATATTTCTCTTCCTTTCACCGTCGTCATGCTGATTATACCAAAGGCCTGCCCCACCGCTCTATACATTTAGCCAAAATAGGGCCATACGTGTCGCTTGGCCGAAAAAATAGATGAAGTCTAAATCCTTTATACCTTAAATCTTCCAATAAGAGTATGTAATTCTTCAGCCATTTTGGAGAGGGAAGAGGCGGAAGATGAGATTTCCTCCATGGAAGCCAATTGTTCTTCTGCTGCAGCCGATACATTTTGGGTTCCGGACGCGTTACTCTCTGCCACATCGGCAATTTGTTGAATCGATTTTACCACTTGCTCTGCGCTGGAAGACATCTGCTGAGCGGCAGCCGAAACTTCTTGAATCTGTTTGGTCACTTCATCTACAGAACGCTGTATTTCGTGAAAAGATTCCCCGGCCTTGGTTACAACCTGAATGCCTCCGGTTACTTCGTAAGTTGCTTTTTCCATCGATTGCAGCGCATTTTTCATACCATCTTGTATGTTGGTAATCAGATCTGCAATTTGTTGTGCCGATTGGGCCGATTGTTCAGACAGTTTGCGGACCTCGTTGGCTACTACGGCAAATCCACTCCCGTTTTCTCCTGCCCTTGCAGCCTCAATCGCCGCATTTAACGCTAACAGGTTGGTCTGTGCGGCGATGCTGGTTATGACTTCCACGATCTTTCCGATCTCTTGAGAACGTTCTCCCAATCCCTCCATCACTTTCGCCAACCCATTCACTGTACTGCTAATGGAATTCATCTGCTGCACAACGGTTTGAATAGATTGATTACCTTCCGACGCGGTTTCGGAAGCCCGGACTGCAGTAGCAGATGCGCTTTGGGCATTGGCGGAAATCTGTTGCACGCCGGCCGACATCTCGCTGATCATTTTCTCGCTTACTTCCACATTGCGGGCTTGCTTTTCCGTACCTTCCGCCACTTCCTGCATCGTGGAAGCGATTTGTCCGGTGACTTGGCTGGTTTGTTCTGCACTGGCGGTCAATTCTTCTGACGCTGCTGCTACCTGTTCTGCGCTGGTTCTCACTTGGTGAATCAGAATACGGAGGTTTTTCGCCATTTGATTAAACGAATTGGCCAAATCGCCAATTTCATCTCGACTCTTCACGTTGATCTCATTGGTGGTTAAATCTCCTAATGCAATCTGTTTGGCAACTCCCGCCATAGCTACTATTGGTTTGGAGATCCGTCTGGAAAAGAAGATACCGATTAAAATGGCCAGAAAAAAGGCGGCAATGCTTATTCCCAGGACAGCTGTCCGGGCGAACAGCACCATTCCGGTGTTGGATTGATTTGCTTCATTCACCATTTTTTGTTGATCATCTACAATCTTACTTGCTTCTGTTAATAATTGGTTGGTAATGGGGGCAACCTCTTTCGAAAAAAATTCAATCGCGTCTACTTTGTTGACTCGGGCGGTTAAAACTGCTTGACCTGCCTTGTTTTGAAGCGCTCGATTCAACTCCGATAATTTTTTTAAGGATTCTTGATTGTTGGCTCGCTTCACCAAGTTGGATGTCTCGTTGATGAGATTGTTCAGTTCTGTATTAGCCTTCGTAAAATCCCTCAAACTTTTCTCATCGAGAAGCAAGAGGTATCCACGTAAACTGTTGATCTGCTCAAGAGATTTGATTTGTATATCTTTCGCATTGGATTGAATTACAACTCTGCGGTCAAGCAAATCGATATAGGAATCATTCACTTTGCTCAAGTAGTAGTAGGAGATACTACTGGTTATTCCGAGCAAAATGGCAACAATGAAAAAGACACCTATCAATTTTTTTTCAATCGAAATTTTCATCTAGAACACTCCCTTTCATTTTCTTTTTTTCTATCATATTTTCTCCACTCGCTGGAGGTAGCCGCTTTTTTTTCTTTTTCAACTCCCTGTTGTCCTATCGGTTTCTCGTCAATGGATATCGTTTAAATGGAGATATTCTTTTACATCGATGGGAATCCAATAACGTAGGTTCTTAACCCATGATTTATGTAGTGGTCAACCATTTATTTGAATATGTAGGTATATGTCGAAAAATAGTGAATTGATACTTATAATAACAAATCTTTTCTTTCGTTTCAACAAAGGATCGTATCACTGTTAGGAAAAAAAAGGGTTTCCACCCCAATGGGAGTATGTCCTTATCCATATCAGCGTTTTTTGGTGGGAGCGTGTGGGAGTCGAACCCACCTCAGGCATAAATGTCTGACACTCGGTTTTGAAGACCGGGGAGGGCACCGGCACCTCAACCGCCCCCGCGTTTATTCCCCATGCGGCTCCGGCAGGGAGGCCTTGTACCATTCACGGGGTTTCATTAACGGATAGATCCTTAAATTCATCGTGTGGGTCGGCTGCGGGTCCATAAAAGTAAGCGGATTGGCTCGTATAGAGCCGTTCCACAAATTCATTTTGAAGGATGGATGATCAGCGTTCTCCGTTTCAGAAACCAGACGATGAGGATGAAGAGGAGAAAAACGAGGGGAAGGATCCATTGAAAGGCAGGGAGGGAATTTCCTAACCAATGTTGCATGGTTTCGTCCTTCAGGATCATCTCCCCTGCGGTCCAGGCTAAGATGCCTACGCCAACCAACACAATGATGGGAAATCGTTCCATGAGAGATAATACCAATTGGCTCCCGAAAATCATGATGGGTACACTGATCGAGATCCCGATCACAATCAGAGGGATGGAACCGTTGGCGGTGGCGGCAATGGCCAAGACATTATCCAGGCTCATGATAAAATCGGCTGTGATAATGGTGCCGATGGCGGACCAGAGCGTTTTGCCACCCTGAATTTGACGCTTTGGCTCCTCCTCTTCCGATAATAGTTTGTAGGCGATCCAGAGAAGCATGACCCCGCCCAATACCTGCAAAAAGGGAATTTCCAAAAGGTGAATAATGACGACAGTTAACAGGATCCGTAGGAGAACCGCCCCTGCCGTTCCCCAGAGCACCGCCAGCTTCCGGAGTTTCCCCTTTAAATTTCGGCTGGCTAGTGCGATAACCACGGCATTATCCCCGCTTAGAACCATATTAATCACGATGATGCTGGCCAAAACCGCCATCGTCCCGGCAGAAAACAGTTCCATTTCTTTCCCCTCCCTGTCGTTCCTTTGTAGTATACACAGGTATCCATAAAAAAAGCATTTCTCCACAGGGTTTCCTGTCCCATGTGGCTCAAGCCGATCGGGGATTCAAGACCTGTTCCCCCGGGACCGCCTTACGCAGTGGCCCTGCAATAGGCTTGTATAATAGAATATAATTACATAATAAGACTTATGCCGATAGATGGTCAAGGAGAATGGATGGATCATGGTTCATTTTACGATCGGTATCGCAGGTCACATCGATCATGGAAAGACCACTCTTACCATGAGGTTGACGGGAATGGATACAGACACCCGGAAAGAAGAAAAAGAACGGGAGATTTCCATCGAAACCGGCTTTGCCCATTTTAAGCTTCCCAACGGGGAGGGGGTAGGTGTGGTGGACGTTCCCGGTCACGAGCGCTTTATCAGGCAAATGATCGCCGGTGTGGCAGGGATTGACCTGGTACTACTCGTCATCGCCGCCGATGAAGGGGTGATGCCCCAGACCAGGGAGCATCTCGACATCCTCCGGCTGCTTGGGATGGAAAACGGGATGATTGTTCTAAACAAAGTCGATTTGGCGGATTCCGATTGGCTGGAGATGGTGGAGGAGGAGATTCGGCGGGAGGTGAAGGGTACCTTTTTGGAAAATGCTCCGATCGTTCGGGTGAGCGCGAAGACCGGAGCAGGGATCCCTCTTTTGGTGGATTTGATCGCTCGTCACCTTTCAAAAGGGAAAAAGAAGGAAAGTGAACCGGTTCGCCTTCCGATCGACCGCGTCTTTTCGGTAAAGGGGGTAGGAACGGTGGTGACAGGAACGTTGTTCGAAGGAAGGATCACCCCGGGAATGCGCCTTCGTCTTCTTCCCCAGGATAAGGAGGTCAGAGTACGTCAGCTCCAAGTGCACCATCAAAACGTTGAGCGGGCGGCAGCAGGAGACCGGACGGCCTTAAACCTCTCCGGAGTGGAAAAGAAGGAGATCCGCAGGGGAAATGTATTGGTGGAGCCTGATTTTCTGGAATCGACGACCCGCATCGATCTGAAGATAAAGATTTTAGACGGGGCCGATTTGGTGGTGAGACATCGCTCCCGCCTTTTCCTCTATACAGGCACCTCGGAGGTTGAGGGAATCCTGCTCTTTTTTGACCGGGAGGAGGCATTTCCGGGAGAAGAGCTTTATGGACAAGTTCTTCTAAAGGAACCGGTGGCGGTAAAACGGGATGACCGGGTCATCCTCCGACGCCCCACCCCTGCCCTTACGTTTGCCGGAGGGAGGGTGATCTATGCTTATGGGAAGAAGTATCGCTTTCGCCCGGAAACCGTCATGGAAATGAGAAAGGAGGACTTGGCCGATCCGGAGGAGCGAATCTTGTCCCGCTTATCCGTTCGGGCGATGTCGGGCAGAGAGCTATATAAGGATTTAACGCTTCCGCCGGAACAGGTCTATTGCTATCTTTCCTCTATGGTGGCGGAGGGAATTCTTTTTTCCACGGATAAAAAAATCGGGCCGGAGACCTATTTCATCGAAGCGTCATTGGGATTACGTCAGATGGAGCGGGTTACGGAACTCTTAAATGATTACCATCGAGAAAACAGCAGCCAAGAAGGGATGAAACGTTCAGAATTAAAAGAGAAGGTGGGGAAATGGCCGGACCCCTTTTATCTATGGCTGGTGGAGCGGTTAATTCAAGAAGGGCGCATCAGGGAAGAAGGAGAGCGATTGGCGCTGGCCGAATTTACGGTTCATCTCCCGGAAAAGCTGGCCCAAAAGGCGGATGAAATCTATCTGCGTATGGAGCGGGAGGGCCAGTTTACGACCGACTGGCCCACCCTCGTGGCGGAAATGGGACTAAAACCCCAGGAAGGGGAAGAAATAATGGCTTACCTGATTCACGCGGGAAAATTGAAATCGTTAAGTGAAAAGATATGTTGGGCCAGGGAAACATGGGAGAGAAGCCTCAGCATATTACGGCAGAGGGCCGAGAAAGGCTTTACACTCCAGGAAGCAAAGGATATACTGGGAGTAAGCAGGAAATATCTGATTCCATTTTTAGAACGTTTGGATCGGGAGGGGATTACCACCCGTCAAGGAGAAGTTCGCTGCTGGCGTAAGTAAATCAAAGGCATTAGGACTGACTTGATTCAACGGCAACCCTTGTCTATAATACCTGTATAGGTATCTATAGAAATGATGGAATGAAAGGGGAGTCCACCTTGCCGATTATTGAAGTGAATGATCGGAACTTTGCCGTGGAGGTTCGGAAACATGAGGTGGTGATCGTTGATTTCTGGGCACCTTGGTGCGCCCCATGCCGAATGATTGCACCGGTCTTAGAAGCGCTCTCACAGGAGAATGGGCTTACGGTCCTAAAACTTAATGTGGATCGGAACCCATACGTCGCAGGTCAGTATCGAATCATGAGCATCCCCACCATGATGGTCTTTAAGAATGGGCTGCCGGCAGAGACGTTGGTCGGCTATATGCCTAAGGATGTATTAAAACGGCGCTTGCAACCGTACTTCATTGCCTGAATAAACGATCCGGATTTGACCATTAAAGCCCTTCGGGTTGACACCGCGGGGGCTTTTTTTGTTTGAAATTTTATGCACACCGGCGGCGATGACGCATAAGATAGGGCAGATAGGCGAACGCCCTTGACGGATAGGAGGAGAGAATTTGGATCATGATGTATATGAACACTATACTGCCCTGGAGCTGATCCATTGGGCTTGGGAGAAGTACGGGAGCGGTCTTACTTTTGCTTCCAGCTTTGGCAAAGAGGATCTTGTCATCCTTGACCTCCTGATGCGGCATCATCCCCAGGTGGATATCTTCTTCTTAGATACCGATCTTCATTTCCAGGAGACCTATGGAACCATTTCCCGTTTGGAGACGCATTATGGCCGCACCTTTACCCGGGTAAAACCGTTCTTATCCCTGAAGGAGCAGACATTACGTCATGGGGAAGCGCTCTGGAGCAGGGATCCTGATTTTTGTTGCAATTTACGAAAGGTGGAACCCCTGAAGAAGTACCTTTCTTCCTTTTCAGCCTGGATTACCGGAATTCGCCGGGAGCAGTCGCCCACCCGTGCCCATATGAAAAAGGTAGAATGGGATCGAAAGTTTCAGTTGGTAAAAATGAATCCGTTAGTCGATTGGACGGAGAAAGAGGTCTGGAGCTATATCATGGAAAGAAACCTTCCCTATAATCCCCTTCATGATCGGAATTATCCGAGCATCGGCTGCGCCGTCTGCACCCGCCCTGTGAAGCAGGGCGAGGGGATGCGAAGCGGCAGATGGAGTGGTTTTAATAAAGTGGAGTGCGGGCTTCACCAGTAAAGGACGAGACGTAGGGATCGGTTTTGGACCGGCGAGAAATACTTCGATATCCGCGAATAGAGGGGGAGGAGAATGGAGGAACTCTTAACCAAAACGGAAGAGAATTTCCATGGGGGCAGGTTAGAAATCCGGCGGGTAAACCCGAGGGAGAAGATGAGCCTCCTTGATTTCGGAAACCCACCGGTTCCCCTTTATCGTTTCGCATTATCGGACTTGGAACTTTTCGCCAATGGGGGATACTCCCCTCTGCGGGGGTTTATGGGAAAGGAGGAGTATCAAAGTGTGCTGTCAAGGATGCGGCTCCGGGATGGAACCATCTGGCCTGTGCCCGTCACCTTCTCCGTTCCGATTGAAGTCGCATATCAGCTAAAAGTAGGGGAGTGGGCCCCCCTCGTGAAAGGGGAGGGAGAGATCGCGGGGGCCGTTCGGGTCAGTGAAGTGTATGAAGTGGATCAAGAAGAAGAAGCCTGGAGGGTTTTTCTCACCAATGATCGAGAACATCCGGGGGTAGCTCGCCTCATGTCTCTTTCTCCCACCTATGTGGCGGGCGAGGTGGAGGTATACCGGCGCATCACCTTTGGCTTTTCTCCTTATGAAATGGATCCTCTGGAGACGAGGCGCCTTTTCCGCGACCGAGGTTGGAAAAGGGTGGTTGGTTTTCAGACCCGAAATCCGATTCACAGGGCACATGAGTATATCCAAAAGGTTGCTTTGGAGACCGTAGACGGTTTATTCATCCATCCCTTGGTGGGTGAGACGAAGAAGGGAGACATTCCCGCTCATGTAAGGATGGCTAGCTATGAACGACTTCTTCACCATTACTATCCGAAGGAACGGGTTTTGCTTGGGGTTTTCCCGGCTGCGATGCGCTATGCAGGACCCAGGGAAGCGGTTTTTCATGCCATTCTTCGGAAGAATTACGGATGCACCCATTTTATTATAGGCCGGGATCACGCAGGTGTGGGAGATTTTTATGGGACCTACGATTCCCAGAAGATCTTTTCCCTTTTTTCCTCGGAAGAGTTGGGAATTACTCCTCTCTTTTTTGAAAACACCTTTTATTGCAAAAAATGTGAGGGCATGGCCTCCTACAAGACCTGTCCTCATCCGGAGGGTGATCATGTGATCCTTTCCGGGACGAAGGTGAGGGAGATGTTAAAAGATGGAATTTCTCCACCGCCGGAATTCTCCCGGCCGGAGGTCGTACGCATTCTCCTCGACTGGGCAAAGGGGGCATCTTAGAGGGATAAAGTAAAAAAAGGAGGGATCCCCTCCTTTTTAGCATTGTTAAGGATGTTTTGGGATTAACGGGATTTGGTCAAAAGTTGAATCGCTTCTTGTATTGTCTTTTCATTATCGATTCCCTTTATAACATTATCCCGGATGCATTGTTCCATATGATTGCCGATCACATAAGCGATCATGTGATCCACTGCAGAGCGAAGGGCGGTCATCTGGTGAACGACGTCGGCACATTCCTTGCCTTCTTCCATCATGCGCAGGATTCCCCTGGCTTGTCCTTCTATCCTCTTTAGGCGGTTTTTCATCTTTTCCGTATATTCCATTTGTATACTCCCTTTCTCAACTCATGATCCATGAAAGTATTATACCCTAACAGGTATAAAAAATAAAGCTATTTCTCGTCATGTTTATGCAATTCATGGAGAAGATGGGGCAGTTCCGGCAGGATCAGTTTTTCCATCGCCAGCTGAACTGCAGCGGTGGACCCGGGTGTGGAGAAGATGACTTTTTTTCCGACCACACCGGCGATGGCTCGGGAAAGCATGGCGGCCGAACCGATTTCATGGTAACTGAGGTATCGGAATAATTCCCCAAAACCGTCCAAGCGTTTGTCCAGGAGATCATGGACCACTTCATAGGTGGTATCCCGGGGAGAGATGCCGGTTCCTCCGTTGATCAGAATCGCTTCTACCTTTGGGGAAGAAAGCCCCGCCCCGATCTCTTCCTTTATTTTCCCATATTCATCGGGAACAATGACGTAGGAAGAGACCGTGTGTCCGTTCTCTTCCAAAAGAGCAATGATTTTCTTTCCGCTTCGGTCTGTCATCTCCGTGCGTGTGTCGCTGACGGTAATGACTTTACACGAGATGTTTTTCTTCCCCATTTCTTTATGCTCCAAATGGCTCATGGTTATCCCCCCCTTGCTCAATGGGTTTTCTTCATTGTACCATGACATGGGATAGGCTGCATGGGTCATCTTTCATTTTTTCTTGGAACGGTCATTCATATGAGACGCACGACCTGTTTACGTGAGGAAATCCATAAAACCGGAGAGAAAGGATGAAGCATTGTGGTTTTGGGGAAAAAAGATGTTTTTAGGTTAACCCTCTTCTTCCTAACCGTTGTAGGTTTCATCACTCTTATCGTAGGATGCGGTCCAAACGACGATTGGGTGGTGGTGAAACGGGTGGTGGATGGAGATACCTTCGAAACGGCGACGGGAGAAAAAGTGCGGCTGATCGGTGTGGATACCCCTGAGTCGGTCAAACCCGATTCACCGGTGGAACCGTACGGGAAAGAGGCTAGTCATTTTACGAAAAAAAAGCTGGAGGGGAAGAAGGTTCGCCTTGAGTATGATGTTTCTTTAAAGGATAAATATGGACGGACCCTAGCTTACGTCTATTTGCCGGATGGCACTTTCTACAACGAGCTTCTCTTGGCAGAGGGGTATGCCCAGGTTCTTACCGTTCCCCCCAATGTGAAATATGCCGACCATTTCCTCGAGGTAGAGAGAAAAGCCCGGGAAGCTGGAAAAGGTTTATGGGGATTGGAGAATGGAGGGCAAAAATCGACCGACGCAAGCGCATCGGATGAGCTGGATAAACTTTATGTGGATGGGGAAGGAAGAGGGCTAATCAAAGGAAACATAACGAAGGATGGAGAGAAAATCTACCATATGCCCGGAGGAGCGTTTTATGAGGAGACGAAGGCCGAAGCCTGGTTCAAAACCGAGAGGGAAGCCCTCGAGGCAGGATTTCGGAAATCGAAACGATAAAAGGAGAACGAGAACACGCGCTCCTTTCCGCCAACAGCGCTCGAGGCGGGTTTCGAAAATCGAAACGATAAACGGCCTAACGCCTTCCTACGCTTAGAAATCGAATTTAAAGCGGAGCAAACCTGCCTTATACATCGATTTGACGACGATGAAGAGAAGGGGCCCGAGGAAGATCCCGATTCCACCTAAAAGCTGGATTCCAAGGTAAAGGCTGATAATGGTAGAGAGAGGATCGAGGCCGATTCCGGCACCGAGAATTTGTGGTTCAATAATCCGCCTTACGACGGCGATCACCAAGAAGAGGAGAATCAAGCCGATGCCCAAGCGGGTATCTCCGTGGTAAAAGGTATACGCCGCCCATGGCAGGAGAACCGCACTCGTTCCCAGGATCGGCAGAATATCGACGATCACAATCAAGAAAGCGATGGCGAGAGCATATTTTACCCCCAAGATGATAAGCCCTGCGAATGAGATGATATAGGTTATGGAGCTTAAGAGGATTTGGGCGCCGACGAAGCCGATGATGGCGGAATTGAGATCGTTCAGGATGAGGTTTACCTTCTCCTGGGCCCGATGGGTAAAAAGGCTTAAAAAAAGGGATTTCATCTGCGGCAAATAATAGCTCATTAAGATAAAGGAGACGATGATGACGAGCAAAAGGATGAGGAAGCCCGGGAATCCGGCGACAATCCCGTAGAGGATGGGAACAGAACCGGCCAGGAGATTTTTTCCCCATTCCACCAGGGAATTGACCGACTGATTCAGGTTATGAACAAGATCGGGAGGAAGTTCAAAATAGACTCTCTTGGCTCTCTCCATCCAAGTGTTAAAGTCACCCACCAAGGTTTCCACCAGATTGGGGAGATGATGAAGGAGGACGTTTAACTCCGATATGATTTTTGTTCCGCCCAGAATGAGAAGTCCTGTAATAAGAAGGATAAGGGAAGTGTTGGAAATTCCCACCGCCCACGCCCTCGTCATGCGGGGGATGCGAAGGAGAAGCCGGTTGACCGGTTCGATGAGGACGGCGAGCACTAAGGTGAAGAGAAAGGGCGCCAAGTAAGGAAGAAGAAAATATAAAATCACCCCGAAAAAAGTGAGGAGTAGAAGTGTTAATGAGACAGTGGCCAGTTTTGCCAATGTGGGCATCTTAAACCTCCAAAAAAACGATATGCATTTCTCATATTAATATAACGATGGAGCGGGGAAGAGGTTTCATCAAGTTTGATCCAAGGTTTACCTGGCATCGTGGGGAAGCCCAAGCCTCTTCATCCTTTCGATTGCCTCCAGCAATCTTTCCTCCGGCGTAAGGAGGCCAACCCGTACATACCCTTCTCCGTGGGAGCCGAAACCGATTCCCGGGGCCGCCACGAGATGGGCCCGTTCCAAGAGGTAATCGGCGAAGGAGAGGGAAGTGAAACCTTTGGGAACCGGAATCCAGGCGAAGAACGTTCCCTGGGTAAGCGGCGCTTGCCAGCCCATCTCTTTTAGGGAGTCAAAGAGGAGGTCGCGGCGGGATTGGTAAATGGAGCGAAGATCTTCCACGCACGCCTGGGAGGAAGTAAGGGCCGTGACGGCAGCTTCCTGAACCGCTCCGAACAGAGAGACATAGAGATGATCCTGAAATTCTTCGATCAGCCGAACCACTGCCGGATTCCCTAGAGCAAAGCCTACCCGCCATCCGGCCATGTTATACGTTTTCGAAAGGGTATAAAACTCGATGCCCACCTCCTTAGCCCCCGGAACTTGAAGAAAGCTGATGGGTTTGTGACCGTCAAAGGCGATTTCCCCATAGGCAAAATCGGAGAGTACCAAGAACTCATATTCTTTGGCAAGGCGAATCGCTTCTTCATATAGGGAGAGGGGAGCCACGGCTCCGGTGGGGTTATTCGGGTAATTGAGGAATAGAAGTTTTGTCCGCTCCAGGATTTCAGTAGGGATCGTGGAGAAATCGGGAAGGAAGCCGTTCTTCTCTTCTAAAGGGAGGGGATAGATGGTTCCTCCAGCCATGGCTATTCCGGACCAGTAGTCGGGATATCCGGGATCCGGAACGAGGGCGATGTCGCCTGGGTTTAGAAAAATGGGGCTTATTTCAACCAAACCCGTTTTCGCTCCGAAAAGAATGGCCACTTCCCGCTCCGGATTAATTTGTACCCCATGCCTTGATTCATAATAAAAGGCGACGGCCTCCTTTAATTCCGGCAAACCTCGAAATGGCGGGTAGCGATGATGTTTTGGATTTAATGCCGCTTCCCGGAGGGATTCCACAATATGGGGAGGGGTGGGAAGGTCGGGGTTGCCTTGGCCCAAGTTGATCACATCGTACCCCTCATCCATAAACTTTTTTGCTTTCGCGGTAAGTTGGGCGAAGAATTGTTCGGGAAGTCGCTGCATCAGTCGGGAGGGTTGAATCGAGATCGGCATGACGCTTTTTCCTTTCTTTTTCTAGTTTCCATTCGAATAAATAGATCAAAGGGTTTCAAGGGCTTGGGCCCTCATGATAGAATAGGAGTAACATTAAGCACAATGATAACACAAACGGGCGAAATGGGGGAGGGAAAATGAGAAGTTTTAAAGTGGCAATCCTTCAGACCGATGTGGCCCTCGGGGATCCGGAGGCCAATATTCACCACATGGAAAAATTATTGGATGAAATCTCAGGCAAGGAGGTAGATCTTATCCTCATGCCGGAGATGTGGACGACGGGATATGCTCTCTCCCGCATCCGAGAGCTGGCCGACGACGAAGGGAAGAGGACGAAGAATTTCCTCTCTTCCTATGCGAAAAAAATAGGAGCCTTCATCGCCGGAGGATCGATCGCCGAAAGGAGGGGAGAGAGGATTTATAATACCTCCTATGTATTTGACGCAGAGGGTAAGCAGGTGGGGGAATATCGAAAGATCCACCTCTTTCGTCTCATGGAGGAGGAGAAATTCCTCTCCCCGGGAGAGAGACTCACCACCTTCCCCTTTATGGGGGAACGAATGGGGCTTGCCATCTGCTACGATCTCCGCTTTCCTGAACTCTTCCGTCAGCTGGCTCTGGCTGGAGCAAAAGCGATCCTCCTGCCTGCGGAATGGCCCCATCCCCGCCTTCATCATTGGCGCACTCTCCTTGCCGCCCGTGCGATTGAAAATCAGATGTTCATCATTGCCGCCAATCGAACGGGGAGGGATGAGAGAAACTTTTTTTTCGGCCACTCCCTTGTCTTGTCACCCTGGGGCGAAGTGGTGGCCGAAGGAGGCGAAGGGGAGGAAATTCTTTATGCGACCATCCGATTGGATGAAGTGGAGAAGATTAGGCGGGAGATTCCTGTCTTTGAGGATCGGAGGCCTGACCTTTACACCTCTTTTTCTCCGTCTTAAGGCGGAGTCCTTCCCCTTCTGATGAAGGGTGTATTTTCCCATATTCCTTCCTATAATGAGAGCAGCATGGATTTCATGTAAGGTGGCGAAGATGATGAGACCGACCGGGTTTTTTTGGAGATATTTTTTCAGTATACTCCTCATCGGAATCGGAATAGGACTGATCTTAGATAATTTTAACCTGATTCATATCGATCTGCGAGACCTCTTCATGAAATTTTGGCCCGCCATCATCCTTCTTTTCGGGGTGAAATTGATCGCCGATGCCCTGCTGTGGAAGCGGCATGCAGGCGGTTGGCTGGGTTCCCTCTTTTTCGGCTTCATCATCGCCGTGATCGGCTGGAATCTCTTAGCGGAACGGATCGGCCTCTATGAGATCGTGTGGTCCAATCTATGGGGGCTCATCTGGCCTCTCTTTCTTATTTTTATCGGGTTCCGCCTTCTCATCCGTCCTTCATCTCCCGAGGGAAAAAGGGGAATTCACATAGAAGTGAAACATCATTCCAATGAAAAGGAGTTTGGGAGAGAGAAAGAGGATCTGCACACTAGAGAGCGAGATCAAGAGGAGAAGGAGGATAAAGGCTTCTCCCGTCTTAAGGGGCTCTTTGAAAGTGAAGGCTTTTACACCGAAGGGAAAGAAAAGAAAAAAAAATATTATAAAAGTGCGCTGATCGGAGACATCGGCCTGGGGAAAGAACTGTTTGAACTGGAGGATATGCATCTTTGGAACGGCATCGGGGATGTGAACATCGATTTCTCCAAAGCAAAAATCGGCGAAGGAGAGACGGAGGTCGAGATCCGGGGCTGGGTGGGAGATGTGAAGCTCTATATCCCCCGTGAACTGCCGGTATCGATTTGGGCTCATCTGGGTGTGGGCGATTACCGGATCTTTGATGATTACGACAATGGCACAGGCAGGCATTATGTCTACCAAAGCCCGAATTATGAAGAAGCGCCGAAACGTTTACGCCTTCTGATCGACTTAAAAATCGGCGGAATCCGCATCCTCGATGTGTAGGAAGAGGCGATCGAAATGGAGTTGGAGCGTCGGTTTCACAGCATCCTGTGGAATGCGGTCCGGGTATTTCTTTACGCAACCGTGGGAAGCAGCCTTCTCTTTATAGCCTTCCTCATCTTTTTCATGACAGGCGGTCTATTTCTCTTTCAAGAAGGGAGCGTCATCTATCAGCTTCTTGTTTTGCTCAAGGGAGAAGGCTCCCTTTGGCTTCTCTTCTTTCTTTTCCTTCTCTCCCTTCTTTCTTCACTCGTCGTGGGTGTGGTAAGCGGTCTTGCTTCAGGGAGAAAGCTAAAACAGGATCTGGAGTCTTTTTCATGGGCGACGGAGAAATATGCCCGTGGAGATCTCGATTACCGGATTCCCATCAACGGGAATGATGAGTTTGCCGAGTTGGCCCGGCAATTTAATAAAATGGCGGAGCGATTTGAGGGGCAGGTGGGTTCCCTGCAAAAGTTGGTGGAGGAGAATGCGGAACTGTTGGGGCAGTCGAAACAGGTGGCGGTTCATGAAGAGAGGCAGCGGCTCGCCCGGGAATTGCACGACTCGATCAGTCAGCAATTATTCGCCATCATGATGCAGCTCGCAGCCTTACGGCTTATGATCGAAAAAGATCCGGCCCAAGCGAAGGAACGTTTCCACATCGTAGAAGAGATGGCCGCAGCCGCCCAAGCCGAAATGAGGGCACTCCTGCTTCACCTTCGGCCGGTTGCCTTAAAGGGCAAGAAGTTAACCGAGGCTTTACAGGCGCTCCTCGATGAACTGAAAGAAAAGCATCCGATCCAATACGAATGGACCATGGATACGATCGATCCCTTGCCGAAGGGATTAGAAGAGCATCTCTTCCGGATCGTTCAGGAAGGGATCTCCAATGCGGTTCGCCACAGCCATGCCCAAAAAATAGAACTTCATCTCCTTAAGCAACGTTCCGCTTTGATCCTGCGTATTAAAGATGATGGCGTCGGATTCCGGTATGATGAGAGGAAAGTGACCTCCTCCATGGGGCTGGGAACGATAAGGGAAAGGGTAGGGGAGATGGGGGGGGTGGTGGAACTTACCAGTACACCGGGAAAAGGCACCATCTTGGAGATACGCATCCCAATCGTCTATAAGGGGGAAGAAGCAGATGGAGAAAATCCGCATCCTCATCGTGGATGATCATGAGATGGTTCGCATGGGGTTATCGGTATACCTTTCTTTGGAAGAAGGATTTGAGGTGATCGGCGAAGCCCAGAATGGGGAAGAGGCCGTGAGATTGGCGGAAAAACTTACACCCGACGTGGTGCTGATGGATCTTATCATGCCGGTCTTGGACGGGGTAAAGGCGACGAAACGGATTAAAGAGCGCCTTCCCCGGACAGCCGTCATTGTCCTTACCAGTTACGTTCAGGATGAACAGATCATGGCCGCCATCGAAGCAGGGGCCATCAGTTATCTTTTAAAGACAGCGAAGGCACACGAAATCGCAGCGGCGATCCGCTCCGCCGTTCAGGGGGAATCCCGCCTCGACCCCTCCGTCGCCACGGCTCTTACGGCCAATATGCGAAAGAAGCAAGAACGTCTTCCCCATGAAGAACTGACCGACAGGGAGCTTGAGGTTCTCCGCCTTCTGGGAGAGGCGAAGACGAATCAGGAGATTGCCGACGAACTTTATATCGGCGTGAAGACGGTGAAAACCCACGTAAGCAATATCCTGATGAAATTGGGCCTGGAGGACCGGACCCAAGCCGCCATCTATGCGGTGAAACATGGATTGGTGAGAAATTAGCGGGAAAGGGCAGCAAAACGGTTCAGGGTAGTATTTATCGCTTATACAAAGAGAATAGGGAGATGGAGAAAGCATGGAGCTGTGGGAAACAGCTTTTTTTATGCAAAAAAATCGGATGATGGAATGGTAGAAAAAATGACATGAATTGAATATAATACTTTACATAAATGGGGGTTGAGATTATAATAGGAGTTAGTCAATGTGTATTAGAGATATGCGAACAAGAGGTGAGAGGAAAAATGACGGTTGATGAGCTTTTGAAATTAATTCAGGAGAAGGGGATACGTTTTGTTGACTTCCGCATCGTTGATTTGCTCGGTAGGCAGCATCATGTGACCGTTCCGGCGGAGCAGGTTGGGGAAGAGACTTTTGTCAGAGGGGTAGCCTTTGACGGTTCCAGCATTACGGGATATAAGGGGATTGAAGAGTCGGATATGGTGATGATGCCCGATCCCGACTCCGCATTTGTAGATCCTTTCATCCAGGTGCCCACCGTAAGTATTCTTTGCGACATTTACAATCCGGACGGCACACCTTATTCACGGGATCCCCGGGTGATTGCCAAACGCGCAGAAGCCTATTTGAAGGAGACGGGGCTGGCCACGGAAGCCTTCTTCGGGCCCGAGGCCGAATTCTTCGTATTCGATGATGTTCGCTTTGAATCCAACCAACGGGGTTCCTACTACTTCATTGACTCGGAGGAGGCGTTCTGGAATACCGGAGCGACGGGAGGAAATTTGGGGTATAAGATCGGCTATAAAAAAGGATATTTCCCCGTCTCCCCCAGCGACACCCAGACCGATCTCCGGAATGAAATGGTGATGCTTCTGGAAGCCTGCGGAGTGCCGGTGGAGCGACATCACCATGAGGTGGCCACAGCCGGGCAAGGGGAAATTAATTTTCGCTTCAATACCTTGACAAAAACGGCAGACAACCTTCTCCTCTATAAATATATCGTCCGCAATGTCGCGAAGAAATATGGAAAAACGGCCACCTTTATGCCGAAACCGATCGTGGGAGATAACGGCAACGGCATGCATACCCACCAGAGCCTCTTTGCCGGAGATACCCCGGTCTTTTATGAAAAAGGAAATTATGCGAATTTAAGCGATACGGCATTCTATTATATTGGAGGCTTGCTCACCCATGCCCATTCGGTGATTGCCTTCACCAATCCCAGTACGAACTCTTATAAGCGTCTTGTCCCCGGGTTTGAGGCTCCCGTAAATCTGGTCTTCTCCAAGGCGAATCGCTCAGCGGCGGTGCGGGTTCCCATCGCTGCCGTCTCGCCCAAGGCGACACGGATTGAGTTTCGGACACCGGATGCCTCCTCCAACCCGTATCTGGCCTTCGCCGCCATGCTGATGGCGGGGCTGGACGGCATCAAGAAAAAGATTGATGCTCGGCAAGAAGGTTTTGGGCCGGTGGATAAGAACATCTATGAACTTAGCCCCGTAGAGAAGAATGAGATTAAGAGCGTCCCCGGAAGCTTAAGTGAAGCATTGGACGCACTGCGACAATCCCATGAATTCCTCCTTGAAGGCGGGGTCTTTAACAAAGATGTGATCGATACTTGGCTGGAGCTGAAAGAGGCGGAGGCGAAGTTGGTCGCAACCACCACCCATCCGAAGGAATATGAATTGTATTATGATCTGTAATCGATGAACCCTCCCATCATCCATAAAGCAATCCCTTCATCCGGAATAAGGGAAGTGAATATAGGGCTGTCCGAAGGGGAGAGATTTCCCCCGGGGACGGCTCTTTTTTTGATCTTCAAATGGTCGAGTTCTCCTATCGTTTCATCGTGAGACAACTGAATATGTCGAAATTCATCGAAATATTTTTAAAGGGGAATCTTGCAAAAAAAAAAAGAAAGACTATATAATTTGCGTGAAAGGAAGTTGAGGATATGAAGTCGTGTTATTTGGCGAAGAGTCAACAAGGATTTAGATTTTTAATTTTTTGAGAAGGGAGTTAATTTAATTATGAAGAAAGCACTAGGTTTGTTAAGTGTATTATTCTTATTGTTGGCTCATTTGACAAATGTTTTCGCTCAATCAGATGCAGGCAAATATACTAACGAAGGGATTGTTATTAATCCCCAAAAATATGTTCCTGTTGATGAATTTCCCGGAACTATTTATGCCGGTCCTACTTACCATACTTATACGAATAATGAAGTACGAGAAGTTGTAGATTTAATAACAGCTTTTGCAGCATCAAAGATACCTGTTCCATTGACGAAAAGCACATTATTTAATTGGCTTTTTAACAAACTTTCTGGTTGGGCTAATGATGCAATTCATCCTACTTATGTTGGATCATGGGTAACACGTGCTACAGATCCTTATGATTCTAATTTGTATAATTATTATGTCACGGTTGTTTATTACCAAGATTCTACGTATAATACACCATTAGAAGTACAATACTACTTAACTGCGACTGAGAGAAAGAGATAGGCATTTTAGTTTGTTGAATAAGGAAGGGAATATGTAATGAATCGCCGGGTCTTTTTTAAATATTTAAATTATATCATGACAATCCTACTTATCACGCTCTTTATATTTTATGATTCGTTAGCACAATTTCGCGATCTATTTCCGTTATCTCGGTTGTCTATTCTAATTCTTTGGATTGTGGGTATTCTTTTAAGTTTATTTTTGGATAAATGGGCTCCGAGGATGCGCTTCGATCTTTACTTTCCCGCAATTCTAACGCTATATACGATAGTTTTACTCGTTTTGCTGAACTTCCTTGGTGCTCAATCGAATCGTGGCATCTCTGTGATGAATCCGGCTTTTTGGGTGGTTGTCGCCCTTTCCCTCTATCTTTGGTATAAAGAATATCGCAAAAGTATGGAGAGAAAGAAGAGTAAATCGGAAGATAAGGCTTTGCCATAGCTTAGATAAGCTATCACAGTTTCCGCTTTCTTAAACAAATGGGGTTATTCTCGATCTACCCCCGCATCTCTTTCCACGGCTTTCAGGATCGCCGTCCAATCTTGATCTCCCCACCCCTGTGCCCCTGCTTCTATGAGATGATTCTTCACTACATCGGCAACCGGCATCGGGGCATGAACCGCTTCGGCAGCAGCCAGCGCCAACTTCACATCCTTTAAGCCTAACTGAAGTTTAAATCCGGCAGGCTCCCACGCCCGGTTTAGCATGAGGTGACTATAGTTCTTATACACAGGAGAACCGAAAAACGCATTTATGATTTCCACATAATCTTCCGCCTTTACCCCATGCTTCCGCACCATCGTGATCGCTTCCGCTAATGCTTCAAGCATTGATGCGATGAGGAAATTGTTTCCCAGCTTTACCGCATTGGCCATCTTCGGAACCTCTCCACAGATCAAGACCTCCCCCAATGCCAGTAAAAGGGGTTTTACCTGCTCGATCACTTTCGCAGGACCGGCCAGCAATAATTTCAACCGCGCTGCTTTAGCTGCATCCGGGCGGCCCATCACGGGAGACGAGAGGAGAAAGACGCCTTTTTCCTGATGTAATTTCGTCAATCGCCCCATCAATTGTACGCTAACAGTGCTGGATGAGACATGAATACTCCCCGCACGCATTGCACTTAGCAGGCCATTCTGTCCTAACGTGACTTCCTCAAGCGCATGATCGTCCGATAACATCGTAAAGAGAACCTCGGACTTCTCCGCAACCTCTGCAGGAGACTCCGCCCATTTCGCTCCCCTCGCAATGAGAGGTTCCGCCTTCTCCTTTGTCCTGTTATGAACGATCAGTTCATTGCCTTGGAGAAGTAGATTCTGTGCCATGGGAAATCCCATATTCCCCGTCCCTATAAATCCCAGTCTCATATGATGATCATCCCCTTATGAAAAGTATCTTACATTTATTATACGACAACCATCCTCGAATTCCATGGCTTAAGCTCTGCGGAGTGTCAACGCATCTATCTTGACATCCTTTGCGGAAGTGCGTATCTTTGCCTTAGGGAATGGGAATCATTAAAAAGAATGAGAGATAGCATTCCTAGAAGGAATGGAAAGGAAGGAATGGAAAGTATGTCATTCTTGTTATACAAAGGGAATTGCCTACCTATAAGGATTGCACTCAGTTTGCCTATCGCTTCGTTTTGAAACGATAGGCTTTTTTATATCTACTTAACAATTGGAAAAAAATGCTTATCCTTATATCGTAAAATAACTAGAACAACTTATAAAATTTAAAATAACGGATAAGAATTCATGTTCGATGACATACAGTGGTCAAAACGCCGTGATAGAATAAAGTCAACCGGTTGAAGGAGGGATTGTTGTGCATTATTTTGTTTTAACATTGGAGGGAAAAGAGGGATATTTTGAGATTCCCATCCATCATCATTTGCTCATCCAAGCCGCGCTATACGATCTCCTGGAAGACGATTTCGCCCGGTTTCTCCATGATCGGGGGTTTCAATTTGGGAAAAGATCCTTTAAACTGTTTGTCTTTTCCCGTTTAATCGGAAAATTTGACCTGCTGAAAAGAGAGGGAAAAATCCGTTTCATCGGCCCTACCCACCTCTATGTTTCCTCTCCGCTGGATGAGTTTAACGATGCGATTATGAATGCCATTCTCCGTGATGATGGCCTTCGCCTGGGACAAACTTTCCTGCAAATCAAAAACATCGAGTACCGGAAATGGGATATGCCTGAAGGGGAAAGCTTCCTCGTAAGAACCATGTCCCCCATCACCGTCTATAGCACCCTTTTTAAGGCGGACGGGAGGAAATATACCCATTACTACCACCCCCGTGAGAAGGATTTTAGCGAACTGATTCGCTCCAATCTTCTCAAAAAATATCTTCTCCTACATGGGGAAGCTCCCGAAGATTCCCGCCTGCAGGTTGACCCGGTGGGGGAGGTGAAGGAACATATTCTGATGTATAAGGGGACCGTGATCAAGGCGTATGGAGGAACATTTCGTCTTACCGGATCCAGGGAGTTGATGCAGATCGCCTTTGAGGCCGGAATATCGGTGAAGAATAGCCAGGGCTTCGGCTTTATCGAACCTATCTTAGAGAGGAGGTGAAAAAATGCTCATCGATAGCATCGTTCGCCTGGGAAAACCATTCCTGCAAGGTGGTCTTGATCCTGAGGAGATCCTGCTTCAGATCTCCGATGTGGCGGCGGTGGAAGCAAGAAATTTCCTCACCAAAGTGGTGCTGGTGGAGATGGATCGGAACGCCGGAGGGGAGGTGATGGCACAATGGGTTCGCTGGGGAAGATTCTCCTTTGACGCGAAGGGGAAGGTGGAAGACTTTACTCCGAACCTGAAGGCGGCTGTGGCTGTTCCCTTCATCATTCCCCGGGGAAATCCCCTGGTGCCTCAGGGGAGGTATGGAATTCCCGCGTATCCCCTTTATGAGAAGCACTTTGAGGGGATGGTGAAGTCCGAAACGGAGGTGGAGAAATTCCTGAAAGGGCGGCTTGAGAGAACCTCCTCCCTTACTCTGGAAAAAGGAACAGTAAAAAAGGTGGCGAAAGAGGTCAAAAATCTTCTATCCAAACTTGAACCTTATCCCAAGGAAAAGATGCTGGGTCTTATTGTTCTTCTTCCGGTAGAGGAAAAAGGATGGTGCCGTTATGAAGGAAGCGATTACCTTCCTGTGGAAGGCAGGGAAGTAACCCTTTGCCAAAGCCTGCTCCATCCTGGACGGATCATCGTCGCCGATTTGGAGAAAATTACCGCGCTTTTTTGGGAATCAAAGGTGGCAGAGGGGGAGGAGATGGGGAAACGGGTAGGGGAAGAAGCGGTCTGCACCCTCTGTGGAAAAAGGGGGGAGGTGGTCTCCGTCTATTCCAAAGCGTGGAACTGGTTTACCACCACCTGGTCCGCTCCCTTATCCATCCAGGTTCCCGAGGAGGAGCTGGTGGAGACCATCGCCCTTTGTCCGCAATGTTATCAGGCCTTAACCTATGGAAGCAACCTCTTCGATCAGCTCACCACCACCCTTCCCACGTGGCTGACGAAGGAGATCTTCGCTCCGGTGGAGAGCGCGACCGCCCGGGAATTCCGCGGGCAGCCGGAGAAGATTTACGGGGGGATTCTGGTTCTCCCCATCCTGGATACCGATGATTTGGAGGGTCGCCTCGCTTACATCCGGAACATAAAAGAGCTCATCGCCGATCGGGGTAGAACCGAGAAGGGAAAAGCTTCTCTCCATCTCAGTGCAATTACCGGTATTGATCTCTCCCTTCCGGAAGAATTGGCAAGAGACCAGTACCGCCTGGAAATCCTCTATTTTTCCGGCGAGCCGGGGAGAGGGGATATCCATCTGCGGGCCATCATCGAAGATGTTCTCCCCAGCACGGCTGACCGATTGACTGAGCTGCTCGATGAAGTGGTTTTGGAGGCTTACGACTGGCAGGAGAGGCTTTTTGGAGGGCAATTTCCTGAGTATTTGGGCAGATTTTATTCCTCCCTTCCCGCCCTGCTGTCCAAAGCCTTTGGGACGACCCGCCTCTGGACCGCTCTTTCCTCCGCGCTTCATCGCCGTCCCTTGGACCGGAAGAGCTTTATCCGCCACGCGGCCCGGCGCATGGAGGAGTTGGGGAAGGAGATTGATACCAAGCTGTTCCGCATGAAGGAGGAAGTTTACTTTTTCCTCATTTTTGATGAATTGTTAAAGCGTTATGCATTAACCATACAAATTGAGGAGGGAGGTGTGGAAATGAAGGATTGGCGCACATTATGGAAGAGGCTGGAGGAAAGGAAGTACGACGATTTGCTTTTAACCTCGGTGGAGGAGTTGGGGTTTGCCGCCGGCTTTCTCATCAGCAGGTATTCCCGTCTCTACTACAATAACACGGACAAGCGGGAATATCTGAGGGACCGGGTCTTAAGCTTCGGCAGCCGGCTTACGCCGGATAAGATCGTGAAGGACGGATTGGCACAGATGGTGGAATTAAGCTACAAATTGAATTTTGATAAAAAATTTATCGATCGCGAACTCCTCGGCCTCGTCTTGGCCACCTATCAGGAGAAGAAGGAAGAGGTGGCGAGAAAGAAAGATGAATTTATCACCTCCTTCTGGGCCGGGTACAGCCTGCAGACGGGCCAGGGGCAAGGGGAGAAAAAACCGCAACATGAAGGGGAGAACGCTCCCGTGGCGAGTGAAAAATAAGGAAGGCTAGGAATCATGATAAAAAGGAGGAGATAGAAATGACCTTTCCGGTAAACAGCGGAGAGATTCTCTTCGTAAAAAGCGTAAAGGACGGGATCCCCAACCGGGACCCGCTCCATGAATCGGATGCCCGCCGCATTTTTGGAGAGGAGGATGGCCGCATCTCCCTAAGCGATGTGAGCCTGAAGCGGGATGTGCGGGATTATGTGCTCCAGCGATACCCCGATGGGGGAGAAGGGAAGAACCGCTTCATCTTTGTGCGGGAGGAGAGAAGCGATTCGGGCAGTCTCTTGGGGAGGGGCAGCCTCGCACAAAGCATAGCGGAGAAAGCGGGGTATGCGGAGAAGAATATGGAATCCCTCCTGAAAAAAGCCGCCTTCGATGTCCGCACCTTCGGCATCGTCTTCAGCGTAAAGAAGGAGACCTTTAAGTTTACCGGCCCCGTCCAATTCGGCTGGGCCCATTCCCTCCATCCCGTGGAGACAAAATATGTACAGGGTACCGTTGTCATGCCCAGTGAAGACGTGAAAATTTCCCAAGAAGGAAAGGAGGAGGGAAAGGGACAGGGAACCATTTGGACCGCCTACACCCTTCCCTTCGCTCTCTTCGCCATGCCGGGAGTGATTAATGCTTCCATCGCCGCGCAGACCGGGATGAATGAGGAGGATCAGGAGCTCTTATTGGAAGCCTTGTGGAAGGGAACCCTCCTGCGTCAGGCCCGGGGCAGAGGCCTGCAAAAACCCCTGTTCCTTCTCCACGTGGAATATAGCGACCCCTTCTTCCGTATCGGTTATCTGGAGGATGCCCTGAGACTACTTCCGGAGCGGGAGGAGTGGTTGTCGGGGAAAGCCCCCACCTCGCTAACGGAGGTGACATTGCAAGTGAGGGGTCTGGCCGAACGATTGGGCAAATACCAGGACCGGATCGCCCGCATTCGTTATTGGGTAGATCCCGAATTCCAAATCGACGGGGAGATTCCAGGCGAACGTCAGCCGCTCTGGTAATCCGCCAGGGGGGAAGAAGAATGGAGATCTTAACCTTTGATCTGCGTGGGAGTCTGGCTCATTTCCGGAAACCGGATACGACGGCCACCCATGTTACCTTTCCGTTTATTACCCGCACCGCCCTCAGAGGGGTGATCGGTTCCATCCTGGGACTTGAAGAGTACCATGGGAACATCTTGGCGGGGATTCAACTTCTCTCTCCGGTCAGGCGGGTTTCCCAGGAACTCTCCCTATTGGGGAAAGCTTTCTTGGGGGATGGGGGAAATCAGTTTAACCGCCCAACGGCGATTGAACTTTTGGTCAACCCCCATTACCGCATCTATTGCCAGGGAGATGAAGTGGAAGAGTTGGCGGAGAGAATCGGGAAGCGGCAAAGCGTCTATCACACCTATCTCGGAAGCGCCTTTGCCCTTACGGTTCCCGAGTTTATATCCCTCTCCCGCGGGGAAGAGATCGATCCTGGAAAGGATTGGGTCACTTCCGTGACGGTGATTCCCACCCATTTTATTGAAAGCCTCTCCATGGAGGAGGGAAATCAGTATGGACGGGCGGGGGGGTTCCATTATGAACATCTGGGAAATCGTCGTTTCCAGGGGTCCGTCCACCTTCTTTATGAGGTGAATGGCCGGCCCATCCGCTTCATTCCCAAGGAAAACCCCTCTCCCGCGGTAAAAATGGTTCGTTTGGAAAACGGGGAGGTGATCACCCTATGGTAATTCCATTTCATCAATGTATTGCACGACCAAAAGAAGGGGATAGGAACTATCCCCTTCCTTCCCATTTAGAAACGGTGGCCCGGGGACTAAAGGTGGAGGACACCCTCTCGGGAAGAATCTCGTTTCTCGCAGGACTGCTCCACGATATCGGGAAAGCACGAACGGAATGGCAGGTATATCTCCAGGAGAAGATGAGGGGGGAAAGAAAGAAGAAGGTACCTCACTCCAAATATGGAGCGGTCCTTTTCGCTTTTTATGCAAGTCGCTTGTTGGAGATAAAAAAAAGGGAAGGAGAAGGGCGAGAGGCGGAGAAGCTTTTCATGATGCGTTGGGTCCGTGATATTATGGACCATCATGGGGAATTAAAAGATATTGAGAAGGATGCCCCTTGGTTGGGGGGAGTGGTCCGGGCTCAAGAGTTCGGCAGCATGGATCTCTCCGGGATTCATGATTGGTTAACTTCATTTTATCCGGAATTTGGTTCCTTTTCCCTTACCGTTCCCGCCATTCTTCAGTGGATGTCCCAATCCAGGAGGAGCTGGGAACAAGGGTACCTTTCTCTCAAACGGTTGGAGATTAAGCGCGCGGAAGCGGCCAAATATTGCCTGCGTCATCAGACCGCCGCTTTTATTCAGGCGGACCGCTTCGATGCGGCCCAAGTGGAAGAGATAAAGTTGACGGGTGAGATGATTCAGAATGGCTTGAAAAACCTGGACAATTATCTTGAAGGATTAAACCATTCCGGCGCCGGCATCTCCTCCCTGCGGCGGGAACTGCAGGAGAGAGCCTTATCCTCCTATGGGAAGCAGGTGGGTTCCTCCGTATTTTTGCTCGATCTTCCCACCGGAATGGGAAAGACGATGACCTCGTTAAAAATCGCCTTAACAGAGGCGGGAAGAAAAGGAAGAGAACGTCTCGTCTATGTGGCTCCTTACTTATCCATTCTCTCCCAAACGGCAGGAGATATTCAGAAGGCAACGGGGCTTGAGGTGCAAGAACACCATTCCCTCATGTGGAATCGGTTCCCCTCCTCTGAAAAAAATAAGGAAGAGCAGGGAAGAGGTGACCCCCAGGAGGAGGAAATGGATGAAAAAGCTGTTCTTCTTCTGGAAGCCTGGCAATCTCCCATCATTGCCACCACTTTTCATCAACTCTTTCGGGGATTCTTTCCTCAGAGGGCGCAGCAAACCATGCGGCTGTTCGGTTTAAAAAATACCGTCTTGATCATCGACGAACCGCAGGTCATCGGGGATCAGGTTTGGCTTCTTTTTTTAAAAATGTTAGAAGAAATTGGGGAGACGATGGATTGTACGATTCTGATCGTGACAGCCACCATGCCTCCGCTAAAGATTCTCTCCTCTCCTCCCCTTTCGCTGATTGCTGCTCCGGTTTCCTATCCGGACCGTTACGTCGTTCGGATGAAGGAGAATCCAATGTCTGCAGATCAACTGGTTTTCGAGGTGGAACAAGAACTTACCTCCTCTCAGCAAGTGGGGATCATCTTAAATACGATTCGCGATTCAGCCGACGTGTATCGGAAAATGGATGATCGATTGGGGGATAGGGGGATGAGAGAGAAGGTGGCGTTGATTCATCTGAATGGAGCGATGACCCCTCTGCACAAGGCGGTTCAGATCGGGAGAGTAAAAGAGAGGGTGGGAAGAGGAAGAGGGGAAAGCCCCACACCCACGGTGGTTATCTCCACCCAGATGATCGAGGCGGGGGTGGATATCAGTTTTCGTACGTTGTACAGAGCTCTCTCCATCTACCCTTCTTTAGTGCAGGCGGCCGGCCGGGTAAACCGGCATCGGGAAGCGGAGAGGGGTAAAATGGTAATCTTTTCCTATGTGCGGGAAGATGGGACGGATACCCGCAGGTTTGTCTACCGGGATTCGATTCTGAGAGAGATCACGGATCAATTGCTTCTTCCCGAAGTGGAACTGGCGGAGAGAGAATTTGTGCAGAAAGTAGGAGACTACAATGAACAGTTGTATGCCAGGCAAAAATTAGAAGCGGCGCTCGATCAGATGATTGAAGCTGCAAAAGGGAGATGGAGCGAGATTTCCGGAATTCTTCCCTTTGAGGAGGAGAGGATGAGAATTTCGGTTTTTGTTCCCTGGGGAAAAGACTTCATCCATGCGGATCCGAGCAAGATGAGCGAGGAGTTAAGAAAGCTACAAGATCAGATTCGTCGGGGGCTACAGCGGTACGGGATCTCCGATCCGGAGGAATTATATGAGTATTACACCGATTTTGACCGGTTCGGTCGGTTGGAAGGCATCGAACAGAAAAGGTTTATGGGACTTTTGCAACAATTTATCGTTCCTGTTCAAGCGAAGGCCGCCCTTTCCATCGTGGCCAATTGGGACGACTCCCATGAGATCAAAAGAATCTCTTCTTTAAAGCAATATACTGACGAAAATGGGCTTGCTCTGCTCATTGGTCATGAGGAAGGGGGAGAACTATGGTAAAGGTGGAGACTTATTATCGAATTGGACAAAAAATAGATGATCACCCTAAAACATCACAGCATTGGGAGAGTCTCAGGATATTCGGAACGATAAATGATTGGCTTGGAGAAAGGGGGGGTTGAACAGATTATCGAGCAAAACTGTCGTCGATCGGAAGTAGTGCTAAAATCATAGGGGATCGACGACAACCTTTTTTCCAAAAAAACTAAGGGAAATGTAACGTAAACTATGCTAAACGCCCGTTTTAGATAAAAAATGATTTCCAAAAAACTTTGCGTTAAGTATAATGGGAGATGAGGAAAAAACTTGATTTTGTAGCCTCAAAATGGGGTTCTTAGCCTACCTATGAGGAATTGAAACATGAGCACACTCTATACAAAATCGTGATCGACATCTAGTTCTTAGCCTACCTATGAGGAATTGAAACGAGGACCTGGTGTTAGTGATAATTTTTTAATAACTACGTTCTTAGCCTACCTATGAGGAATTGAAACGTTGGATTGAACCTCATAAGGTGGGGTGAGGAGGCATGTTCTTAGCCTACCTATGAGGAATTGAAACTAATATGGTATCGTGGTTAAGTGCGGCGAACGCTTGGGTTCTTAGCCTACCTATGAGGAATTGAAACCTTCGAGATCGGCGCTGGTCGCGCCAGCGATCGCACCGTTCTTAGCCTACCTATGAGGAATTGAAACGCACGTCAACAACTGTCAGATACAGGATTAGTCCCGGCGTTCTTAGCCTACCTATGAGGAATTGAAACTCATGATGGTCTCCATCGCAAGCATCAAAAATTGTGTGTTCTTAGCCTACCTATGAGGAATTGAAACAGGCATACATCGCTTCTGAAATTGGCCGTCAAATGGGTTCTTAGCCTACCTATGAGGAATTGAAACAGCGCACTGGCCACAGTATCAGCTACCAGTGCCATATGTTCTTAGCCTACCTATGAGGAATTGAAACTGACATCGAAGAGAAATTTGGCAAGGGTGTGGCCGCGAGTTCTTAGCCTACCTATGAGGAATTGAAACTCCTCCGCTTTCGCCCTGTCTCCGTCTACGTTCTCGGTTCTTAGCCTACCTATGAGGAATTGAAACCTCATTTGGGCATCGAAATCAGCGGCTGTTTTCACAGGTTCTTAGCCTACCTATGAGGAATTGAAACGACGCCCGTGAGCGAAAATGAGCCCAGCCACAAACAGAGTTCTTAGCCTACCTATGAGGAATTGAAACGACGCCCGTGAGCGAAAATGAGCCCAGCCACAAACAGTTCTTAGCCTACCTATGAGGAATTGAAACAAGGGCGTAAAAACCCTAACTCCGGTAGGCTTCACGTGTTCTTAGCCTACCTATGAGGAATTGAAACTCACCTTCGCAGATCCCTCCTTCCCGAAAAAACCTTTGTTCTTAGCCTACCTATGAGGAATTGAAACACAATTCGAAGCAGCAGGTACGGGCTAAGGTGACGGAGGTTCTTAGCCTACCTATGAGGAATTGAAACAAAAAGTTGATCCTGGAAGATACAAGGTCTCTTCAGTTCTTAGCCTACCTATGAGGAATTGAAACTTTTCTACCTAAAAGCCAAATCATCGTTGAATCTGAAAGTTCTTAGCCTACCTATGAGGAATTGAAACATTTTGGTACACGCAGAATTGTTTCTGTATCACCCTTGTTCTTAGCCTACCTATGAGGAATTGAAACCTTTCAAGAGCATGTCAAACAAAGTTGATCTTCTCCGTTCTTAGCCTACCTATGAGGAATTGAAACCTGCTGTGTGGCGTAAATCATGCAAACGCACATTTTTAGTTCTTAGCCTACCTATGAGGAATTGAAACGAGATGCAGGAAACCAACTAAAATTACCGCCAGACATGTTCTTAGCCTACCTATGAGGAATTGAAACACTCTGGACTATCGGGTCGAGAAGTTCGTAGTCCTCGGTTCTTAGCCTACCTATGAGGAATTGAAACAGGTCATCCACGTCGGCGGCAGCAACCTCGGCAGCTCCGTTCTTAGCCTACCTATGAGGAATTGAAACTCGTTTTCGTGTCGAACATTATCATATCTTTTAATTTCGTTCTTAGCCTACCTATGAGGAATTGAAACTAAACCATAGACAAACATGCTTCGAAGCCCTCAGCTTCGTTCTTAGCCTACCTATGAGGAATTGAAACCCTGGCGGAATACCTCCGAAACCCTATCCCGTAGCTTTGTTCTTAGCCTACCTATGAGGAATTGAAACACCTTCTCGGCACCGTTGGTCTCCATCCACTGAACCAGTTCTTAGCCTACCTATGAGGAATTGAAACGACCATGAACTCTCTCACTGCTGCCGCGGTGATGATGAGTTCTTAGCCTACCTATGAGGAATTGAAACGACGATTTCCATAGAAACCACGTGACTAGTCCTCCGAGTTCTTAGCCTACCTATGAGGAATTGAAACAGAAAAAGGGAGAATGGGATTATAAACCGTTCTTTTCGTTCTTAGCCTACCTATGAGGAATTGAAACTTTCAAGCAATTCAATAGCATAAGGGTTGATATAATCGTTCTTAGCCTACCTATGAGGAATTGAAACCAATTTCTTTTTTGATCTTGCGGACTTCGGCTTCTAAAGTTCTTAGCCTACCTATGAGGAATTGAAACCTTTTTCCATGAATTTATTTTTAACCTCGATCCCGGTTCTTAGCCTACCTATGAGGAATTGAAACCCCGTAAGCTCATAAACCGTAAAGCGTAAGCCGTGATCGTTCTTAGCCTACCTATGAGGAATTGAAACACAAATAAGCCCGTAAATCCGTCTCTAGGCTCATAGGTTCTTAGCCTACCTATGAGGAATTGAAACACAAGTGTGGATCAGACTGGGAAGAGTTAGCAATTTGCGTTCTTAGCCTACCTATGAGGAATTGAAACCCGTCCGCAACGGCCAAGCCGCGGTATACGACCTTTCCGTTCTTAGCCTACCTATGAGGAATTGAAACAAATCACTCACCAACTCAGCCACCAGCGTTCTTATCCGTTCTTAGCCTACCTATGAGGAATTGAAACGGTTGCGCACCGCGCAACGGCAGCGGTAGCCGTTCGTTCTTAGCCTACCTATGAGGAATTGAAACATGGCGGTGCGACGTGGATAAAGACCTACAAGGATCCCGTTCTTAGCCTACCTATGAGGAATTGAAACATGGCGGTGGGACGTGGATAAAGACCTACAAGGAGCCCGTTCTTAGCCTACCTATGAGGAATTGAAACTCGTCCAATCACAGGGGGTGAAATAGATGCTATGGAGTTCTTAGCCTACCTATGAGGAATTGAAACAGAAAAAGAGAATGAGATACTATGACGAAGAAGAGGCGTTCTTAGCCTACCTATGAGGAATTGAAACCTGATTTCGGCTAGCAAGCTGATGCGGAAACTGACCAAGTTCTTAGCCTACCTATGAGGAATTGAAACAAGTGATTCCAGTGAAATCAATTCCCATCCTTTTTTCGTTCTTAGCCTACCTATGAGGAATTGAAACTCTTAGCTCTAAAGTAGAAAGTAGGAGGTATGTCCTGGTCCTTATCCTACCTATAAGGAATTGAAACCAGGATGGTTATCGGGAAGAGAAAGAAGCAGATGAGAGTCCTTATCCTACCTATAAGGAATTGAAACTCGCAATAATATCCATATTCATTTTACTGGAAGCAGAGTCCTTATCCTACCTATAAGGAATTGAAACAATAAATAATCAAGCGTGCAGTCTGGAAAAAATGTAGGTCCTTATCCTACCTATAAGGAATTGAAACAGATCTCATCCATTGTTACCCCTCCATTTCTTCGTTAAGTCCTTATCCTACCTATGAGGAATTGAAACATGTAATGGTCGAGCTGGCTCAAGTAGATGTTTGCAAGTCCTTATCCTACCTATGAGGAATTAAAACACGTGGTGAAATGGCTGGTAGAAGTAACATTATCACCGAGGCGGTCAAAAAGAGCATCGTCGAGAGGATCGCTGCAAAATATCGCGGGGGAGAGAAAAGAAAAACCCCTCTCCGATCGGAACATCGCCGAGCTTCTCCAATCGGAAGGGGTGAGGATCTCATGCAGGACGGTAGCAAAATAACGGGAGGAGATGGGCATCTCTGCGGCAGCTCGGAGGGAAAAGGGAGGGGACTGATCCCCTGTGGAAAAGATACATAATTTTTTCAACTGCACCCTCATGGACTCGATACACTTCATTACACAAGGTGTCGATATCCGCTTTATGATGGGAGGTAATGAGCACGGTGGCTCCACGTTCATGTTCTTCCCTCACGATATGATACAGTTGATCGACAGATTTTTCGTCCAGCCCATTCGTTGCCTCATCGAACAGAATCAAGTCCGGTTCTTCCATAATGGCCTGTGCGATGGCCAGTTTTTGTTTCATTCCCTGTGAATATGCCTTAACCGGGCGCTTGTCGTAAGGATCAAGCCCTACACGCTGAATGGCTGTAATGATCTGTTGGTCGTTGATCTTCCTTTGAATATCAGCCAAAAATTTCAAATTATCAAAACCGGAATATTGCTCCAGGAATCCGGGTTTTTCAAAAACGACACTTGTGTTCTTCGGGAAGGAAAGATCTTTATGCAGCTTTTTCCCAAAAACGAAAACCTCTCCTGAAGTCGGCTTCACAAGACCGGCAATGATACGAAAGATCGTTGACTTGCCGGAGCCATTTGCACCGACAAACCCAACAATCCCCCTTTCGGCAATCGATAGAGTTACATCTTTCAAAATCTCTCGTCCATGGATGATCTTTTTGACGTGAACCATTTGAATTGCGGTAGACATCTTAAAACCTCCCTAGGTATAGTAATCCATTTTTTTGGCTTTTCGCAGTATGATCAGAAAAAGGAAGAGGAGAACGACAGATTCAATGAGGAATATTGTAAACAGCGATGATTTGATTTTTTCAATCATACCGTAATAAAGCGGAAGTAATGGGTGCGGTGATTGAATTCCTGCGTAGATGAGGGTGACCAGTATCATGTTTGCTCCTTCAACACGCCAATACATCTTCATGGCAAGCCATAACAAAGCATGCCCATACAGATTGAGGGTTAGAAAAAGGAAAACAAGCAGCCATGTAAGACTAAACGCCATGCCGGCTCCAAGCAGAAAAGACGTGATCCATGCGGTAATAAGAAACGATAGGATATACAAAGAAGTAAAAAGAAACCCCATCGTAAATTGACTAACCCAATACCGGTTGGTGTTTCGATAACGAAGCAATTGGTGAATTTCAAACGTATGGATGCGAGATTTCCAAACGATTTGCAATAGGACCACATATCCTAAGAACAAGATAATCCAATAAATCCAATTCATCGGATAAGAGTCTGCCGATCCGAACAAAATGAGTAGAATCTGCTCCGATGATGCGTCGGCATTGATGAAACCGTTTTTCGAAGAAATAAGAATTCCTAAAACGGATAGGATGACCGTGGGAAGGATCAGTTTAAACTTCTCTTTCTGTAATAGCCGATATTCCGCAATGAATAACTTCATTAGGCTTCAGTCCTTATTTGGCGCGCAATTTTATATCTTGGTAGACAATTCTTATCATCTTAGTCAAAGAGATCAGCCTGCTTTCTCACTCCCGCGATGTACAAGATAAGGGTGACCGCCATCAGGAGAGTGAAGACCACAATGAAGGGAGGATAAGACATTCTCGTTACAGGTTCATTCGCCGCTAGAAAATTAAACGGATCCCATGAGAAAACCTAGGAGTGAAAAGATGATCCAGTATCCTATATAGAGTGAAAAGGGAGTAAATAGAATGAGATAGCGGTTTTTCATATAGAGAGAGGATGCAAGACCAAAGGCGGTATAAAGGCCTGCATATAACCCACCGATAAGTAAATAGACCAGAAAGTATAAGTATGGAGAGATTTCCATGAGTGGTGAGAACAATTCTCTCTTTTCTCCGTAAGAAGTGCCATCACCAAGTACGGCTGTTCCATTCACCAGTTTATGGTATGCTCGGGCGTAATCCGAATAATCCCATTTCCCTGTGATCAGATTAAATAAAAACATGTCCAATAACAAAGGAAGGACAAAAAACAAAAAGGAAACAATAAAAGTGAATAGAAATTTCTTGAGATAATAGGAAAAGCGGCTCATACGCAAGATTTGATAACGTTGATTGCCCGAACTTCTTTCCCTGTAAATTGTGTCCACAATCGGCAGGGCGATGAGCAGAGGGAAGATAAAGTAGTAAAGTGCAGCAAAAAAAGTACCGTAAGAAATAGCCCAATAACGGTGAGGCGCCACCAAAGCGAGGGAATCTGGGAAATTCACAAATAATCGTTTGGCTAAGTCATATTCTACAAAGTAAGTGCGGGTTCCTTGCCAGACGTTGCCAAGTATAATGAGGATTCAGATTCCAAAGCTGATATAGGTTTGTCTGTTTTTAAGCAGTTTCCTGATTTCGATGGTCAAGATGAACACCTCACAACTCACACCGATTCGTCACTTGGTATAGAAACCGATGACAGAGCAACTACCATATTCAACGACCAACTCACTCCTTTCTTATAAACGAATGAAGGAGGAAAAGGTTCAAAACTACATCTCCCTCTATCCCCACTTCCTAGATACTCCACCTCGCTGTTTGCCCCCTTAACCTAACCGTATTACCATCTGCAATGCTGTCTATGATGAAAGTTCTCGTCTGCCCATCAAATTCTTCTTTTCTGATGAATGTGAAAGGTAAGTTTTAGTAGAATCGGGGGAAAAGCAACTCCCTCTTCTAATTCTGGGTAAGATTTCTTTTCACGCAAATTCTATATGCTTTTTTTTATTTTATAAGACTCCCCATTCAAAATTATTTCGATCATTTTCTACATACTGAAAATACGCATACCGGTTAAATTGAGATCACGATAAGATGGGCGCAGACCGGATTTAATTCTTACCTTGTTCGCGGTGATTGGGAGGGAGCCGAAGCGGCTTTTAGGCGGTTTAAACAGCAATGGGAGCAGCTTAAGAAAACTTCCGGGCCTGAAGAACAGGCGGTAAACGAGGCGCTGGCAGAAGCGGAAAAAGCGCTCTCTACCCGAGATTTATCCATGGTAATGGATACGCTATCCCATTTGTCCTCCGCGTTTTACGCTTATGACAAAATCATGCATCCGGTCGATGAGGCTGGCCGACGCGCGGAGTTCATGACCGCCATCACCCCCGCGCTTCGCTCTCTTGAAGAAGCCGTTGTGGCGAAGGATGAAGAGGCGGTTTTAGCCGCTTACAAAAGAGTATTGGCGGTCTGGAACAAAAAGGAGACGATCGTTCGCGAACAAAGCCTGGATTATTACGGGCAGATCGAAACAAAGATGGGCTTATTACGGATTGCCGTATCCAAAGAGGCCAAAGATTTCGGTGAAATTGAGCGGTATTACACCCTGTTGTCGCAGATCGTTTCCGACTTTGTTTCCGGGGAAAAAACAGTCGGCACTTCGGATGGAGGTGCTACGCTTCAAACCTTGGTTGACCTGCTGGACAAGGCGGTTACGGAGATCGATCAAGGAGAGACGAAGCTTGCGGTTTCTGCGCTGGAGGATTTTTTGACGGTATGGCCGTCGGTGGAAGGTGAGGTTTCGACCCGAAGCGCAAGTTTGTATAATGAGTTGGAAAACAACATTCCGCTGGTTGCCGGTAAGCTTGCTTCACCCAACCAGGATCTGGAGGAACTGAAGAACCGGCTTAAGGGATACGAGCGGGAAATCGCCATGCTTCAGCAAAAAAACTATTCCGTGTGGGATGCGTCACAGGTCATGCTGCGTGAAGGGCTTGAAGCCCTGCTGATTATATCCGCACTCATTACCTCTTTAAGGAAGACAGGCAACGGAGGCTATCAGAAGTGGATCTGGCTGGGAGCTGTCGCCGGAGTCGTGGTGAGCGTCGTCGCGGCTCTTCTCATCAACGCGATTTTCACCTCCGCAATCGCGGCAGGAACGAATCGCGAAATGTTAGAGGGATTAACCGGTATGATCGCGGTGTTCATGATGATCGGTGTCGGCATTTGGCTCCATCAAAGGTCGAATCTAAATGCATGGAACCGTTACATCAACACGCAGATGAATATGGCTCTTTCGATGGGCAGTGTGCTGGGCATGGCCTTGATCAGCTTCCTTTCGATCTTTCGGGAAGGTGCGGAGACGATCATTTTTTATATGGGTATGGCTCCTTCTATTTCACTCGATAAGTTGCTTGCTGGAATCGGGATCGCCATTCTCATTTTGCTGGTATTTGCTATTTTCATCATCCGTTTCAGCATGAAAATACCAATCGGTCCGTTTTTCAAAGCGGCAACTCTGCTCATTTACGTTTTGGCTTTCAAAATATTGGGTATGAGCCTCCATGCCCTTCAGCTGGCCGACGTTATAAGCATGAGCCAGATTGAGCAATTTCCGATCATCGATTGGATCGGTTTTTTCCCGACTTGGGAAACGGTCCTCTCGCAGCTTGTGTTGCTGTTATTTTTAAGCTGGGTCGTTGTCATGACAGAAAGAAGAAAGAGAAAACAGGCAAAGGATTACCTGCCTTGACGGGGTGGATCTTCCTCGTTAAATTCGTGTGCTTCTTCGATATTGACTCGATTTCCTTGGGCGTATATGTTCCCGCCGGCCATTCCCTCGTTCATCATGCGATCCACGTCCATCTCGTATTTCTTTCTTCCTTCATCCAGGGAATCCTTTTTCATTTCCTGATGTGCTCCGTTTTCCTTCTCGATCATTAGGCTATCACTCCTCTTGAGATTGAAACTTTATCTTTATTTTTTTGCAGCGATCGTCATTACATTCCGGAGCCCCTTGCAGGATTCTTAAACATTGATGCCATCATCTCGCAAAATCATTTTGCAAAAAAGATTTAAAGTTAAATAAACCGCCTAATTCTAGACATCCGGTCGGAAAATTAATTCGATAGGAGAACAGATTGGCTGCGATACAGGAACCGGACAGCCGTGAAAAAACCGAGAAGTGACTGGAAGGAGGTATGAAAGAATGGCGTTAAACTTTACGTAGAAAGTTTGCCGACGGGTGTAAATCGTGAGGTTTATTTATAATAGAAATAGATTTGCGTTTTTTTGCTACTGACAGTGGCTCTGAAGGCGGCACTTTTGGTGAAGGCAATGGAGCTGGTTCTGTATAGAAGGAGGCACGGATGAATGTGCAAAGAAGGAGGGTTTGTGTTAAAATAGAAAAGCTTGCAGAAAGGAAGTCAAAGGGAAGGATTAATCATGAAAACCCGTCGTGAAGATCTACGGAATATTGCCATTATTGCTCATGTGGATCATGGAAAGACCACGCTTGTCGATCAGCTCCTCCGTCAAGCAGGAATCTTCCGCCAGAATGAACAGGTGCAGGAACGAGCCCTGGATTCCAATGATCTGGAACGGGAGAGGGGAATTACCATCTTGGCGAAGACGACAGCGATCCATTATCAGGATCTTACCATTAACATTGTCGATACCCCGGGCCACTCCGATTTTGGCGGTGAAGTGGAACGGATTATGAAAATGGTGGATGGGGTTCTGCTTGTGGTTGATGCATTTGAAGGGTGCATGCCCCAGACCCGATTTGTTCTAAAGAAAGCCTTGGAACAGAAAGCAACCCCCATCCTGGTCGTTAACAAGATGGACCGGGAAAATGCACGCCCCCCCGAAGTGGTGGATGAAGTGTACGACCTTTTTATCGATTTGGGAGCGACGGAAGAGCAATTGGAGTTTCCCATTCTGTATGCCTCTGGGCTTAAGGGAACCGCGAGCACCGACCCCGACACGCCGGGAACCGATATGAAACCTCTTTTTGAAGCGATCAAGGAGCATATTCCGGCCCCGCTGGTTGATGTGGAAGGACCCTTGCAAATGCAGGTGACGATGCTGGATTATAATGATTACCTGGGCCGGATCGGCATCGGACGGATTGAGCGAGGAAAGATACGGGCAGGGGACAAGGTGGTCCAAATGAAACGGGATGGGACCATTCGTCAGGTCCGTATCGCCAAACTCTTCGGTTTTTATGGACTGAAACGGATTGAGATCGAAGAAGCGAAGGCGGGAGAGATTGTGGCCGTCCCTGGCCTGGAGGAGATCATGGTCGGGGAGACGGTGGCCGATGCGGAAAATCCGGAGGCTCTCCCCCTCTTAACCATCGATGAGCCTACCATCAAGATGACCTTCCTCGTCAATGACAGCCCCTTTGCCGGACGGGAAGGGAAGTATCTCACCTCCCGTAAATTGGCAGAACGACTGCAGCAAGCCTTAGAAACGGATGTAAGCCTTCGGGTGGAGGGAACCGGCTCTCCCGATGCCTTCATCGTCTCGGGAAGAGGAGAGCTTCATCTCTCCATCTTGATTGAGACCATGCGTCGGGAGGGATATGAGCTGCAGGTATCGAAACCGGAAGTGATCCTTCGAGAGGTGGATGGAGCAAAATGCGAACCGTTCGAATCGCTCATCGTCGATATTCCCGATGAATTCCAGGGGACCGTGATGGAATCGATCGCGGAACGAAAAGGCGAATTGGTGAACATGGAGAACAATGGCTTTGGCTATGTTCGCCTGGAATACCACATCCCTTCCCGGGGGCTGATCGGGTACCGGAAACAGTTTCTCACTGAGACGCGGGGGTATGGGGTTTTAAACCACTCCTACTTGGAATACCGTCCCATCCTTCCTGGAAATGTGGGGAGAAGACCGGCGGGGGTCTTGGTCTCTATGGAGACAGGGACAGCCACCACCTATGGACTCCTTTCCGTGGAAGACCGGGGAGTGATGTTTGTCCGCCCCGGAGATGAGGTGTATGAAGGGATGATTGTAGGGGAGCACAACCGGGGAAATGACATCGTGGTGAATGTGTGCAAGACAAAACAGTTAACCAACATGCGCGCCTCCACCAAAGAAGAAACGACAAAACTGAAAGCTCCCAGGGATTTTTCGTTGGAAGAAGCATTGGAGTATATTAACGATGATGAATACGTAGAAGTAACCCCCAAAGCAATCCGCCTCCGCAAGCGTTTCTTAAAGAAAATCGATCGAGATAAGTACGAGAGAAAACGGGAAAATTTAAACGTCTAATCCTTTATTCCTGTTTCCCCCATCGGGAAATAGGAAGGATGGAGGGAACACCGGCATCCCTGAGGAAAGGGCATGCCGGTATTTAATTCAATGGATAATTTTCGGCTTTCTTTTCAAGAGCTTATCATTACCTATTTAAAACGATGCCCATTGAGGTGGTGCATAAACAAGATGGCAGGGCTAAAGAAATATGGGAAAAGCCCTTTCTAAGGATTTTACTCCAGGAATATGCCTATCTTGTCGTATCGATTTCATCTTCTTCATTTAGATGATTCATCTGTGGTGGTGGAAGTTTATTCTCTTCCTTTTGGGAACATAGAGGTAGAGTGGGAGGGTTTATACTTGAGGGCTTATACAATATGAATAAGTCGTTGATGGATGGGTATTGAATGAAGGATAGCATGGTAAGATATGGATAGTGTAGTAAACCCAATAAACCTTGAAGGAGAGCCGTACAATGCTGCCATCGAATCTGAAATTAGCCTATATGTTATATCGGATCGCCGATCTCCTGGAAATTGAAGGGGAGAGCCCCTTTAAAATATCCGCTTATCGAAAGGCGGGGCAAACGATTGAAAGAATGGAGATTCCTATCGAAGATGTGGATCCAGAGACGATCCCCGGCATTGGAAAAGGGATCGCTGCGGTGATTCATCAATGGGTGAAGACCGGAAAATCGGAACTTCTCGCCGAATTGGAAGAAAGAATTCCACCCGATCTTCTGCTTCTGTTAAGAATCCCCGGCTTAGGCCCGCGAAGCGTGGGCAGGTTATACCGGGAACTTGGCATCGATTCACTGGCGAAGTTGGAGGAGGCGGCGAAGGCGCAGAAGATCAGGAAGCTGACCGGCTTTGGCGCCAAGACGGAATTAAATCTCCTTAAGAGCATAAAACAGATGAAGGAGATTCCGGAGGAGATTCCCATCGCCACCCTTCTGCCGATTGCCCGGGAAATCAGGGAATGGGTGATGAACGTAGACGGGATAGAGAAGGCGGAGGTGGCAGGGGATCTTCGCAGGATGAAAGAGACCGGGAAGGGGATTCTCTTCGTCCTGGCCGCGCGCTCTCCGCACGAGGCGGTTCCCCTCCTGCTTCAGTTCCCCAAGGTGAAGAAAGTTCTGGAGAAGGGAAAGGAGGGGGTGACGGTCGAATTGGAATACCTCTGGCCGATTCGGGTCGATTTCCGCCTCGTTCCACCCGCTTTCTTTTCCGGCGCGCTCCTTTACCATACCGGTTCAGAGGCACATCGGGAAAAGCTGACGGAACGAGCGAAGGAGAGGGGGCTTATTTTCACCCCCTACGGTCTGGAGGAAAGCAGGAAGAGGAAGACCTTCGTCACCGAGGAAGATCTCTACCGACGTCTGGGTCTTTCCTACATCCCTCCTGAAATCCGTGAAGGAAGAGAAGAGGTGGAACGGGCGGAAAAAGGGGAGATCCCCCGCCTCATTCGCCTGGAAGATATTCGGGGCGATCTACACATGCATACCGAGTGGAGCGATGGGGGAAACAGCATCGAAGAGATGGCCAGGGCGGCTTATAAAAGGGGATATCGCTATATCGCCATCACCGATCACTCCCGCTCCCTAAAAATCGCCTGGGGGCTAAGCATTGAACGGTTACGTGAGCAACGGCAGAAGATTCGGGAGGTGGAGAAGCGCCTGCAGGAAGAATGGCAGGACGATTCCTTCCGCATTCTGGCGGGGGTGGAGATGGATATTCTGCCGGACGGCCGCCTCGATTATCCGGATGAGGTGCTTCAGGAGCTGGATCTGGTGATCGCATCGGTTCATACCGCCTTCAAACAAGAGGAGAAGGTGATGATGAAACGGATCCTGGCCGCCATTGAGAACAACCATGTGGACATCATCGCCCATCCCACGGGGAGGTTGATCGGACGTCGAGCGCCGTATGCGGTCAACGTGGAAGTATTGATCAAAGCTGCGAAGGAGACGGGCACCGTTCTGGAGTTAAACGCCAACCCCAACCGCCTGGATCTTGCGCCGGAGTACCTGGAGATGGCCATGAAGGAGGGCGTTCATCTCGTCATTAACACCGATGCCCACCGGATCGATGAACTGGAGAACATGGGAGTGGGTGTGGGAACGGCTCGCCGGGGCTGGGTAGAGCCTGATCGGGTGATCAACACATGGCCCCTCGATCAGCTCCTCTCTTTTCTGAAGAGGAAATGGTCGTAAATATATCCCTTCATTTTTTAATATCATCAAACAGAGTCTCGATGCATGGAGGGGACAATGTGTACCAAAGATAAAAGTTCACAATTTCAGGGTTTTTTTCAATTTTTTTATGGATGTTCACAATTTTTCAATATATAATCAGAACAGATGGAAAGAATGCATAGAACTCATTGTAGCACAATTTTTCAAAGTATTGTTCAATCTTTCACGAGGAGGAATTGGATCGATTGAAGCGATGTAAATCGTTTGTAACTGCTTCGTTGATGATTTTCAGCTAGGTTTATTACATTTAGGTTTGGGAAAAAAAGAGGAAAGGAGAAAGAAAGCGATGAACGAGTTATTAGAACTTCAAAAGAAGGTGTTTACGCTTTTTACTCAAACAAACTATGACGAGGCGTTGCAGACGATTGCTGAGATCGAAGAGAAGTATCCGGAGATGAAGGATAAAACAAGTTTCTGGAAGGCGTGTCTCTACAGCATGACGGGAAGGCCTGATGCCGCGGTGCAAACGTTACGGGCTGCATTGAAGGAAGGATATTGGTGGAACCCGGATCAAATGCTCAATGATGAGGATCTGAAGCCGTTGCGGGAGTTGGATGCTTTCAAAGAGATCGTGGAGGAATCAAGAAACAGATTTGAGGTTTCAAAAAGTACCGGATCATCCGATCTTCTCCTGTATCCTTCCGACAAACATCAAGTACCGATGCCGCTCTTGTATGTGCTTCATTGGCGGGGGGATTCGGCAGAGCGTTTTTCGCGGTACTGGGCCCCTGAGCGTTTAGGGGAGCGGATTCATGTGGCGTTTCCCCAATCTTCGCAAATATATGGGTATCACGCGTACTGTTGGGATGATGGTAAACTGGCGAGAAATGAGATTTACGACCAGTTTTCAGTGGTGGTAAGCCGTGTTGCGGTGGATGAAGAGCAGGTGATTCTGGCCGGAGCATCCCAGGGAGGAAAGTTGGCGTTTGAACTGGCGCTGGAGGGAACCCCGATTCAGGTGAAAGGGTTCATTGTAGTAGTTCCTTCCATTCGGGATGTGGCAGGCTATCAATCCCTGATCGAAAAAGCAAAAGGGAACTTCATTCGAGGGTGGATCATAACCGGGGATCAAGACCATTACTATGAATCGACTGTCGCCCTTCATCGTGACCTAGAACGGGCAGGCATCGCATGCAAGTTGGTCGTTGTAAAGGGAATGGGGCATTTCTTTCCGGAGAATTTCGCCGACTTGCTGCAGGAAGCGCTGGATGATTTATTAAGATGAACGAATCAAACCGATCCATGAATGAAATCGATTCAAGTATAGGATAAGTAAGGAGTTGAGCAAGTATAAATGATAAAATTGTTGGTTTTGTATCAGAAGAAGTCGTAAGTAAAGAAGGAGAGCAGGAATGCGTTACAAGGTTTATGGGGCGGCTCTATGGAGCCCGCATCTCCCTTCTGATCGGCATCTCCTCCGTAACCGGCTCGATTCTCGTCGGCGCTTTTCTCGGACTCCTCGCCGGATATTACGGGAGATGGGTGGATACCCTCATCAGCCGTATGTTTGATATGCTCTTAGCCTTTCCTGCCATTCTCCTCGCCATCGCCATCGTCGCCATCCTCGGGCCAAGCCTTTTTAATGCGCTATTAGCCATCTCCATCGTCAACATTCCCACCTATGGAAGATTGATGCGGGCGAGGGTTCTCTCTTTGCGGGAGGAGGAGTATGTTCAAGCGGCAAAGGCGGTCGGTTTGAAGGAAAGGCGTATTCTCTTTCGCCATATCCTGCCCAACAGTCTTACGCCCATTCTGGTACAAGGGACGATGGGCATCGGTTCCGCCGTGCTGGAGGCGGCAGCCTTAGGTTTCCTCGGACTGGGCGCCCAACCTCCGGAGCCGGAGTGGGGCAAGATGCTGGCCGATGCCCGAAACTACATCACACAGGCCCCTTGGCTTTCCATCTTTCCGGGGCTTGCCGTCATGGTGACGGTTTTAAGCTTTAATCTCTTGGGAGATGGGCTCCGGGATCTCCTCGATCCCCGGATGCTAAGGTGAAATGTTAATATTCACCAATTCGTAGTCTTTTTTCTAACCCCTCAGATAGTTTCGTTAAAGTGAATACTGTAGCAAGGTACATCAAGGCGACGACTGTCCAAATTTCAAAAGCGGCATAACTCGTAGCAATGACGATCTGACCTTTTCGAGCTAGTTCTTCAAAACCAATAACGGAAACTAAAGAAGTATCTTTTAAAGTAATAATAAACTGATTGAGTAAAGATGGAATGACAATTCGTATGGCTTGTGGCAGAATAACGTATTGCATGGTTTGACGTGTGGTCATCCCTTGGGCTAGAGCAGCTTCATATTGTCCTTTAGAAACGGCTTGTATGCCGGAACGAAAAACTTCCGCAATATAGGCTCCGGCATTTAAACTGAGTGCAGTAATAGCTGCTGTCCAAGCATCAATCCGAAAGCCGAGCAAAGACGGCAAAGCAAAGTAAACATAAAACACTTGTACCAAAAGAGGAGTACCACGAATTATATTAATATACGTATTGGATATCATTTTTAAGATTTTAGACTTTGATAATTTCATAAGTGCAGTAAACAACCCCAGAATCAATGCGATGAACAATGAAATCACAGTGATAGCGATCGTCATCCATAATCCATAAAATAATACTCCAAGCGATTGAAAAACGACTTCAACATTTATGTCCATATACTCAACCCCTTACTTTGTTAAAAGGGGAGCTGAAGCTCCCCTACTATTCTTTGCAACATTAACTCATTCTCCAAAATATTTTTTATACAGTTCGTCATATTTCCCACTTTCTTTTACTTTTTTTAAGCCTTCATTGATTTTTTCAAGAAGTTGGGTTTTGCTTTTAGTTACCGCTATTCCGTAGTTGTCTCCAGTCATGGGTTCGCTGACGACAACTAACTTATCAGGATTTTTTACAATATAATGTTTAATTACGGGTAAGTCCTCAATCAATGCATCAGCTCCGCCGTGAATCACTTCCAGATAGACATCGTTTCCATTGTCGAACGTTTTAACTGTGGCCCCCTCAATTTCCCTTGCCATCTTTTCACTGGTAGTTCCTAATTTTACGGCAATCGTTTTGCCCTTGAGGTCATCTTTGTTGTGGATCTTATTTTCCTGCGGGCGTACTGCAATAACTAATCCCGCTTGAAAATAGGGTTCTGAGAATAGTACCGCTTTTTTTCTTTCTTCGGTGATCGTCATACCGGCAATACCTACATCTAGTGTGCCGGTTTGCAAACCGGGTACGATGGCTTTAAATTCCATGGGTTTTAAATCGACTTTTAGACCGGTAGCATCAGCAATAGCATAAATTAATTCAATGTCAAATCCCGTATACTGGTTGGTATCGGGGTCCACATATTCAAACGGAGGGAAAGATGTGTCAGTTCCAACCACCATCGTTTCTGCTGTGCCGTCGCTAGAGTTAGCATCACCCGTAGTGGCCTTAGTGCCACATCCAGCCAGAGAAACGGCAAAAAAAACTACAAGAATGACTGCAAGCAACATTTTTTTCATGTGAATGACCCCCCAATGGTTTAGAATGTAATTACCAATATTTCCATCAATTTAAGAAGTTTAAGAGAAAACGATCGATATGCATACGAGGAGTAGAGATATAATACGAATGTGCGATAATGTGCTATCCCCCCTTTAAAGCGTGTATTATAGTTAAACAGCTCCTTAGCTGTCTTACTCCTATCTCTTACTGTCATTTTGTACCTTTTGGAAATGTGAATTTCCATTTTTTAAAGAAAAAGAGTAAAAGGATGATGAGATGGAGCACTAGTGACTGAGGATGCGTTTGAGAAAAAGTTGTGCACGTTCTTCACGGGGGTTTTTGAAAAAAACATCAGGTGTTGCTTCTTCGATGATCTCACCTTGATCCATGAAGATGATTCGATCTGCCACTTCACGAGCAAAGCCCATCTCGTGGGTAACGACAACCATGGTCATCCCTTCCTTGGCAAGTGTCTTCATCACATCAAGAACTTCGCCGATCATCTCCGGATCAAGTGCACTTGTCGGTTCGTCGAAAAGCATTGCCTTCGGTTTCATAGCAAGTCCGCGGGCGATGGCCACGCGTTGTTGTTGGCCACCAGAGAGTTGTGAAGGATAAACATTGATCTTATCAAGAATGCCTACCTTTTCTAGGTAAAGTTTGGCAAGAGATTCTGCTTCTTGACGGGACATACCGAGTACCTTGGTTGGTGCAAGAATGATGTTCTGTAAAACGGTTTTGTGTGGGTAGAGATTAAAGTGTTGAAAAACCATGCCGATATTGCGGCGTAATTTATTCAAGTCTGTCTCTTTATTGTTAACTTGTACACCGTCAACTATTAAGACGCCGTTGTTTATCGTTTCTAAACCGTTTATACATCTTAAAAGGGTGCTCTTTCCGGAACCGGAAGGTCCGATAATGACTACGACTTCGCTGGCTTCGATATTAAGGTTGATGTTTTTTAATACATGAAAACTCCCAAAATATTTGTTGACATTTTCGAAGGTGATCATCGTTGCCTCCAAAACAGAGATATGTTAAATCTTAACTATAGGCGGAACTCTCACAAATCATTATTAGAAAGTGATTATTTCTAACAACCTTTATGTTATCGGATTTTACTCGATATGAATAAATGAAAATGGTTACAAAGAACTGAGTTTTTCAATAATCATTAAAAGGTCTTAATTACGAACAATTTTTACAAACATTAGTTTATAATAAAATTCATCTAATTGCAATCTTCTTGTTTACAGATGTGTTGAGCGTCAGTGAAAATGTCATACTTACGCGTCAGTGAATTTGTCACATCGATTATGGTTTATCCTTTCACCCTCTGTTTTTATTGTGACCTGGACCGTTCATTTCATCAAGGGTAAAGGGCCAAGACCTTCGCTTCGCTCATCCTTGATTCATTCGTAAGCGTCAAATAAAACCAACCTACAATCTTCACCGCCTTCATGAGATAATCCTCCAAAAAGAACAGAATGGAGTTTTTTTCATGGCGAAACTCGTATTGCGTAAAGAATGGGAAGCTTGGGTGACTTTAGGGCAAGTGGAAAGACAGCGAAAGCATGGTGCGATGAACATCCATTAAAGCTGCATCAGTTATGGTACTGGGTCCGGAAAATTGAATCCCCCAGACTGTCTAAACCAAGTGGGAAAGCCTTGTCTCTTCAATGGGTTCGCCTCCCCATGGAAGGTCCATCATCCCATGATGCTTTGACGTTAAAAGTGGGAAATGTCGCCCTCGAGATAAGGCCCGGAATTGATCCCGCACTCCTCGCCGATGTAATGAAGGTGCTGAAAGCATTATGATTCCAGACGTGAGTGCGGCACATTTATCTTGCCTTGGGCAGTACCGATATGCGCAAATCGATGGATGGACTCGCAGTACTTGTGAAAGAGAGTTTTTCGCTTGATCCCTTCTCCAATGCCCTCTTTGTCTTCTGCAATCGTAATCGGGACAAACGAAAGATCCTTTATTGGGAAAACAACGGGTTTTGGCTCAACTATCGGCGCCTTGAACGGGGAAAGTTTCAATGGCTGGATCACATGACAGATCAAACGATGCATGTGACAAAACGTCCATTGCGCTGGCTGCTCGAAGAACCGGCTCTGTAGCAACACGCCAAGCGGAGCGAAGGCGAGCGCGATCATCTACGCATCATTGAGACGGCGAAAGAGAATAACGTAGAACCATTTAACTACCTTACGTACCTTTTTGAGAAGCTACCCAACATCGATCTTAAAGACAAAGAGGCGATTGATCAGCTTCTCCCTTGGTCCAATACATTACCCCTGACCTGCAGAAAGTAAGATAATGAAACAATCCTCATTTCCTTCTTAGGGGGAATGAGGATTTTTTATACCTTAAGATGTGGGTACTATTTTACGCTTACATCATCTTAAATTAATAATTTGATCCGATGTAGTTGGCGATTAAATAATCGACAGTTGTGACTGCTCCTTTTTTGTCTGGCTCAATTTTATAAAAAAGAAATACTCTATCATTACCATAAAATGAAAATCAATTAGGATTTTTACAAAAAATTGGGTAGACTAGCATATTAGACTTTAAATTGAAAGTGGAAATTCTCTTTTCGTATATCTAATCTTCCCTGAATTTGATGGCTCAATCGATTCTGCGAATTCTACTTTAATCTCTACAGAACCCATTACCTTCTTAATCTCATTAATAAACTGTTGAACTTGTAGATGATCATAGTTTAACCCTCTTATAATTTTCAATGATATATTACTCCTTGAATGCTGGATGATCTGAAACTGCTTTATTCCATTAAGATTTCGCGCAATGTGGTTAAAAACATGGCCATGAACATAGGCTCCGTTAGTTGCAACAAATATATCATCTTCACGACCTTCAATTTTTTCTAATAAGGGTAACTGTAATCCACAATCACATCTATCTAGGGATAATGTTGCAACATCTCCCAGTTGATATCTAATCCTAGGCATTGAATAATTATTTAGATCAGTTACTATAACTAAACCACTACCACCAGATGCGACAGGTTGTTTTGTATTTATATCGACAATCTCGATATAAGCATTCTCAACCGTAAGATGCATGTTACCTCTTGAACACTGATAAGCAAGTATTCCACCGTCACGTGCGCCGTATTCATTTATTACTCTACATTTAAAGGCATTCTCTATTTTCTCTCGTTGAAAATCGTAAAGTGTTTCTGCTGTGGAAACCACCGCTACCGGTTTGAATTTAAGTGAAAGATTACCTGATAACATAAGTTCGGCAAAAAGATAAAGCGCTGAAGCATAGCCATATATATACATTGGTTTAAAAGAGTTAAGCGTTTTGATATACTCTTTTAAAGAAGATGGATTAAGGTTATAAGCAGATATTAGAATTCTGTTTTTCAAAAATCTCTCTTTTAATTTATAGGATAGCCTTTGTTGTTGAGTCAGTTCTATAGGAGAGCCCCATATCATTGCAGAGCTATCTCCTATTTTTATATTTGACCACGAAAGACCACGCCAGCGAGCTGCTTCATAAAACTCAACAGTCTTTCTATCAAGATAAAATTGAACTGGTTCTCCTGTGGAGCCGCCTGTACGATTTGGAATAAGGTCTTCTTTTTTTACATCGTTACTTATGTAAGTTAAGCTTGAATGGATGAAGTTTTGTTTTGTCAATATTGGAAATTTAGTTATGGCGAAAGAAGGGTTCTCCATAATATCTGTATATAAGTGACGGTATTTAGAATAAGCAGGAACCTTTTCAATTGAATAAAGTAATAAACTTCGAAGTTTTTTCTCCTGAAGAGATTTTAATTCATTTTCAGAGTAATGTTGAGTTTCCTGTAGGTATTTTAAATAACTGCGTATCTTATTCCCCTTAAAATATTCCATATATGGAAAAACTAAATTTCTAATGAGCACACTATTTAGATTCATAATCAAACTCTCCTTATGTATAATATATTTTTTATATTAAAATAATGTATTTATTTATAAAAGTCAAGGATGATAGATGATGATGTGTTAGTCAAGTGAATGTGGGCAACCCTTTTTGCACTATATTCGTTGTAGCATATAGTGCATTTTCTAATCCTTTTTTGTATCACTGAAAGTGAGATGATCTTGGCTTTATGTTTTGATCCGTAATCCGTAAAGTCTCCTAGCTTTTCTCCCTTTTCCCTTGCTGATTCTCCCTTGCTCGCCTGCCCCTGTCAAGGGTTTTCAATCGCTTCGCGACGGAAACGCCCCTTTCAGGTTCATCGGCGAGCAAGGGCCTCTGCTAATAGGGAAAAGGGAATCCCCCTCTTTGCACGTGAGACTGTGCCTTCTTCGATGCTGGATGCTTTCATCTTAACTTACCTTACGTACCTTTTTGAGAAGCTACCCATGGTACTCAACGGGAGGGCTACAGTCAATGAATTAAAGTAGTCTTTATGAAAAACGGTCATTTTCATGATAGAATGATATCGTATAGTCATCGAAACTGTCCGGTTGAATTGACAACGGTTTATTCAGTAAGGGAGGGATAATCCTCCCTTACTAAAAAAAGAGGTCAATTATGGAAAAACGATCCATATCAATCTTCATGATTTCTATTTTTACATCGATCATTATGTTATTTGTTTCAATAATTACTACAAAAGTAATTGTATATCATCATGATGATTTGAAGCATGTCAAACTAGGATATCCCTTTCCATTTTTATTACAAAACCAAAGAGATATTGATCCCCCATTTCCGTGGTCCACCGGATTCGTTTCGGTTTTTGATAATCCGACGCAAATTCTTTTTGGACCAATGGTCGCATCATTTGCTTTTTATTTTATACTTTCGTTCATACTTCTTTACTTAATTACGGGGATACGATCAAAACATAGGGTTAGATAAACATCAGACGATATTTTTATAAACATGAATTTCACATGAATCGGTAAAGTTTAGAGGGTTTCCTTAAAAATTGAAAAGAGAATGGAAATTTACGGCATAAACGGCGGAGTGATCACCCCGTATGCGATGCAAGGCCGATTGAAGTATAATGGAAGAGATAAAGCGTCATATGTAGAGTCGTGGAAAGGTTAAGGGAAAAGAGGTGTCTCGTTTGGCATGGTTTGACGCCTTCGCCAAGGATTATGATCAATGGTATGAATCGAAGTTAGGCCGCTTTGTGGATCGAATCGAAAAGGGGATGATCGAAAGCTTGGCTCAACCGCAAAGGGGAGAAGAAGCTCTCGACCTTGGGGCAGGCACGGGAAATTATTCCCTCTGGTTGGCGGATCAAGGAGTTCATGTGACCGGGTTAGACCCGGCCCGGGAAATGCTGGCGATCGCCCGGGAGAAGGATAGCGATCAGAAGGTAAGATGGGTGGAGGGAGATGCCCATGATCTCCCCTTTATGGACAGCTCTTTTCATCTCGTTATTTCGGTAACCGCCCTGGAGTTTATGATGGAACCGCAAAAGGTCTTAAGAGAGGCGATGCGGGTTTTAAAACCGGGCGGTCGGATCGTCTTGGGACTGTTAGCCCGGGAAAGTCCATGGGGTGAGCTTTATTCTTCTCTGGCGGCGAAGGATCCTGCCCATCTTTTTGCGAAAGCCCATCTCTACCGGGAGGAGGAGATTCCTCTCCTCCTTCCAGGGGTGGAGTATACGCTGCGAAAAGGCCTTTATCTTCCCCCGGTAAATGATTTTGACGAAGAAGAGGCGTTCGCGGAGGAGGCAAAACGTTCCCGTTCCGATGCGCCCGGAGCCGGATTTTTTGCCGTTCGGTGGGATAAAAGAGAAGAGGAAAAGGGGTGAGAAGATGATTATTTCCGCACAGGTTGCTCTCTATCCGTTATCGCGGCCCGATATTGATCAGATCGTAAGCGATGCGGTCGCAGAGTTAGAAAAGCTAAAAGAGGAAGGGTTACAGATTGAGGTGGGGTCGATGAGTTCGGTTATTCGGGGTGAAGAGGAGCTGGTGTGGAGGGCGATTCGGACGCTTTTTAGCGAGGGAGGGAAAAAGAACCCCGTCGTTCTTCATGTAACGGTCTCAAATGAGTGTGGGTGCTAGGCGAAAAAGAGAAAAAAACGGTCAAAAAAAGAAGCCTTTCGGCTTCTTTTTCTGCAAGCACACAACTGTCGGTCCCGCTCATTACGATTATTTTATTTTGGTCTCTGCTTTGAAGTTCTTTTCCTTCCCGGAATCGACGCTTCGTATCAGATTCCTATCTAGGCTCCACGCAGAGCCTATTTTCGCTTTTCTTAGAATTTCTTCTAAGTCGGCGTCGCTCGCTTACCATTCGTTTCCTCTTGGTAAGTTTTCGTATGAGAGAGACCGACAATTCTGTGCTCGCCTTTCTTACTTCCTTTCCCCCTTTCCGATTTCATTATACCACAAAGCCATTATGAAAGCGGTGTCAAATGTGTGAACATTTCGGCATCGCGGAGGCCGAATCAAACCAAGTGATGTGGTTGATGGAACGGATGCGCATGATTTTCGCACGGCGATCAGGTATAATGAAGAAAAAGCGATGAGGAAGCTTGGAATAACAGAAAAAGCTGGAAAGATAGGAGATCGAAGATTGACGGAGAAGAGCTGGCTTAAACGGACCGTAAAGGTTCTTGAATTTGATAAGGTGATCGAACAAGCGATGCGGTATGCCTCTTCCTCTCTGGCGAGAGAGAGGATGGAGAGGCTCACCCCTTTCTTCACTTACGAAGAGGTGGAAGAGGCGCAGGAGGCGACGGCGGAGGGTGTGACGGTTTATCGACTGCGCGGGGAGGTTCCCCTCGGCGGGATCCACGATATCCGCCCCTCCATTCGGAGGGCAAGGATGGGAGGGGTATTATCCCCGCAGGAATTTCTCGATCTGGCCGATACATTGGCCGCCGGCAGGAGGTTGAAGCATTTCCTGTTGGAGTTGGCCGACAAGGAGTCTCTTCCCATCCTGAAGGAATATGCGGAGAGGATCGAAGGGCTTAAAAACCTGGAGACGAAGATTCACGGGACGATTGATGAATATGGGGAGGTATTGGACGGGGCCTCTCCTTTATTGCGGAAGATCCGTGCCGAGATAAAGGGTTTAGAGTCGGGGATTAAAGAGAGACTGGATCGCATGGTGAAGGACCCCTCCTACCAGAAGATGATTCAGGAGCAGATCGTCACATTACGAAACGGCCGTTATGTGATTCCTGTAAAGCAGGAGTACAGGACCGCTTTTGGCGGACTCGTTCATGATCAGTCCGCCTCGGGAGCGACGCTCTTTATCGAACCGGAGGCGGTGGTCCGCCTCAATAACGAGTTGCGGGAAGCGAAGCTAAAGGAGGAGAAGGAGATTGAACGCATCCTGCGGGAGCTTACGCATACGACCGCGGAAGAGGCGGATGCCTTATCGGTCAATGTGGAGTCCTTGGCCGAGCTCGACTTTATCTTTACCAAAGCAAAGTATGCCTTATCCATCAAAGCGTCCCGACCCATCTTAAATCGAAAGAAGGCCATTAAGTTGAAGAAGGCCCGCCACCCCCTCATTCCGAAGGAGAAGGTGGTACCCATCGATGTGGAGGTGGGCGATTCTTTTACCATGCTGGTGATCACCGGCCCCAATACGGGGGGGAAGACCGTCTCCCTGAAAACGATCGGACTGATTACGTTGATGGCGCAGGCAGGTTTACAGATTCCGGCGGATGAGGAGAGCGAGGTAGCCGTTTTTTCCCAAGTCTTTGCCGACATCGGGGATGAGCAGAGCATCGAACAGAGCTTAAGCACCTTCTCCTCCCATATGACGCACATCGTGAGAATCATCCAAGAGATGGTGCCGGACAGCCTCATCCTTCTGGATGAGCTGGGGGCGGGGACAGATCCCACCGAAGGGGCGGCGTTGGCTATCGCCATCTTGGATCACATCTCCCGGCGGGGAGCCCGGGTCGTGGCCACCACCCATTATAGCGAGCTTAAGGTGTACGCCTATAACCAACCTCAGGTGATGAATGCCAGCGTGGAGTTTGATGTGGAGACCTTAAGCCCTACCTATCGGCTTCTTCTGGGCATTCCAGGGAGGAGCAATGCTTTTGCCATCGCTCGGCGTTTGGGACTTCCCGCGGGAATCATCGAAAAGGCGAAAGCCCAGGTGGGTTCGGAGAGCCGGGAATTGGAGCAGATGATAACGAACCTGGCGGAATCCCGGAAGGAAGCGGAAATGAAGAGAGAAGAGGCGGAGCGGATCCAGGAAGAGATGGTTCGCCTCAGGAATTCCCTCCAAGAGGAGAAGGAGCGGTTGGAACGGGAACGGGATCGTCTTCTTCGAGAAGCGGCCCGAGAAGCGGAAGAAGTGGTGAAAAAAGCCCGGCGGGAAGCGGAAGAGGTGATACGGGAGCTTCGCCGCCTAGGGGAGGAAGAAGGGGCGAGGATTAAGGAACATCGGTTGATCGAAGCGAGAAAACGACTCGATGAGGCGATCCCAACCCTTGAGACCGGGCGAAGGGAAAGGGGGGCTGTCCCGTCCTCTCCCCACGGCCTCAAAGCGGGGGATGAAGTGTACGTCCACTCTTTGAAGTTAAAGGGAATCGTTCTGGAAGCGTTGGGGGAGGATGAGTACCTCGTGCAGGTCGGAATCCTGAAGACCAAGTTGAACGGGAGAGATCTGGAGAAGAGGGAAGAGGAGAAGACTCGGCATGAAAAGGCGGTTATACGGACGGCAAACCGGCGGGAGAGGGTTCGAACCGAACTCGATTTAAGGGGTCAGACGGTGGAGGAAGCCCTGATCCATCTGGATCGCTATCTGGATGAAGCCCTGTTGGCCGGGCTTCCCCAAGTGACCATCATCCATGGCTTGGGTACGGGGGCGCTGAAAAGGGCGGTTCAGGACTACCTGCGCTCCCATCGGAACGTTGAACGCTATCGCTCCGGGGGGCAGGGAGAGGGTGGACTCGGGGTCACCATCGCGGAATTGAAGGGTTAGTCCAATAAAAGGCAAAAGGTGTTTGCGAAAAATAAACAATAAGTGAGGGAAAATCATGAGCGCGGATATACGATGGAAACAGCGGCATTATTTCAATGCGATGAAACAAGTTTTGTTAAAGCTAGGAGAAGAGCGATGAATCCATTTGGAATTTCAGAAAAATCGTATCAACTCTTGTTAGATGCGTTTCGACAACATGCTGAGGTTGAGGAAGTGATCCTTTTTGGAAGCAGGGCCAAAGGAAACCATAAAAAAGGAAGCGACATTGATCTTGCCATCAAGGGGAAACACTGCTCTCCAGAGCTGGCGCTTCAATTACAGACCTATCTTAATGAAGAGCTTCCTATTCCCTATATGGTGGACGTAGTAGACTACAATTCTTTAAGCCACAAAGAATTAAAAGAACATATCGACAGAGTCGGAAAGAAACTGTATCCTGAGCATCTTGTCATCTCCCCCGATTACCTCTCTTTTGATCGAGATATGTGACCAGGGAGAGGGTGGACTCGGGGTCACCATCGCGGAATTGAAATCCTAATCGGTGGAAATCGGATCGATCGAGACGAAACCGGTGTTCTATGATAAAATAAATAAGATCGTAACCTGATTAAATCGCATAAGGGGAGCAAAACGGGGGCTTCTCCAGTCGGATAAGGAGCATAAGATATTTAGGGGAAACGGGGAGATGAGCATGATATCCTCGATGGGGAAACGGATCAAAGAATGGATCTATATCCTGGCGGTTGGTTTCTTGTTGGCGGTCGTCATCCAAAAAACAGCCTTTGCCCTTTATATCGTGGAGGGCAGTTCCATGATGCCCACCATAAAAAATCATGAACGGGTATTTGTGAATCGCATCCCCCTCTATTTTGGGGCGATCAATCGGGGAGATATCGTTGTATTTCCCAACCCCATTGACGGCAGATATTTTGTGAAACGGGTGATTGGCTTGCCGGGAGATCGGATCTCCATCTCGGATGGGCGCGTCTATCTTAACGGGAAAATTCTCCACGAAGAATATGTGGATACCATTACCGTCGGAGACATGGAGGAAGTAACGGTGAAGGAGGGGCATGTTTTCGTCATGGGGGATAATCGACATCCGAATGCAAGCTGGGATAGCAGAAGCCCGGATATCGGGCAGATCCCCATTTCCACCTTGGCCGGAGAGGCGGAGTTTGTCCTTTTCCCTGTTCCCCATTCTTTGAAATGAAAAAATGGGCGAATAGGCAAAGGCCGCAGTTATAAGGGAGGAAAATATGGAAAAATTATGGAAAATACTCTTTGTCATCGCCTCTCTCTTTATTCTCTCCGGATTGATCTATTGGTTTTTCTTTAAATCATAAGGGGAGGATACACCTTTTTAAAAAATGTGGTACAATAGTTCATGTTTCATATGAAGGATCGTGAGATAGAATCCGATCCACGATTAGGGGAGAGATGGATGAATCAACTTCATGTGGGCGTCATCGGGCTCGGTTTTGTCGGCTTGCCGTTATCCTTAAGTTATGCCATGAAGGGTGCGAAGGTGATCGGCGTTGATGTGCTTCCCCGCTTGGTAGAAGAATTAAATCAGGGGATCAGTTACCACCAGGAGTATGACGAGGGGAAACCTTTGGCCGAGATCCTTAGAGAAGAGCTGGCCAAAGGGAATTTCAGAGCCACCACCGATTACCGGGAGGCGGCGAACGAAGTTAATCATTATATTGTGACGGTGGGGATTCCCGTACGGAACGGGGACCCTGACCTTTCCTATCTAATATCTGCCGCCGAATCCTTAAGCCAAGTGTTGAAGAAAGGGGATTTGGTCGTCCTGCGCAGCACCGTGGTACCTGGGACGACGGAAGAAATATTCCTTCCCATTTTGGAAAAAAGCGGTCTTAAGGCCGGTGTTGACTTCGACTTGGCTTATTCTTCGGAGAGGATCGCCGAAGGGAGAGCCTTTGAGGAATTTCGCACCATGCCCCTTGCGGTGGGAGGGGTGACGGAAGCCTCGGCCCTTCGGGCGAAGGAGTTCCTCTCCTTCGTCACCGAGGCGGAGATTACTCTCTCTTCGATTAAAATTGTGGAGACGGCCAAGGTGATTGAAAATGTGCAAAGGGACGTAAATATTGCCATGGTCCAGGAGTTTGCCCGTTTCGCGGAAGGAATGGGGATTAACACCGCGGAGCTGATCCGGGTCGCGAATACCCATAAACGGGTAAATCTCCTCGTTCCGGGACCGGGGGTGGGAGGGTATTGCCTTCCCAACGCATATTATTATTTACAACCGAAGGCGGCGGAGATGGGGCTTCGATTGGGGCTTCTGGAGATGGCACGCCAAATCAATGATGCCGTACCTGGAGTCCTCGTCACCATGATGGAGGAAGGACTAAAGAAAAGAGGAAAGGGGATCAGGGAGGCAAAGATTGCCGTTTTGGGACTGGCGATGAAGGATTACTCCAATGACGACCGGATTAGTCCCTGCCATCAGGTGGTCTCTCTTCTGATCAGTAAAGGGGCGATCGTCAAAGCCTATGACCCCGCCGTGCCGTCCCGCTATCCCTTTAAGGTGGATACCTTGGAGGAGGCGGCGGATGGAGCGGATGGGCTCTTCTTTCTGGCCATGCAGAAGGCTTTCGAAGGGATTCGTTGGCAGGAGCTTTTAGGGCGGATGTCGGAAAACGCGGTCTTGGTCGATGCTAAAAACCGGATCCCTTATGATTTAAAAGCGGAGGTCATACGGATCTGAGGCGCGTAATATAGGAAGGACGACCTGAGGAATAAAGTAACGGTTAAAGGATGAGTGAACGTGTCCAAAGAAGGGAAAGTGCTGCTCATTTCCTATCTCTTTCCTCCCATCGCCGGAGGTGGAGTCCCGAGGCCCCTTAAAATGGTCAAATATCTCCCCCAATATGGATGGAATCCTGTTGTTTTAACGGTGGACCCCCGGTACCATGCGTCGCTGGATGAGAGTCTCCTACAACAGATTCCAGATTTGACCCCGATCTACCGGGCGCGGGAATTTAATCCTTACGCATCCATCAACAGGCTTCGAACCTCTTCTCTACAGGAGTCTTCCCGCCGGAGAAAGAATGGATCCGGGGATACGGAGACTTCGATTCATAAGACCCCTTCCGAGGGGGGGAGTTTTCCGCAGAAAGAGGGCTCTTCGTGGATCGAAGGGGTGAAACAGGGGCTATTTAAGGCCCTCAAAAAAGGGAAGAATTGGATTCTCATCCCTGATGATCACATTTTCTGGGTCCCTTTTGCCGTTCGCATGGGGTTAAGGGCGATTCGGGAACAGAAGGTGGACCTCATCTACTCCACCTCCGGTCCCTACTCCTGCCATCTGGTAGCCCGCCGCTTGGCCCACATTACCAGGCTCCCGTGGGTTGCCGATTTCCGGGATCCTTGGACGCAGAACATGCACCGTTCCGGCATCGCCTGGAGGGAATGGATCGAGGAACGAATGGAGCGTTCCGTCATGCGGGAGGCGACGGCCATAACGACCGTAACCCATTCTTTTGCCCAAAACTTTAAGGCGAAGTTTCCGGAGATTCGCCAGATTGAGGTAATCCATAACGGATATGATCCGGATGATTATTTAGCGATTGAAGGAGAGCCCGACCCGGATCGTCTCTCCTTCGCCTATACGGGGATCTTTTACAAAGAGAGAAATCCCCGCCTCTTTTTGCGCGCTGTGGCCGAGTTGATCGATGAAGGAAGGATAAAACGGGATGAGCTGCGCTTACGCTTCGCCGGCATATTCGACTATCCGGGATACCATGAGAATGAAGAGGCGGTAAAAAACTTGGGTCTTGAAGACATCGTAGAGGTATTGGGATATCTTCCCCATCGGGAATCCCTCACGCTGCTCAAGAAATCCCACATTCTCCTCCTGATCGGCGACACGGCCCCTGGGTCGGAGAACTATATTCCGGGAAAACTCTTCGAATACCTGGCGGTGAAGCGCCCCGTTCTCGCCTTCAGCCTCCCTGGAGAGGCGACGCAGATCATTGAACGCTTTCATATCGGACAGGCCGTTTCTCCCACCGATTTAGAGGCGATGAAGAAGGCGATCCTTACGTTTTATGAAGCATGGAAACGGGGAGAATTGGCTGATCTCTTCTCTTTTACCGAGGAGGAGAGTGCACTTGCTCTCTACCGCAGGGATGAACAGGCACGGCAATTGGCCCACCTTTTCAATGAGATTAAAGAAGAGATGAACGAAGGGTAGACATAAGGAAGAGGATTCCGGAACTTCGTCCAATAAAATGAAAGGCTCCCGAACAGTGGGAGCCTTTTTTACGGAAAGTAACGAAATTTGTTCGGCAGCCGGTCGGACTCGAAGGATGGTTTCATAGGAAGGAAGATCGTGCGAATTTGAAATGAAACGATTTTCCTTTAAAGTCGTATAGTAAGTGAGATCTTTCTTTCATGGGTCATTTTCTTTATCTCTTTTTCAGGTTGGATACCGGATGAAGTGGGAGGAGTTTATGGCATGGCAGATTGGCTTGATAATCCCTATATTGCGGCAATTGCCTACTATTCCGTGGCGGGACTCGCCATCATCCTCTTTCTTACGGTATTTGAGGTGATGACGAGGTATCACACCTGGCAGGAGATTAAGCGGGGAAACTTGGCCGTCGCATTGGCGGTGGCAGGGAAAATCTTCGGCATCTCCAATATTCTGCATTTCTCCATCCTCCATCATGATACCCTTGGGAAGTCTTTGCTATGGGGAGGAATGGGATCCGCTTTACTTCTTCTTGCTTATCTCATCTTTGAATTTCTTACTCCCCAATTTCGGGTGGATCAGGAACTTGAACAGGGAAATCTGGCCGTGGGATTCCTTTCCATGGTGATCTCCGTCAGTTTCTCCTACATCATCGGGGCAAGCATCAGCTACTGAGGGTACGGCGCAATCCTTCCGCCAGCGATACCTTGGGAGACCAAGCAAGCTCCTTGACGGCCTTATTGATGTGAAATAAGCTATCTCGAATATCTCCCTCCCTAGGCGGGAGATATTCTTTTTCTACCGGGTGTCCCAGGATCTCTTCAAAGGCTTTGATCAATTGGTTCACCGAGGTGGGGATCCCGGTCCCAATGTTAAATATTTCCCCTGTCCCCCGCTCGAGTGCGGCCAGATTGGCCGCCACCACATCGGAGACGTAGATGAAATCACGGGTTTGATCCCCGTCCCCATAGACGGATAATTTTTCTCCTCGTTTGATTTTATCGGCGAAGATGGCCACTACCCCCCCTTCACCGTGTGCCACCTGTCGGGGGCCATACACATTGGCATAGCGGAGGACGGTATAGGGGAGTCCAAAATGTTTCCAATAGAGGTCTAAATAAAATTCCGGGACATATTTGCTGACTCCGTAGAAGGAGAGGGGATGTTGGGGATGGCTCTCGTCGATGGGGAGGCGAACCGGATTCCCATAGACGGCGGCGGAAGAGGCGTAAACGACCTTTTTTACATTGGATTTCTTCGCAGCTTCAAGGAGACGGACCGTACCGAGGATATTGATCTCCGCGTCCCGACAGGGATCCTTCGTTGAAACCGGAACGGAGGCCTGTGCCGCTTCGTGGATGAGGTAATCGGGCTGTATATCGGCGAGGAGGTCTTCCAGCGGAGCATCGGCCAGATCGCCCTTGATGAAGTGGGCTTCCGGAAAGAGGTTTTCCTCCCTCCCGGTCGACAGATCATCAAAGATATAGGTTTCAAACCCTTTTTCTACACAGGCTTGGGCGATGTGGGAGCCGATAAATCCCGCTCCACCGGTGATCAGTATCCGCATATTCAAGTTCCTTTCTATGTATAGGGTTCAATCTATCTCTTCCCTAGTATTTCTCACATCCTCCGGTTCGTCAAGCCATTTTTGCTTCCCAACCCCTTGCATCGTGACGAAGGGCGGGTGTAACATCAACCATAACGGAGGAAAAAGAGCAATCAGTAAAAAGAGCCATGTATTCAAGGAGGAGAAGAAATGGACTGGAGAGAAGAGTTGCGCGCTTTATTGCCCCACGAACGTTTCACGGTGAATGCTACGGAATTGGACCGACACAGCCGAGATGAGTCGTATCACACCCCTCACGCTCCGGATGTGGTTTGTTTTCCCGAGACGAAGGAGGAGGTAAGCCGCATTCTCCGATTTGCCAACGAACGTCGTATTCCGGTCGTTCCCTTTGGTGTGGGCAGCAGCCTGGAGGGGCATACGATCCCTTATAGAGGGGGGATTAGCCTGGATATGACCCGCATGAACCGTATCCTTCAGGTTTATCCGGAAGATTTTCTTGTTCGGGTAGAACCCGGCGTAACCCGGACACAGCTTAATAAGGAACTTAAAAAGTATGGACTTTTCTTTTCCGTAGATCCCGGTGCCGATGCGACCTTGGGAGGGATGGCGGCCACCAATGCGAGCGGGACAACGGCGGTCCGATATGGGGTGATGCGGGATCAGGTGAAGGGATTGGAAGTGGTGTTGGCCGACGGGCGCATCATTCGCACCGGAGGATCTTATGTGAAGTCGGCGGCAGGCTATTCCCTGACCGGTCTGTTTGTCGGGTCGGAGGGGACACTCGGCGTATTTACCGAACTTCTGCTCAGGGTCTATGGATTGCCGGAAGCCATCGTGGCGGCCAGGGTTTCTTTCCCAACGGTTCGGGAAGCGGTTGCTACGGCCAATTCCCTGATGCAGGCGGGCATCCCCATTGCCCGGGTGGAGCTTCTCGACGCCGAGTCGATCCGCCAGATCAATCGGGAACATGAATCCCATTATGAGGAGGCCCCGACGCTCTTTTTGGAGTTTCATGGGAATGAGGCCGGACTCGCCCAAGATCTTCGCTTTGCCCAGGAGCTATCGGCGGAGAATCGGGGGGGCAGTTTCTTCTTTGAGAAGGAAGAGGAAGCCCGGGCCAAGCTGTGGGAGGCGCGCCACCATCTGGCCTATTCCTTCATCCATGGCTATCCGGGCAGGAAGATGATGCTTACCGACGTAGCCCTTCCCCTCTCCGAATTGGCGGGGGCAGTGGAGTTGGCGAGGAAACTCCTGGATCAATACGGCATCCCCGGAGGGGTACTAGGGCATATCGGCGACGGGAATTTCCACACCGTCATGATGGTGGATGTGGAGGATGGGGAAGAAATGAAGAGAGCCGAAGAGATGCACGCCCACCTTACCGAATATGCTTTGGACAAGGGGGGGACCTGTACCGGAGAACATGGGATCGGCGTGGGGAAGATCCGATACATGAGGAGGGAACATGGGGAAGGGGTCGAGCTGATGCGGGCCATTAAAAAAGCCTTCGATCCCGAAAATATCCTGAATCCCGGAAAGATCTTTCCCCAGGAGGAGAGCGGTAGATAAAAATTGCACGAGATGGGTTCCTATTTTTATATCTTTCTTCTAACCCTTTTTCTTCGCAGGAGCCGGTTTGCGTAGGTGAGGAAGTTCTCTTCTTTTAGAACGAAGAGAAAGAAGAGATAGAGGAGAAGGCCGCTTCCCCCTCCTGCGACAAGATGAAGGAAGGATGAGGCGCCTATCCTGATCAAAAGGGATTCGATGCCATAGACCATGAGACCCGTCATAAAAGTTGCGGCAACTCCCTTCATCAATGAGCGAAGATAGGATCTTCCCAGGAAGGGACCGATTTTCTTCCAGAGGAGCGCTCCAATGAGGAGAGCGCCCAAGAGGGAAGCGAGGCTCCATCCCAGTGCCACTGCGCCGAAGCCCATCCGGGGGATGAGAAGGAGGCTTAAGAGGATGTAGAAAAGGATCTGAAGCACATTTAGAACCACCGGAATCCAGGTGTTGTCCAGCGCATAAAAGACCCGGGTGAAGAGATCCTTCACAATGGTCGGGAGGAGGCTGATCCCCAACAGCAGGAGGGCGATGGACGTAATTTCCGTGGAACGGGCGTCAAAAGCGCCCCGCTCAAAGAGAAGGGAGACGAGGGGGGCGGTTAGGATCCCGATCCCTACGGTGATGGGAAGAAAGAGAAGGGTCATGAGGGTGACGGAACGAGAGAGGGTCTGTCTCGTTTCCTCCATCTTTCCTCCTTTCATTTGATCGAGGAGGAGGATGTACAGGGGGGAGACGATGGCGCCGAAGAGGATGGCGATGGGGAGCTGGACCAACTGGCGGGCATACCCCAAGGCGGCGATCTTATCATCCCCGAAGCCTGCGACCAAAAATTTTTCAATAAACTCGTTCATCGTGGTAAGAAACGAACCGAGGAGAATGGGAATAAAACGCCAGCCGATGGTGATCAGATCTTCATCCCGCCAACGCCAGTCGGGCCGGAGCGAGTATTTCTCCTTCAGGATAAAGGGCAGCATCATCAGGCTTCCTCCGGCGAAGCCAAGCGTCGTTCCGATGGCCAAGCCGTTTATTCCCATGGAAGGGACGAGAAAAAAAAGAGAAAGAATCACGATGAGGCTGTTCATGATCGTCCCAAGGGTGGGGAGGACGAAATAATAATGGACATTTAAAGTGCTGGAGAAAAGCCCCAGAAGAACGATAAAGAGAAGGGAAGGGGTCATGAGCCGCAACAGATGGGCGGAGAGATCCTTCAGCGCTTCACTCCCTCCCGAGGCGATGAAGCTTGTGATCGGGTCCGCCCAAATCCAGATGAACACCCCCAAAAGAAGGTAGATGAGGGTAGTAATAGTTAACATTTTTTGAAAAAGAAGACGGGCACGAAGGGGATTCCCGCTGGAGTAAAGACCTTTTAAAACCGGGATAAAGACGGCGTTCATCACTCCCGGAAGGAATGTAAAAAGGGTGTTGGGAATGGTAAAAGCGAGCATATAGGCGCTCGCTTCCAAGGAGGTTCCAAAAGCCTGGCTCACGAAGATCGTCCGGATAAAGCCCATCGCCCGTCCCAAGAGGGTGGCGATCATGACAAGGAGGGCGGATTGTATGATGCTCTTCGGCATAAGAGTTCATCCTTCTATGAGTGATCGATATAGATGTAGGGTAGCTTGACCCATCGCTTCTACGGAGAAACGTTTCCTCACCGTTTCCCCGGCCGTTTTGCCAAGTTTTTTTTGTAGCGGTTCATCCCTTCTCAGGCGAAGAATGGCCTCGGCCAGGGCCTGGGGTGATTTTGGGGGAATGAAGAGGCCGGTCTCTTCGTGGCGGATCATCTCCTTCATTCCCCCTACTTGGGTGGCGATGACCGGTTTTTCCGCCGCCATAGCCTCCATCAGGGAGAGGGGGAGCCCCTCCGACAAGGAGGTATTCAGGTAGAGATCGGAAGCGGCGAGAAGGGCCGGAATATCCTGACGGAATCCTGCAAAGAGAACTTGATCCGACACCTTTTTCTCCATGGCCAATCGTTCCAGGGATTTTCTCTCCGGCCCATCGCCGACGATGAGGAGGCGAAGGGAAGGATCATTGGCAAAAGCGATGGCAAAGCCTTCGATCAGGTCTTCAATTCCTTTTACCGGAACCAGGCGCGCCACGGTGAGGAGGAGGAAGCTCTCCGGAGGGATTCCCCACTCGTGCCGCAATCTTTCCCGTTCTTGGGAGAGGGCGGGACCGGGTGCATAGGATTCCGTATGAATTCCGTTATGAATCACGGTGATATGGTCCAGCGGCACGCCGAAATGAATGAGATCCTCTTTCACCGCATCGCTTACGGCGATATACCGTTCGCTGAAGGAGAGGGTTAATTTCTCCATCCATTTTGCGACGAGGTATTCCGCCGGTTTCGGATAGTCATGTTTTAGAATGCTATGTACGGTGGTTACGATATGTGGGACGCCTGCCTTTTTTCCGCCCAGGCGGGAGAAAAAATTGGCGCGCACTCCATGGGTATGGATAATGGAAGGCTTTTTTTGACGGAAAAGGCGGACGAGACGGGAATAGAGCTTAAGGTCGAAACGGCCGCTTTGCGGGAGGACGGTCACAGGATCTCCCCGCTCCCGCAGCCGTTTCGCCAACAGTCCCTCGTAAAACGTAACAACCTCTGTATCATATGATTGATTTTTTTCGATCTGTTCCAGCAAAGAGAGAATATGTTGTTCGGCTCCGCCAAATTCCCCCCCGCCGATAATATGGATGATCTTTACCCTTTGATCCATTCTACCGGTCACACCTTCATCGGTCTTGTCTTCTCAATTTTATAGGATTTTACGGAGCTTATCAATCCATTTCCCTTTTTCCATTAGGTGTGGCATAATAAGACTATATCGGATGGAAAAGAGTTAAACAGGACCGGCTGATGTGGAAAGGGGTGGCTCCTCCTATGGATCGGGAGATTATAGAGATCGACTCCATTTTGAAAGAGAATCTAGAACGGCATCTGATACGGACCGGGTTTTTACCCTTCGCTTACCATGGGGATACGAATCGGTTTTATCGGGCGCTGGAAAAATTCCATCGGCAGGAGAGGATCGAGCACCTTCTTCAACCGCGGGGAAAAATTACATTGGAGGCGTTAGAACGATTGCGCAATCTTCCGGATAGCAGACCACGCTAATTCCCGTTCTTTGGGCAATCCGACGTTCCGCCTCGAGGTTGGTTTCTCTTTTTTGATTGTTCATGAGTGATTGCCATTGGATGTAATGGGTGTGATTGAGCAGGACAGCCACCTTATGGATGAGGTGGTTGTTCCTTTTTCCGCAAGTGTTGATCTTGCCCGGGGGAAACAGTATGATGAAAGTAGAAGCTAAGACGGAGGTTGATCAGGTTGGAGAATCACGAAGCCCCATCCCATTTCATACGAAATATTGTGATGGAAGACTTAAGGGAAGGCCGGGTGAAAGAGGTGGTGACCCGCTTTCCCCCTGAGCCGAACGGCTATTTACATATTGGACATGCCAAATCCATCGTCCTTAACTTTGAACTGGCCGACGAATTTAAGGGACGAACCAATCTCCGCTTTGACGATACCAATCCCCACAAGGAGGATGTGGAGTATGTGGAATCGATCAAGGAGGATGTACGCTGGCTCGGGTACGAGTGGGACGGGCTTTTCTTCGCTTCCGATTATTTTGAAGAGATGTATCGACGGGCCGTCTTGTTAATTAAAAAAGGGTTGGCCTATGTGGATGACCAGTCGGCGGAGGAGATTCGCAAGACGCGGGGAACGTTGACGGAGCCGGGAAAAGAAAGCCCATACCGGAACCGTTCGGTGGCGGAGAATTTGGATCTTTTCGAGCGGATGCGAAAAGGGGAGTTTAAGGATGGGGAGAAGGTGCTGAGAGCCAAGATCGATATGGCTTCGCCCAATCTCAACATGCGGGATCCCGTTCTCTATCGCATCCTCCATGCCACCCACCACCGGACAGGAGACCGGTGGTGCATCTACCCCATGTACGATTTCGCTCATCCCCTGGGGGATGCCATCGAAGGGGTGACCCATTCCCTCTGCACCTTGGAATTTGAGGATCACCGTCCTCTCTACGATTGGGTCATCCGGGAATGCGAGATGGAGAACGTTCCCAGACAATATGAGTTCGCCCGGCTTAACTTAACCGACACGGTGATGAGCAAGAGGAAGCTGAAGCTGTTGGTCGACCACGGCTTCGTGGAAGGATGGGATGATCCCCGCATGCCCACCCTATCCGGTTTACGGCGTAGGGGATACACCCCGGAGGCGATTCGCGCCTTTGCCCGGGAGATCGGGGTGGCGAAAAGCAACAGCGTGGTCGATGTCAGGATGCTGGAGCATTTCGTCCGGGAAGATTTGAAGCTGAAGGTCCCGCGGATGATGGCGGTCCTTCGTCCCTTGAAGCTGGTCATTACCAATTATCCGGAAGGTCAGGTGGAATGGCTCGATATCGAAAATAACGCCGAGAATCCGGAAATGGGGGAGCGGAAGATTCCTTTTTCCCGGGAGCTCTACATCGAAGAGGAGGATTTCATGGAGAATCCCCCGGCCAAGTATCACCGTCTCTATCCGGGAAATGAGGTGCGGCTGAAGAACGCTTATTTTGTGAAGTGCGATGATCTGGTGAAGGATGAGACGGGGAGGGTGGTGGAGATTCACTGCACCTATGATCCGGAGACGAAGAGCGGAAGTGGTTTCACCGGACGGAAGGTGAAGGGAACCATTCATTGGGTGGAGGCCACCCACGCCGTCCCCGCCGAGTTCCGTCTCTATGAACCGTTGCTTTTAAACGAGAAAGAGACCGATGAAGAGGAAGAAGGAAAGGAGAGATCGTTTCTGGAACAGGTAAATCCCAACTCCCTGGAAATCTTGCGGGGTTTTGTGGAGCCTTCTTTAAAGGAAGCGAAACCTGGGGATTCCTTTCAGTTTCTTCGTCATGGATATTTTCATGTAGATCCGAAACTTACCATCGGGGAGAAACCGGTCTTTAACCGGATCGTTTCCCTGAAGAGTTCCTTTGAGGTGAAGAAAGAATCGTAATTCCTCGGTACGGAAGGGAAGAATCCCTCCGGAGGGAAAACGTGTGTCCGGTCACGGGGTATGAAGGGGAAAACCTGTGGACGAAGATCACAGTGAATTGCCAAATTGTTGCTTTCGCCTGCGTTTAGAAGTGTGGAGGATCTAAAAAGATGTGGGAGTGGAAGGGGGAAGAAAGATGCTGTTGGGTGGGATTGAAGCAGGAGGAACGAAATTTGTGTGCGGTATCGGCGATGAGAACGGGAGGGTACTGGAACGGATTTCCTTTCCCACGAAGGAACCGGGGGAGACGCTTGCGCATGTGGAAGCTTTTTTCAAAGAGAAAAAAATCGATGCGTTGGGAGTGGGCTCGTTCGGACCGGTCGATCTTAATCCGTCCAGTCCCACCTACGGTTCCATCACCTCGACCCCGAAATTGGCGTGGCGGGATTTTCCTCTCCTGAAGGAGTTGAAGAAGCGTCTTTCCCTCCCGATCGGCTTCGATACCGACGTCAATGCAGCCGCGTTAGGGGAGCGGGAATGGGGCGCAGGACGAGGCCTCGATTCCCTCCTCTATATGACCGTGGGGACGGGAATCGGCGTGGGTGCCGTGGTGGAGGGGAAATTGCTTCACGGTTTGGTCCATCCGGAGATGGGTCATATGCAGGTGAGGCGTCTGCCGGAGGATTCTTTCCCCGGGAATTGTCCTTACCATGGGGATTGTTTGGAGGGAATGGCGGCAGGGCCTGCCTTAGAGAAGCGGTGGGGGAAGAAAGGGCCAGAGCTTTCCGAGGTGGATCGAGTGTGGGAATGGGAAGCCTACTATCTTGGTGCCGCCATCGCCAATCTCATCCTCATCCTATCCCCGAAGCGGATCATTCTCGGAGGCGGAGTGATGAAGGAGACCCGGCTTTTCCCCATGATCCGGGAACGGACTCGCTTCATCCTGAACGGGTATGTGGCCAGTCCCGCCCTGGAGTCCATCGATCACTACATCGTTCCACCCGGCTTGGGAGATAACGCCGGGCTGTGCGGCGCCTTCGCCCTGGCGAAAGCGGCACAGGCCTAGGTTCCGTTATGAGGTTGGGATCAACTTGGTGAGCGTAATGAGCGAGTAAAGAGATCACGGCGGTTCTCCTTGTGAAAAAGGAGACCGTTTTTTTTTATGCCTTCAAGTGCATCTCGAAATGGATCGCATTTGCTCATTCTCAAAAGTTCGCAATTTTGGGGATCTTATTGCGATATTTAGAGTAGAAGTTCACAATTTTGCATGATAAAATCATAATGATAGAGGGGAAAAAGCAGTTCCCGTTAATTCATCACGAAGATGGAGCTTTGTTTGAACAAAGGAAACCGAAATTTAAGAAAATACTTATGAACTGAAGTCATAAAAAATAATGATTAATCCGAAGGAAAAAGGAAAGATTTTGGATGGACAAACATTGTTTTGCGAAGGGGATATCATGTGATGGTTATAAAATGGGTAAATCGGTATGTTGAGTGGTTTCTGATCCTGTTTATTCTACTTTTCAGCGCCGGATGCGATCTGTCACAGGTTGAACATGGGAAGGGAAATCCCATGGCTTTTCATGAATTGTTAACCACCGACCTCTCAAAAGCGGATCGAGTCGAGATTCAATTTTCCGACGGAACCAGAGTCTCCGTCTCCGATCCCAAAACGATGGATGAAATGATCTCCCAGCTTGAAGAGGTAAAGGTAAAGGAAAAAGAATCAGTGGAGAGCGTGGGAGTGGGTTCTCTCTATTATATGGACTTTATGGAAAGGGAGAACCGGCTTGGTGTTAGGTATGGCAACACAGAGGTAACTGTGAATGGGAAGGAATATATCCCTGTGAAGGATGAGGCAAAAAAGTTGGATCAAACAATCATCGAGATCGGTAGGGAAAAAAACCCGGAGCTTCTCTCCGGTGTAAAATAATGCCTCACGGCGGCATGGGAACCAAACCTTGAATGATGATCTATACAGATCGATTAGAGAGCACGCCAACGCCGGCTCTTCTGGAAGAACCATGCTGCCTTCATCCTCCAGGATTACGGGGTCATTGAAGAGGAGTCCGTTGCCTTCAACGTGACCATGACATCCAGTCTTGTCGGTTCCCGAGTAGGGGGTGACCAGGAGCGGATGAAAGCCGCACTCGCTGCAATCGGCTTAAGCGGGAGGGAACGAGAGCCGACCGCACGGCTCAGCGGAGGGGAGAAGCGCCGTCTTGGGATTGCCCGAGCCCTCTACAAGGATGCCCAAGTCATTTTTGCCGATGAACCAACAGCCTCCCTCGACGACGGGAATAGTAGGCGGGTCATCGAATTACTCGTCTCCCTCGCGCGGCAAGGACGGGTCGTGGTGGTGGCAACCCACGATGATGGGGTGGTTCGTGCCTTTGATTCCCAGTACTCACTCGCGTAGAACGTAATGCCGACAAGCTTCAGAGCGATCGCCTTATACACAGACCTCGTTGCCCGCCTTCAAAACGCCGGGCCAGGTGTAAAAGTGGAAGTGGCGGTTAAAATACCATTCTTTATTTGGACCACTCGATCGCATCGTTTCGCAATCTCTTCGTTATGGGTGACAATTAACAGCGTTTTTCCTTGCTCGACCAAAGTATCGAAAAGATCCATCACGATATCCCGATTCTTCACGTCTAATGAACCTGTAGGTTCATCGGCTAGGATAATGAATGGATTGTTCACAATCGCGCGGGCAATCGCCACCCTTTGCCGTTCTCCGCCTGATAAATATTTCACTTTTTCTTTTAACTTATGACTTAGACCGACCTTTTCTAATGCTTCCTCCACCATTTGCTTTCTATCTCCTTTTTTAATTCGTGGAGAAGCATAAAGAAGGGGGATCATTACATTTGAGAGCACATGATCTTTCTCCATGAGAACAAAGTCTTGGAATACATAACCAAATACTTGATTTCTTAATTTTGCCTTCTCATCGGTTGATAAGGAAAGAACATTTCGCCCATTGATGTAGACCTCACCTGATGTAGGTTGAATCAAAAGACCGATGATATTTAGCAATGTCGTTTTTCCCGATCCGGATGGTCCTACGATCGCCACTTTTTCGCCCTTTTCAATGCTTTGATTTATGCCGTTTAAAACAACATGGGTCTCTCTGCCGGTGGTATATGTTTTTTTAACATCGCGAATCTCTATTAGAGGCATGATTAATCTCTCCTTATCATTGTCATGATATCTTTTTCCCTTAATTTTTGTGCCGAGAAAAATGAAGCGAAGAGCGTGATGAAGACAGCAGCGAGCAGATTACCCCATAAAATCATTGCCCCACCTTCAAATTTTAAAATAATAGGCCTAAAAAGAAATAAAAATACAACGAACGGCACGAGTACAATCATCGATATGAAGCTTGTAATGCGAATTCTTAATCGCCACAATGTAGCTCCATAGATTTGATGGGTCATGTACTCCACTTTGTTCTTAGAAATGATGAAGCGTAGCATAGCGATGAAAGCGGAAATCGTGAAAAAAACGACACTAAACACAAACAAGAAGTAACTTATAATCGTGATGATGTTTTGAAGAAAATACCCCTCCAATACTTTTTTTACACCTCTGGTTTCGGGGATTAATGTAAGCTTTTTCGTCTTATTCGCCATTTCTTGCACTTGACTAATGAGCCCTTCACTTGGACGAATCAGATGTAAATTGGGAATGAAATCGTATATGGCGGCCATTTCATATAGGGCAACCGCTTCCTTGAAGGTTGTGAAGACGACCAGGCTGTCATCTAGGGAGCGATACCATCTCTTTTCTAAATAGCCCTCACCTTCCATTAATCTTCCTGTAACTCGATACTGCCTTTTGTTGTTTAACCCAAGTTCAACCGTATCCCCGACGTTAAGACTTCTTACCTTGGAACCGATTAAAACGGCCGGTTGATCTCTTGGATAGGACTTCGTTTGGTCGACGAATGAGCGGCGATCAAAGTTTCCCACGATCAGAATCACGTCCACAATGTCTTGATGAGTCCGATTCATATTGTCAAGCCCGGTACTTTTCATCATGGAATAGGCAACGCCTCTATCATCGAGAAGGGAGTTAAAAAAAAGGAACATGTTCCGATCGAAATAAAAATCGGTCCAATTGTTTTGGTAAGAATTAAAATATACAATTTCCTCCTTATTTGTTATCGATAAGGCTTTCCCTACTGATTTTAGACTGGGGAGTTGACTGATCAAAAAAGTTAAAATCATAAACAGAATGAACATTTGAAGAGAAAACAAAATCACCATTCCCATATTTTTCTGAATATCCCTTATTGCTAATTGAAATTGCAAAAACATTCCTTTCACCTACCCGGTTCTTGAATAAAACGTCCGATTAAAAAGAGGAGAATCCAAAGTAAGGAGAGAAAGGCAACATTGGCTAAAAAAATGTTTAGGTAAAAAGAGAGCGTAAGCGTTTGGTTCATCAGAGAGGAGAGAAAAAGACTATAAATCAAGATGGCCAGCAATGCGCTGAGTAAGAAAATCACTACCGCTTCCTTTGCATATTTCAAAAAAATTCTTTTTCCGGTTGCCCCAAAGAGAAGATGTATATGGATGTTCTTTTTTTCGTTGAAAAGTAGCATCACATAGATCAAGGATAGATTAAAAAGTAAAATGATAAATGCAATGATCATTATGATACCGACAGTCCCTAACGAATTCACTACAAGTTCGATAAGATTCTCTTTTGCAACGCCTTTATCGGTAACACTGACCACATATTCATCATAAGGTTTAAAAATTTTTTGAAATGACGTTACGACCGATTCTACAATCTGACGCGAATCTGCATCAATGAAATAATAACCGGTGATATTTTGATTTTGTTTTCCAAAAAAATTATATACATATTCATGAGCCTCATTATGCAATGGATGCGTTTGATCGTATATTCCGGTAATTTTCAACTTTTGACCATCCGCATTATTAATAAGGTACTCAATCTCCTTTTCTTCCCTATTTTTTTTAAAAGAGTAGGAATCATTGCGTAAAATTACAAGTGCCTCCCTGTTTGCCGGAAAAATGGTTCCCTCCACCAACGGGTTGTTCCCGAAGTAATCTCGAGGATCAAATAATCCTAATCCAACACTGTCGATATCATCATAGATCAGCGTAACCTCTTTCTCTTTTAACGCATTATATAACTTCTCTAAAATCTCGCGCGCATTCTCTCCTCCATTTTTTTTCGTACTTATCTCTAGCGTTGGATTAACCGTAACTTCCATATAATGATCGCTCAAAGCATACGGGTTCCGAACAAAAGGATTTATTCCGAAATATAAGTATGAAACAAAGTACACAAACGCTAATGAAAAAATAAATGAAAATACAAACAGAATCATCCTATTAGCCATCTTTGAAAGTCCTCTCATATAAAATGACATGTTAAGAATACGTATAATATATCACATATTTGAATGTAAGAAATCATACACTTTGTAGTATTTTTCTACTTCATTTTGTAGTTTTTTTGTTAAAGTTTTTCTAAACCAAAAGTCGCAAGCAATTCCTGGATACTACTAATTTCTACCTTCTGTCCCGCTTTCCCTCGATCAGATTCCGAAGGATGCCGGGCGGTTTCTCAAAGATTTTATGCCGCTTTGGTTGCGCGGCCATAAGCATCAAAATGGAATGTTGAATAAAATCAAGTTGTATCGCTATTCGGGGACGGAAAAACTCCCTTTTGCCAAAATGGGCGGGGAGCTTGTTTTCGCTAAAGCTAATGAAGCTCTCATTCTCCTCATATAACCAGATTTCTAATCGATATTATCTTCCATGCCGGGCGGAATCTTCGAACCGATACCACCGTAGTTGAATCGGATATTCACTATCCAACCGATGCGAGCTTGCTTCAGGATGGCGTGAAAGTGATCACCCGAATCGTTAACAAGATCAAAAAAGTGACTTCTCACGCGGTACAGGGATTTGAAGATCGTACGCGCGAGGTCAAAGAGAAGGTTTTATCCATCGCAAAACTTCTTCGACGCCGTACCCGCGAATCGTGGGATGAACTGAATGCGATCACGGAAGAAGTCGCAAGGGTGACAGGAGAGGTTTGCCAAAAAGCGACGGAAGTCGTGAATAAGCTAAACGATCAGGCCAATCATTCGGTCAAGGGATGGAAACAAAAACTGAGTGACACCATTGAACAAATGGGAAAAATTATAGATCAGGCAAAAGAAGTGGTCTCCTGTAGACGATCAGGTTCTTTGACGGTCTTATTCTCACCGTCATTTACGTGACTTCTGTAACGCCAATCCGCCAAGTAATCGATCAGTCTATCACCAATCAATATAAGCAACACATGCCGTCCGTTGTGGATACTGTGGATACTGTGAATCACTACAGATTTAGAGCCTTATCTCTTCACATGCCACTCATTGTGGTGACTGTGACATCAGTGCATTGCTTATGCCACTCATTGTGAAATCTGTACATCATGTGTATAAAGAAAGGCAGCCAATTAGACTGCCCCTCGTTGCAACTGTTGGTCAATCAGCACCCGATGGATATGCTTATCTTCTATCACTTCATGTCCGTTTAACGCCGCATCGTAAATCGCCTGCGTACAGATCTGGTTTATGATGCGCGGGATCCCCTGACTTGCTCCATGGATTAAGTGAACCGCACTATCTGAAAAGACTGGCATACCCGCCCCTACTTGTTTCATTTGATGACGTATATAGACGATACTCTCCTCTTCGGTTAGTCCTCCAATATGGTAACTAAGTCCGATTCGTTGCCAAATCGCCTCATACTTCCGTAGACGAATTCTCTTGCGTAATTCGGGTTGTCCAACTAGAATAAGAGGAAAGAGAGATTTGGCATCCATCTGGTGGTTCATGACGAATCGAAGTTCCAGAATCATCATATCGCTTAGATCTTGGGCTTCATCTACGATCACCACCAATTGTTTCTCCCCTTGGGAGCTGCGCTGCTCTACTCTCTCTTGAAAGAGACGCTTGGCTTTCACTGAGGAGAAGGGGGCTTCTTCTCCAAGGTGCCGAAGGATTTCCCCGTAGAAATCTTTTGGCTTAAGCCCCGACATCGACAAATAGATCGGGTGGTACGTAAGCGGGTTTAGTTCGTGAACGAACCTACGAATCAGGGTCGTTTTCCCGCTACCGATCTCACCAGTTAATACCCCTAAGTATCCCCGATCTACCATCACATGGAGGCGAGCCAGCGCCTCTTTTTGTTTTGCCGTCTCTACCCAGCCAGTAGGCTCCGTTTCACGACGAAACGGCATCGATACCCATCCCCAGCGCTCTTCCAGTCTCATTTTCCATTCCCCCTCATCTGTGCATAGTTCATCCCTTCTGCACCGATCTGTTCCAGACGCTTCTTTTCTGCGGCAGAAAAGAAGGAGAGTTCGGTTTCCTCTTTCTGTACAGGCTCTTCTCTTGGTTTCTCCGGTTTGACGCGCTTGTCATGGAGACGTGAAAGGTGAACCGGGACGGCATCCCGATATTTTTTTCCCTCATACATCACCTGAATCTCTTTTAGATGAAAAGGGTCATAGCGAATCAGCACCTTCTTCCCGATCAGTTCTAAGTCCACTTCATAGGTATTTCCCTGTAACGAGATGCATCCGTCTTTATCCACTTTCCGTTCCTCTTCCCAGAGAAAGACGTCTGCCAGTTGCTCCAAGGAAACCTTTCGAGGGATACGGGTACTTTGTGCAGCTCGTTCTCGCGGAGTTTGTTTGGTGCTGCCGTGAACCCGTTCGTGGTAGTACCCTTCTATCCACGCTGTCATGGCCTGGTTTAACTCTTCTAATGTTTGGATGTTGCCTCGTTCAATCGCTCGGTAGGCTTCCGGGAGGAAACTCGTGTCCACGAAACGAAAAAAGCGCTCTATTTTCCCCCTTCCTTTGGGGTGTAGAAATCGGTGATAAAATCCCCAATATAACCGGTTGAAAATTCCCCACAAGTAGGGGACAATCTCTCCCAGAAGGGAGAGAAATCTAGGCTTCCAATGGGGAGTATTACATGATTCATGAGATGAGAAAGAAAGGCATGAGCATTCAACAAATTGCTAAGGCTGGGGAGGGACCGAAAAACAATCCGGAAATGGCTTAAGGAAGGAGTACCTGATGGATACCATCGCCAGAAAAAGGGACCCGGGAAATTAGAGCCATTCAAGGACTACATTCGTGAGCGTATGAACGAAGGATGTTTGAATGCGGTTGTCCTTCTTGAAGAAATTCGTGAGAGGGGGTATCAGGGCGGCCCTACTATTTTGCGAGATTTTATGCAGCCTCTACGACCACAAGTACAAGCATTGGCAACGGTACGCTTTGAGACTCCACCTGGGAAACAAGCGCAAGTCGATTGGGGAGAGGTTACTGTAGATTGGAACGGAACGAAAAAGAAGCTTCATCTTTTCGTTATGACACTCGGATTCTCTCGCATGGTCTATGTTGAATTTATGGAAAACGAGAAACTTACGACACTCATCGGATGCCACCTTCGCGCCATGCAATATTTTGGCGGGATTACGGAAACCGTCCTGTACGACAATATGAAAACCGTGGTCACAGGAGTCGATGAAAAAGGAGAGGTTATCTGGAACGAACGATTTGCCCGCTTTGCCGAACATCATGGATTTATTCTTAAAAGGTGCCGTCCCTATCGCCCTCGAACCAAAGGAAAGGTGGAAAATGGTGTAAAGTACGTAAAACAGAATTTCTGGCCACGAATACGAACGTTCACAAGCCTTGCTGAGCTGAATAGGAAAGCGCGTGATTGGATGGAGACGTATGCGAATGTGCGTATTCATGGGACCACACATGAAAGACCTATTGACCGTTTCGCCCTAGAGAAACTCAATGATTTTAATGGGATTCCTTTTGAAAATGCCGATCGACATTCACGTAAGGTATCTTCCGATTGCCTCGTCTCGTTTCCATCGAATCTCTATTCAGTCCCTTATTCCTATGTTGGGCAAAAGGTAGAGGTACTCGATGAACAAAACGGTCGCATTCTTATTTTCCATGGGCAACGAAAGATTGCCGAACACATATAAACTACAGGGAAGCATCAAGTCATCCTAAAAAAGGAGCACTACGATGGCATCCCTACTACGAGCACGCGAAAGGTCTCCACACCTGCCCAAAGGCTCGTACAAAGCGATGCGCCCGAAGTGCACCAAAGAAGTTTAAAAGACTATGAGCAGTTCGCAGAGGAGGCGGTAAGCCAATGATCCTCCAAGAACGGCTTGAGCAGGCTTTTAGTCAACTGGGATGGACCCGGATTCCCGAAATCCTTCACCGTGTTGCGGAAGAAGCCTCTAAAGAAAATATATCGTATGTGGAGTTTTTAGACAACCTATTGCAAGAAGAAATCCTCGCCAAAAACGATCGTTACGTGACGCTGAAAACAAAGCAGGCCCATCTTCCTTACCATAAGACACTCGAACAGTTCGACTTTTCCTTTCAGCCCTCCATTGACGAAAAGAGAATCAGACATCTCGCCACATTACGCTTCATCGAACATAAAGAGAATGCCATATTTTTAGGCCCGCCCGGAGTCGGAAAGACCCACTTGTCAGTGGCACTTGCATTAAAGGCGATCTCCGAACGATACACGGTTTATTTCACGACCGCTCATGATCTTGTGCAGACACTACAAATCGCCGATCGAAATAACACAATCCGAAAGAAGATGAAGATGTATACGAAGCCGCACCTACTCATCATCGATGAAATCGGCTATCGTAAAATGGAGGACGAGGCAGCCCACTTCTTCTTCCAAATCGTATCGGAACGGTATGAAAAAGGCTCAATTCTCCTCACGTCAAATAAATCCTATGGATCCTGGGGAGAGATCTTCGGGGATAACGTCCTTGCTACAGCGATTCTAGACCGGCTTCTACACCATTCCAGTACGATTAATATTAAAGGGGAGAGTTACAGGATTAAAGAGAAAAAGAAAGCCGGATTCTTTAAACTCGATAAACAAAACGAGCAAGGAGAATAACATATTATTCCATTTTCCCGCCCCCCTAGGGGGGCTAATATAGCCCCTAATGGGGAAAATTCAACCGTTATTTTTGGGGAATTCTATTTCGGTATTGACAAGGATGGAGAGGGATGGTAAAGTTGAAATTGTTCATTCTTATTTAGCGGAATTTGTTGATTCTATTTTAGCGGTTACAAAGGGCGGGGGTGGCACCTATGTATGATGTCACCCAGCTGAACGATTGATTTTACACCAATTATACGGACTCAACTGTTCACCGAACGATGCGTTTCATGAAGAGTTACGAAACTTGGCTTTATCATAACCATATTTTGGATTACTGTGAGTTGTTGCATTTAATATTGCAATTTAAGGGGGAAAAAACTTTGCAATAATGGGGAATTTCTTCTTGCAAAAAACACGGAATCAGGTCTTTTTATTACACTTTATTATATTGCAATAATATGAGGGATCAACCTTAACGTCGTTCCCGTGTCAGTCAAGTGAATGTGGGCAACTCATTTACCACTATATATTTGTTGTAACATATAGAGCATTTTCTAATCCCTTTCTTGTATCACTGAAAGTAAGGTGATCTTCGCTTTATGTTTAGATCCGTAATCCGTAAGTTTCCTAGCTTTTTCCCTTTTCCCTTCTTTTCTTCTTTACACAACATATTTTATATCATCTGTAAAAATCAATAATATGGAAGGAAAGGTATGTAATGAAAAAAATTCTTCCTACTTTACTTTCTACTCTATTAATTCTCGGATCTCTAACAGGAGCAGGGCTTGCACAAACAGTGGATAAGGAACCAAAATTACAAAGTTTAGAAATGCAAAAGATTAAAAATGAGAAACAGAGTGGCAAATTCAAAACGCACAAGAAATTTCCAGGAGCACATAAGAAGCTTGATTACCGATATAAAGATATTTTGTTGGAGGAGTTACTAAAATATGAAGAAAACCATCCTAATGCCACAATCGATGAAATTAATGAATACTTTGTGAAACTCACTGAAAAATACAATAGAAAAAATTCAAATGAACAAAGTGTGACGATCAAAACTCCTGTATCGGCTGCTGCCGTAGATTCCTATTTCTATAATGTAGTAGAGGGGATGGTAGACCTCAATCCTCTAGAAGAGGAATTGTATGATGAAAATCCGTCCTTTGGATTTAGAGCACTAGTTGCCGGTGATGAGGCCGCGAGTTTTACTGAGTATAAATTTGGTTTTAACGGCCATAATGACAATACCGACGCTTTTAGACATGCAGCTTGGAATATATGGATTATCGGTTTTACTGACAGTTATAGCTGGGCTTATGATTGGACAACTGCTCATGAAGGCGGTGCTACCAACCAACCTAGTTATGAAAAAGAAATGGATTTGTGGAACAATCGAGAAGGTAGATTAAAAGCTGACGATGAAGGCATAGGCACGGATAGTAGTGTTACGACAACTAGAAACGCCATTATTGAATTGTATAAGAGTGGGGATCTGAAAAAGTTAAATAGCAAAAATCAACCCGTATTGTTTATTGGTAGAGATTCAGATTTTGTGAACTAACTCAAAAAGGGACTGCACAAAGTCAAAGTTATTTTGGGCAGCCCCCCTTTTTTTTTTTCAATAACAATAAAATGAAGAATTGATCACGTCATGATTGTAAACTTAACAACCATCGCCGATAAGGAGCGTCTTATATTACTAAGGAGAGAACAGGTTTCCCGGTTTCCACGACGTGATTTGGAAAAGCAGCTATCCAGGCTGACAGTTCATATAGTTCATATAGTAAAATGAAATTTCATCAAATGATCAGAAGCTATACCCCTTTATTAGGTTTACTGTCGCATTACCCTCTTTATCTATTTTAATATATGCTTTACCTTTATAATTTTTAGGTTGTCCTCCTTCCATATATCCAATCACTATTATTTCTCTAACATGACCATTTCCTATTCTAAATTTAAATTTTAAGCTACCTTCTCCTTTTTGCTGACTAATATCAATAGTCTCCTTAAATTTTTGACCAGTTTTTATTATTGGTAGATTAATTGTTTCATTGAAATAAATAAAGCTTCCATCAGTTATCGGATTACTATTCAAGTTTTCAACTTCAACTAGGATTTTATCTTCTATAAAGATTGTTTTGTAAAACAAAGCTGATAAAATTATTACTACTAGTGTAATCCACAGAATTTGTTTTTTGATCATATTTAAAACCCCTTAACTCCTTGTGATTACGTTAAATCATATCCATATTATTCTATAAGAGATGTTCACTACAGTCAAGGCCGGAATTTAATTGACCCACTTTAGCCGTTTTAGAATTGACCCACCCACGGCGATTACCGTGTGACTGGTGTTGGTGTTCCGTAAATCCCTGACCTCATTTTCTCTTTTAAGCGGTAGCTGTTCCCACGGAAGATGCTGTTTCTCTTCCAACAAGCGGTCGCAAGGCCGTTCTCCGGTTGTGCCGTGAATCCGTTGGTTTTTCTCATCGCACCATTGAAGGGCTTGTCGGTTGAGATCCTCCAGATCGATGAACCGCCTTCCAGGAATAAAGTTTTCCTTTGTAGACGATCAGGTTCTTTGACGGTCTTATTCTCACCGTCATTTACGTGACTTCTGTAACGCCAATCCGCCAAGTAATCGATCAGTCTATCACCAATCAATATAAGCAACACATGCCGTCCGTTGTGGATACTGTGGATACTGTGAATCACTACAGATTTAGAGCCTTATCTCTTCACATGCCACTCATTGTGGTGACTGTGACATCAGTGCATTGCTTATGCCACTCATTGTGAAATCTGTACATCATGTGTATAAAGAAAGGCAGCCAATTAGACTGCCCCTCGTTGTAATTGTTGGTCAATCAGCACCCGATGGATATGCTTATCTTCTATCACTTCATGTCCGTTTAACGCCGCATCGTAAATCGCCTGCGTACAGATCTGGTTTATGATGCGCGGGATCCCCTGACTTGCTCCATGGATTAAGTGAACCGCACTATCTGAAAAGACTGGCATACCCGCCCCTACTTGTTTCATTTGATGACGTATATAGACGATACTCTCCTCTTCGGTTAGTCCTCCAATATGGTAACTAAGTCCGATTCGTTGCCAAATCGCCTCATACTTCCGTAGACGAATTCTCTTGCGTAATTCGGGTTGTCCAACTAGAATAAGAGGAAAGAGAGATTTGGCATCCATCTGGTGGTTCATGACGAATCGAAGTTCCAGAATCATCATATCGCTTAGATCTTGGGCTTCATCTACGATCACCACCAATTGTTTCTCCCCTTGGGAGCTGCGCTGCTCTACTCTCTCTTGAAAGAGACGCTTGGCTTTCACTGAGGAGAAGGGGGCTTCTTCTCCAAGGTGCCGAAGGATTTCCCCGTAGAAATCTTTTGGCTTAAGCCCCGACATCGACAAATAGATCGGGTGGTACGTAAGCGGGTTTAGTTCGTGAACGAACCTACGAATCAGGGTCGTTTTCCCGCTACCGATCTCACCAGTTAATACCCCTAAGTATCCCCGATCTACCATCACATGGAGGCGAGCCAGCGCCTCTTTTTGTTTTGCCGTCTCTACCCAGCCAGTAGGCTCCGTTTCACGACGAAACGGCATCGATACCCATCCCCAGCGCTCTTCCGGTCTCATTTTCCATTCCCCCTCATCTGTGCATAGTTCATCCCTTCTGCACCGATCTGTTCCAGACGCTTCTTTTCTGCGGCAGAAAAGAAGGAGAGTTCGGTTTCCTCTTTCTGTACAGGCTCTTCTCTTGGTTTCTCCGGTTTGACGCGCTTGTCATGGAGACGTGAAAGGTGAACCGGGACGGCATCCCGATATTTTTTTCCCTCATACATCACCTGAATCTCTTTTAGATGAAAAGGGTCATAGCGAATCAGCACCTTCTTCCCGATCAGTTCTAAGTCCACTTCATAGGTATTTCCCTGTAACGAGATGCATCCGTCTTTATCCACTTTCCGTTCCTCTTCCCAGAGAAAAAAGGCTGCCTCGTATATTGAAAATGATTCTGTGGTTTTCCGTCCTAGGGATATTCGTCAATGGATGTTCGGTACAGGATCAGGGACTAAAGATCAAGGAAGAGAATTTGATCACATTGCCTTATATTGATTTCTCTTGGGGAGCCGTCGTGGGGGATACCCTCTATGCGGGAGTACGCCCGATCCATAACCCGGATACGTGCAAACTCATCAAATACAACCTTCGTACCCGTGAGGAAGAGCTATTCTATGAATCCTCTTTCTCGGCGAGCTCGATTCCGACTATTGTTGGAAATGAAAATTGGTTAGTATGGGTAGATTCGACAATTGACGGAACACAAAACAAGATTATTGCTCAGGACTTAAAAACAGGTAAAAGAAAAATGATCTCCGTCCATGAACCTGATTCAGGGGGAATGAAAATCGATGCTCCCTTTTTGTACAAAGATTATGTAACCTGGGTAGATATCGATGAGCGGAGAATCCCACAGTTGATCTTGTACGATCTTAAAACGGATCAGAAAAAAGTGCTGGCTACCTTAAGAACCTATAACTTGTTTAACACCTTTACATTCATGGCGGAGGATACCGTTCTTTGGACGGATGCAGATGAAAAGAATGGATATTATGAGCTCTACGACCTGCGTACAGGGAGAACGGAAGAGATCTTAGCTCCGCGCAAGTATCCGGAATCTCCGGAATCTCGTGTTCCCGGTTATGCGGAAATGGCGGGAGATTGGTTGGTATCGCTTAATTTTACGTATTTTCGCGATTGGACCAGTCACAAGTTTCAGATGATGAACCGTCATACTAAGGAAGTAAAAGAGATTCTCCCGGAATGGATCATTCAATTTCGAGTCTACCGGAACCTGATTTTTTCTATAAAGCAAGGACAGGAATTGATGATGTTCCGTATAGACAAAGATCAACTTAAATCACTTCCGGTCGATATTCCCCAAGAGATACAGCAACCAGATTTGATTCTAATCAGTAATAATAAAATCATCATAGAAAAACGTTACGCAGGAGCGAACGAAATACCGAGGGTTGTTCTTGGAATTCAATCACTGGATTAACATCCCCATGTCGTAGTGGATACGCCGGCGTCTATTTCTTAAATCCTGAGTTGTATGAACGAATGATTGAAACCATCGAGGAATACCCTTTGCTACTCGAAGCTGAACGGCGTATGGAAGACGCAAAAACGGAGGATTTCATTCCGCAGGAAAAAGTTTTGTCGGAGTTAGGTATAAACAGAGCGCTATTGGATGAGACAGATGTGGTGTTAAAGTAACATATGTGGCAGGTGGAATATCTGAAAGAAGACCGTACAACTGGAACTGAGGGGAGAAAGGGGCGCGACCATCAAGGTGGCGCCCCTTCACGTTATTTCTCATTCTCCACGTACTTCAAAATCTCCTCAGGCGTTTGGATCTTGATGGCCGGGTCGTTGTAATGGTAAAAGCGGAAGAAGATTTCCTGGTTCATGTAGCCCGCCTTCGGCACCGGAGCTTCGATCAATACGTTGAATTGATAGATCGGATTCTGGTGATACACCTTTCCCTTCTCATCCCAGGTGAGGCGATTTTCCTTCACCCACTCGGCAAGGGCCGCTTCCCCTTCTCCTTTTCCGGCCTTTTTCGCCTGCGCTGCCACCTCTTCCTTCGTATAGGTATCGTCGCCGATCCAGAATGTGGCCGTCGCCTCGGTTTGTTTCAGGAGATTTTTCCATTCGGGAGTGGTGGAAAGCTTCGCCACCTCCGCGGGAAAAAAGGGCTGCTGAAGGAGGGAGGCCATCTCCTCACCGGAGAGTTTCAGTTCAAACACTTTGGTCGGATGGTTTAAAATCTCCTCGTCGGGGAGCGAGACGGCTCGATCCAGAGCAGGCATCCACCAGTCGAAACCCAGGAAGGGATCAAGGGGGAACTGATCTTCTCCGGCCCGCATCCAGTCGTCCCGCTCGGTCCAGAGGAAATTGTATTCGTCCCACTTGTAGTAGCGGTAGGGCGTTCCGGCCATGCGGGCATCCACATAATAGCCGTGGGGGAGGATCATCACGCCACTGTACATGCTGGTCGTCTTCCGCTTCTCCACCGTGTTGCTCACCCATCCGGAGAACCAAAATTTCTGCAGCATGGGGGCATTTCGGTTCGTCTCAACGGCGTGGGAGATCAATTCGGTGAAGGGGACGGTTTGTTTCGTTTCTCCCCCTGACACGGAAGGGGAAGCTTCCTCGGTCGGGCCGAAATTCCGATCCCCCGAAGGATAGGTGGAGCAACCGCTTAAGGCGAGGAGAAAAAACGTTCCTGCGATGAGCATCAAAGGAAAGAACTTACGCCGCTTTGCCACGGTAAAACCTCCTTCCGATCAGCCATCCTGAAAGGATGAGGGTGAGAATGAGGAGGATGGCGGTCACCGGGATGGCGTGGGGTCTTAAGACGTAGATCTGATGTTTCTGATAAACCTGCACCACCAGCTCATCTTTGCCGTCCCCATCCAAGTCGCCTCCCCGGATGTTGATAAAGGATAAAAAGCTGCGCCAATCCTGGACCAAGGCGTTGTCCGCATAATGGTAGCCGGTCATGTAACGGCGGGGATGTCCGCTCAAACGGCTCTTATCCAAAGCAATGATCTCTTCTTTGCCGTCTGCTCCGCGCCATGTCCCTTCGAAGCGGAAGATGCTGTCTTTGGCGCTCCAGAGGATCTCCCATTTCCCATCGGGAGAGGGCTTTAAAATCTTGGCCGTCGTCTTCGATTCCGTGGGGAAGGAGAGCAGCACCTCTTCTCCCGGACTTCCATCCACATCGGCTACGAGGGCTTCCGACATGGGAAGATCAGGGAGCATCTCGGGCGTTAAGGGGGGGAATTCCTTCCCCTTACCATCTTTTCCGATGAAGAGGAGGGTGAGGTTTTTCCCTTGAAGAAGGAGCCCTTCCTCATTCCCTACATGAATCACCCCGACGATCTTCGTCGCCTCGGTGGGGTGGGAGAAGGGGGTTGTTCCCTTCATCCCTCGAATCTCTCCGGGGAGAAGAGACAGGTCGTGGTAGGAGGAGCCCTGAAACTCCTTTACCCGGTCATAAAGGCCCTGTGTTTCATTTAGCCTGCTGGTAAGGGAGAGGAGGTCCAGTTCCAATGCCCGAAAGGGGCTGGCACCGAATTGGAGCATCCCCTCGGCCAGGCTCTTTCTCTGGATGGTGGGGACCAAACGTCCCTCCTCCACCGCATAATAGGGAAAGCCGGGATAATCGGCTCGAAGCTCCCGGTAGAGGGCGGCGGTATCGACGCCATCGGAGGAGAGTTCTTCCATCCTCCCTGCTTTCCATCCGTAGATATAGAGGCGCAAAGGTTCTTCCTTCTGCATCAACTGAGGTTCTCTCTTCAGGGAGGGGTTCTTCTGCTCCTCTTGGTTGATCGCTTTAATCTCTTTCTCATTTCCCAGGGTGACGATCTCCGGCCTCCCGTCTCCATTCACGTCTTCCAGCAGGTAAGGGAAATAATCGATGCTCTTCCCCAGATAAATCGGGTCCGATTTCCACGCGATGGTGAAATGGGAGAGGATCGGCAAATCGGTCCTTCCGATGATGAATAGGGGGATCAGGAGGGTGATAAACATGGACAAAAGGGCTGCATGGGGCAATTTCCCGTATCCTTTGGCGATCAGATAGAGGAAGAAAAGGAGAAAGAGAAGACCCAGATAAAAACCGGTTCCTTCCCACACCTTTAGGTTTTGGATCCCTTTATCGGCCAAAAGGAGAAGAAAGGCAAAGACGGCGTACGGCTTCCGCTCCTCTCGTTTCAGCGCGAAGAAGAGCAGGAGGAGAAAGGCGAGCAGGAGAAGAAGGCCGATGACGGAAAGCTCCATGAAGGCCGGCAAAACCAGCAGATGGTAGGCAAAGTAAAGGTAAAGGGAGAGAAGGAGCCATAAGAAGAAGTCCCGTACCCTGTGGCTTCTTTTCTTCATTATGCGGCCCTCCTTTCTTGGCTTAACGCCTCGGTTCCCATTTTTCCATGTTCCCCCCAATAGGGGTAGGAGAGCATTAAGCCGGTAAGAAACCAGAAATAACTGTTCATGAAAGGCACCTCGAAGATATTCTCGACCCCGTTATGGAAGATGACCGCAATAAGCCCGATCAGGATCCCTCCCAGGAGGAAAAATTCCCGTTTGCCCTTCGTCGTGCGCCACAGTTGGTAGAGGAGAAATCCCACCGAAAAAAGGAGCCAGGCGAGGAGCAAAACGCCGGGCAGACCCAATTCCGCCAGGGTCTTAAAGTAATAACTGTCCACGTAAGTGGTTCCAAAATAGCGGTCCCCCACCGCTCCTCCATAATGGCCGATGCCCCGGCCAAAGAAGGGGTCGAAACGCATCTCATGATAAGCGCCCAACCAGCGGGCGATCCGCCCGTCACTAGCGCTCTTTTCCAGGTACTCCGGGGAGAGGAGGTTTAAGATTCGTGACCGGATGGGGGGGAGAAGAAATCCCCCGAGGACTGCCGCCATTCCTCCCCCCAGGGCCCACTTCCAATTGATCAGGGCAAAGATAAGAAGAAGGGAGAGGAGGAGGGCAAGCCAAGCTCCCCTCGATCCCGAGAGAACAAAAGCCCCGAGCTGCAGGAGGGAAGCGAGGGCGTAATAGCCTTTCAGCCAGACGTTCTTTTCGTAGAAAAAGAGACCGACGGCGATGGGAATCATGAGGGCCATATAGCTGCCCAAAACATTGGGACTTACCACGAAGGAGAAGGCCCGAACAATCCCTTGCTCCGCCGCATCGGTCCAACTGGAGGGAGTCTCCACGCCCATCGCTACTTGGGCAAACCCTACCAGAGCGGCCAAGGTGGCGACGGCGGAAATAAGATGCAGAGACTGAATAGCTTTTCGATGATCCTCGATGAGATAGTAACCGATGAAAAAGAGGAGAACATATTCAAAGACAGCCCGAAATCCCTCTAAATCGGCGGCAAGATTAGGGATGTCGATCACGATGTGGGCTGCGCCAAGCATGGTAAATGCAAGCATGGGTACCTTAAGGGAAGGGAGCCTCCGCTCGCCGGAAAGGGTAGTGAAGAGGACTGCCCCGAGGAGGATCAGGAGAACGCCTTCATCCCACATGGAGGGGAGGATGGGGAGGGGGAGAAAACGTCGGATCAGATAATCAAAGAGAGGGTAAGTAAGATAGAGGAAGAGGAGTATGTTGGTCCATTTCTTCATCGTTTTTCCTCCTGTTTCTTCTTTTCCAAAAGGCGATAGAGAAGCCGGGCGCTTTCGAAGGCCTGGTCGGTGATGGGACCGATCCGTTGCTTTAGTTCCATCCGTTCTTCCGGGAGGCGAAGGAGGATCTCCTTCACCTCCTCCATCAAAGCATCTCCGTCCAGGTTTTCGATTCGTACGGGCGAACTTTTCCCCACGCTTTCTACAAAACGGTCGATCTTGGGATCATAGGAGAGGGCGATAAAGGGAACCCCCATAATGGCTGCCAGGATTAAAGCATGAAGACGCATGCCGATCATAAGTTGGCCTAATCCGATCAGGCTCATAATCTCTTTAAAGTTTAACGGCTGGTCGATGAGAACGGCCCGGTTCTTCATCTTGCTCATTACATCGACGGATGGGGAATGATCATGGGGATACTGCATGGAGAGAAAAACCACCTGCCATCCTAACCGGGAGAGATTGTCGCCGCAACGGGCCAATTCCTCTTTAAAGTGCTCCTCCCCTTTCCAGTCTCGAATGGCGATATATGCGATCGGAGCGTCCGGATCCACCTGATGTTTTGTCAACCTCCTGCGGGCATCTTCCAGATCGGCTTCCAGGGGATCGATGGTGAGGGCCGGATCGGCCGTCACATAGATGGGAACCTTCGTTACCCCGTGGGAGCGCATCTCTTCCCCCGAAAGGGAATCCCGCACCGTGATTGCATCGACCCGGTTGAGGAGAAAGCGGATGATCCGCTTGCTAAACGGGTGAATGATGGGCCCATATCCCTGACCGTAAAAGAAGACAGGTTTTCCCATCCCTTTCGCCAAACCGGCGATCCCCAGATAGTATAAAGGACTTCGGGGACTTGTCCGGTCCTGCAAAAGGGTTCCTCCCCCTAAAAGCACCAGATCTGCGCGGCGGATTTCCTTAACGATATCCAGGGCGTTCCAGCGGTTTACGGCATGTATTTGAAATAGTTGCATCGTTTCTTCCGGGGAATTGGACAGCACCGTCACCTCTACGGTTGGATCCAGCTTCCTCAAGGAAGAATAAATCCCGTAGAGAACGGCATCATCCCCTGCATTATGAAATCCATAATAACCGGATATGAGGATCTTGGTCATGGGAAGACCTGCCTTCTTTACTACGTAACACGTACAAACCCTAGTATACCAGATCTGTAAGGAGATGAAAACGAGGCGTTTTTCACGCTCGAAGAAAAGGTGTTGGGGAATCCCGATCCGATGGTGGCGCATTACTGAAAGAACTGCTAGAAAGGGGTGAGAGCGCTGCTCAAATGGAAAAAAAGCCTCCTTTTCTTTGTGGGAGTGCCGATTCTCCTTTTGCTCATCAGCCTTGCTTATGGGATGTACCAATATAAGCATCTGTTTGACCGCATTTATGATGAAGGGTCCGAGAACCGGCAGATGAGCTTGGTTCCGGAGCCTCCCCCCATTGGTGTGGGGAATGCGGTTAAAAAAGGGGAGGAACGGAGCCGGAAGCTTCGTCCCTTTACCCTCCTCATTTTGGGGATCGATTCACGGGGAGAAGCGAAAGCCCGCTCGGACACCATGATGATCGCCGCGATTAATCCGATCCTCCATAAGGTAACCCTCCTCTCCATTCCCCGGGATACTCGGATCAAAACGATAAAGTATGGACATGAGAAGATCAACCATACGATGTTTCTCGGCGGAGTCCCCTTGGTGGAGGATACCCTGGAAAGCTTCCTGGGGATCTCCATCGACCGCTACATCACCATCGACTTTGAAGGTTTCCGCCGTCTGATCGATGCCCTTGGGGGGATTGAGGTGGATGTGAAGAAAAGAATGAAGTACAGGGATCCTTCCGATGGCACCGATATTAACCTTAAACCGGGGAAGCAACGATTGAACGGGAAAGAGGCCCTCGATTATGCCCGCTATCGGAAAAGTGACATCGGCAGGGATGATTCCGATTTTGAGAGGATTGCCCGTCAGCAACAGGTGATGCGGGCGTTGCTTAAGAAGGCGGAGAAGAATCTTACCTTATTTAACCTGAGTGATCTCATGGACATTCTGGGGGATCATGTGAAGACGGATTTAACCCAAGAAGAACTGGAAAGACTGGCCCACGATTATCAAGAAAATAAAATCATCAAGCTTGAAAACATCACCCTTTCGGGAAAAGATCGATTCCTTCCGTACAAGGGCCATATCCTTTATTTCTTTGTGGTGGAAGCCGGGGAGAGGGAAAGGGTGCGGAACCTCCTCAAAAATGCATTATCCGAACACGAAACAAACCCGATCGGACCATAAATCATCCTCTTTTTTCATAAAGAGAGAATCTATGGGGAAAAAATAATCATGAAGTCATCCATGATAGAAAGGATCGGATTGATGTCTCAAAAAACGCGGAGAAAAGAAGCGCTAGAGGGGATCAAGGTAAACCGAAAACTGGAGGAGAACATCAAAAGAATGAATGAAGCCCTTGGAGTGGGGAAGAGTTTCGATGTCATATGCCGCCGTTGGATTTATGGCGGGAAGGAGATGGCACTTTACTTTATTGAAGGATTCGTGAAAGATGAAGTCCTTAACATCCTTGCCATTAATCTGGCCAAGATGAAGCCGTCAGATTTGGAGCCGGATCCTCTGGATCAATTATTCTATACCTATATCGGCTATCTCGAATTGTACAGGGAACGGGAAATCTCCCGTTGTGTGAAGCAGGTATTGAGCGGACCGCTCGTCCTCTTCATCGACGGGGAGGAAGAGGCTCTCGTTATGGATGCCCGAACCTATCCTGCCAGAGGTCCCGAAGAACCGGATATTGAAAAGGTTGTCCGCGGACCCCGGGACGGCTATACGGAAACGATCGTGCACAATACGGCGTTAACCCGGCGGAGAGTGCGGGACCCCTCCCTTCGCATGGAGCATATGACCGTCGGCAGACGCTCGAAAACGGACCTTGTCATCGCCTATATTGAAGATCTCTCCGATCCCGACTTGGTGCAGGAAGTAAAGAGGAGAATTCAATCGATCCAAATCGATGGCCTTCCCATGGCCGAAAAGACCCTGGAGGAGTTTCTTTTCCAAAAAAATTGGAATCCGTTTCCCATGGTCCGTTATACGGAAAGGCCGGATGTGGCCGCCGTTCATCTCTTGGAGGGACATGTCCTCATTTTTGTGGATACTTCCCCCAGCGTTATGATTACTCCCACCACCCTGTTCCATCATCTCCAGCATGCGGAGGAGTACCGCCAAAAGCCTGTGGTGGGGGCTTATCTCAGATGGGTCCGATTTTTGGCGATCCTCGTTTCCGTCTTTCTTTTGCCCATCTGGTTTTACTTTGCCATGCATCCCTCCTTATTGCCGGAGTCGCTCCGCTTTCTGGATGTAAACAAGAAGGGGGACGTACCCCTCTTTTGGCAATTGTTCGTCGCGGAGATCGGTGTGGATATCTTGAGGATGGCCTCCATCCATGTTCCCTCCCCCATGTCTTCTGCCCTAGGCCTTGTTTCCGCCATCATCTTGGGACAGATCGGGGTGAGCACGGGACTCTTTGTCCCTGAAGTGATCTTTTATGTGGCGGTAGCCGTCATCGGAAATTTTGCCACGCCCAGTTATGAATTAAGTCTGGCCAACCGCTTGGTTCGTCTCACCCTGCTGTTTGCCACCTATCTGTTAGGCCCTTTCGGCTTGTTGGGGGGCATTCTTTTCTGGTTCTTCCTCCTCCTTTTCTCCAAGTCCATCACCCTCCCCTACCTGTGGCCCATGATTCCTTTTCATCGCTGGGCGTTTAAGGATATTATGCTTCGCTCCCCTGTCCCCGTAAACCGCAGGCGACCTTCGATCCTCTCTCCAGATGAACCGGATCGTGCCGGTGAATGAACAACCATTCATTTTTTTCTCGCTTTTTTTCCCCTCCCATGATAAAATATTTGTACAATTCGTGACGAAAAAGGCATATGTATGCGAATATTGCCTATCTATATAGGGAGAAACCTTGGAAGGGTGAAAGAAAAAGGAGGAATTCGTATGGTTATGAACCCGTGGCTTTCCCAGTATCCCCCGGAGATCCCCCATCATCTGGAGTATCCTCGCATCCCTCTCTATCAGATTCTGGTAGATAGCGCTTCCTTGTTTCCGGATCATGAAGCGGTTTACTTTATGGGAAAACGAGTGACGTACAAAGAATTGCTCCGTCTTTCCTACCGCTTCGCCCACCTGTTGCGTTCATTGGGCGTGAAAAAGGGGGATCGGGTGGCCATCATGCTGCCGAACACCCCCCAATACATCTTCTGTTTTTACGGGACCCTCATGGCAGGAGGCGTGGTGGTGCAAACCAATCCCCTCTATGTGGAGCGGGAGGTGGTAAACCAGATGAACGATGCGGAGGCGAAGGTGATCGTCGCATTGGATCAGCATTATCCAATGCTTAGTGGAGTGAAGGAAAAAACCTCGCTACAGTATATTCTCCTTACGGGAATCAAGGATTTTCTCCCTTTTCCGAAAAATCTGCTCTATCCTTGGGTGCAAAAGCGGAGTGGAAAGCCCCTTCCGGAGATTCCATATGACCAAACCTACCGTTCATTGACGGCAGAAATGAAAGCGGTAACAGATCGTCCGATCCATGCGCAGATCGATCCCACCGAAGATCTCGCCCTCCTTCAATACACCGGTGGAACCACGGGAATTCCGAAGGGGGTGATGCTTACCCATCATAATTTGGTGGTAAATGCGCTGCAAGCCAAAGCTTGGAATTATAAGACCCAACCAGGAAAGGAGAAGATGGTGGCGGCCCTCCCCTTCTTCCATGTATATGGCATGACGGCTGCGCTAAACTTCGGATTGCTGATCGGAGCGTCCATCCTTACGGTTCCCCGGTTTAACCCCTTGGAGATCCTGAAATTAATTCATCAAGAAAAAGCCACCCTCTTTCCGGGAGCACCCACCATGTACATCGCCCTCATTAACCATCCGGAGATAAAACGATATGACCTCTCCTCCATTGAGGCTTGCCTCAGCGGGTCTGCCCCGTTGCCGGTAGAGGTGCAGACCCGTTTTGAAGAGTTGACCGGAGGGAAATTGGTAGAAGGGTACGGCCTGTCGGAGACCTCTCCGGTAACCCATGCCAATCTGATTTACGGAAAAAGGGTAAAGGGAAGCATCGGACTTCCCTGGCCCGATACGGAGGCGAAAATCGTTGGTCTGGGTTCCGGGGAGGATTTGCCGCCCGGTGAAGTCGGAGAGCTTGCCGTCCGGGGACCGCAGGTGATGAAGGGGTATTGGCGGAAGCCGGAGGATACGGAGAAAGCCTTTTTAGATGGGTGGCTCCTCACCGGCGACGTGGGATATATGGATGAAGAGGGGTTCTTTTATATCGTTGACCGGAAAAAAGATATGATCATCGCCGGCGGCTATAACATCTACCCCCGGGAAGTGGAGGAAGTTCTTTTTACTCATCCTGCGGTCAAAGAGGCGGCTGTGGTGGGCGTGCCGGACCCGTATCGGGGGGAGACCGTGAAAGCCTTCGTGGTATTAAAGGAGGGTGCTTCCTTAGGAGAAGAGGAACTGGATCGCTTTTGCCGGCAGAAATTAGCGGCTTACAAGGTTCCCCGCCTCTATGAATTCCGGAGCGAACTGCCGAAGACGATGGTGGGCAAGGTACTAAGGCGTGTTTTAGCAGAAGAGGAGAGGAAAAAGTTAAAAGAGGAAAAAGTCTGATCCAATGACAAAGGGTAGGAATTCGGCAGATTCATAGTGCCGAAACCTACCCTTTTCTTTGTGGCTTAGGGATCAGGTAAGCTCCTATGATCAGTCCGATATAATCGGGACAAATCTTTTATTTCCAGGCGGAGCCCTTCCCGGAGGGAAACCTTCGGTCGATAACCCAAGAGCCTTTCTGCTTTGGATATGTCGGCCCATGTATGCTTGGGCTCCCCCCGGGCTTCAGTTTTCTTGTCAATAGGGATCGGATAACCGAACAACTGTTCCAAGATCGAAATGGATTCCAATACGGTAGCTCTTTCTGTTCCTCCAATGTTTATCGTCTCTCCAATCACGTTTTCAGCATTCATCACAGAATAGGTGGCTTCAACACAATCGGTGACATAAGTAAAATCACGCGACTGCATTCCGTCTCCAAACACGGGGATCGGCTTCCCCTCGAACACCTTTCGTATAAACCGATGGAATGCCATATCCGGCCGTTGCCTGGGACCGTAAACCGTAAAATATCGGAGGATGACGACGGGGATGCCGTAGTTGGCCCGATAGATTCTGCAGAGATGTTCTCCCGTCAGTTTGCTCACTCCATATGGGGATAGAGGCTCGGTGCTTGCCGATTCATCGATCTGTCCCCACTTTTCTCCATAGACCGATGAGGTGGAAATGTAGATGAACTTTTGCGGCGCGATGTCCTTTACGGCTTCCAATAATCTTTGGGTAGCCACGATATTATTGGATACATAATCGGGGAAATTTCCCCCCCAGCTCGATCTCACCCCTGGGATCGCGGCGAGGTGATAAACCACATCAATGCCCTCCAGATGCTTTTCCCAGGATAGATGGAGCAAATCTTGTTCTACCAAGAAGAATCCGGGTTGTTTAACCAGAGATGAGAGATTTCTTTCCTTGATCCATCTTGGGGTGGTAGGGACAAAGGCATCCACTCCGATCACTTCATGGCTTCTTTCTTGAAGCAATCGTTCACAGAGGTGGGAGCCTATGAAACCCGCCGCCCCAGTTACTAAAATCCTCATTGTTTTCCAACTCCTGGACGAACGGTGTAACGCCACATCTCAGCCGCTTCCTTCCCACACGTGTAAAATCTCCTCAGCCACCCGGTTCCAACTAAATCGCTCTTCCGCCATGCGCCGCCCATTCATTCCCATTTGTTGCCCGCGTTTGGGATGGGAAAATAGTTCATCGAGCTTCTCAGCATATTCCTGCGGGTTTTCCGGATTTTTCACGATCAAGCCGTTGTTTTGCACCACTTCCGTGTTTCCGCCCCGTGCGGTGGTCAGGATCGGAAGCCCGGAGGCCATCGCTTCATATAGGACCCGTGCCAGCGGTTCTTCCCACAGTGAGGTTAAAACGAACACATCTCCAACGGAAAACCATTGATGAATCTGATCTGTGGGAATATACCCCGGGATAATTACCGGATGCGGGGAGCGGGCAGCCAGAGCCTTCACGTAAGCCACATAATCGGTGATGGTGTTATCGCTGTACCAGGAACCTCCCACGAGGACGAGTGCCGCATTGTTTTGTTTCAAATAGGACATCGCCCGGATCAGTACATGGGGTCCTTTTTTAGGGGTGAGCCTGCCGACAAATAAGATCACTTTCTTATGGGTCAAGCCGTATTCCGCCCGCAGCCGATTTCTCGTGAGCCGCGCCTGTTCCGACATGGACCAGGGAATAAACCGTTTCAAGTCAACGCCGGAATAAATCGTTTTTGTCTTGCCGACCGCTTTGGGAATATCTTTACAGATCTTTTCTCCAATAAAATCGCTAATCGTAATGATTCTTTCCGTCTCCTCGACGGCGGCCTCCCCTTCACTCCGGCTGATCTTCCCGGGATTGAACATATCGTTGTGCATGCTTAAGAGGATACGGGCATCGGGATATACCTGCCGCACCGGGATCACCAATTTGGGACGATTAAACATATGGATGAGATCGTAAGGATTTTTAGCTCTCTTCAGAAAATCAATCACATTCTTCCGGTAGACATCAAACTGGCCATTGGATTCGACACGGGCAAAGCGAATCCCTCCCGATATCTCGTCAACCGGCAAGTCGGGATCCGTCCTTCCGAGAATGGTGATTTTGTGCCGTTTTGCAAGCAAGCCCATCACACCGCAAATATAAGTCTGAATGGCTCCGCCTCGAATATTGGGGACCGGAAGCTTTTCCGTACTGATCATTAAAACCTTCATTCCTTTCCCCTCCCTTCCCATGCCTTGGACCGGTTGCGAAGCCACTCCCTTAGAACCGGATTTAGCGGCTCATGGGCGGATTTCATGAGGAGCAACACATTCCAACCGTCAGATTTACGGAAGACTATTTTCTTTTTGACTTGCCCCCTTTTTTTCTTTTTTTTGTGCTTAGTGAAACGGTGGAGACTTTAGACTGCTTCTTTCCATTTCGCAAGGATTTATTTCTCGGCTCTTTGTTTGTAAACTTCTTGGTACTCCTGGTGGGGGAAAGGGTTTGCGTGATTTCCGGTTTTTCTCTCCCTGATCCTCCGTTATTCTTATTGTCAGCAACTTGACCGTGACCGTCATCGCCATCCTTGTCATCATCATCGTCATCATCGTCATCATCGTCATCGTCGTCATCGTCATCATCATCGTCATCGTCATCATCGTCATCGTCATCATCGTCATCGTCGTCATCATCGTCATCATCGTCATCGTCATCGTCGTCATCATCGTCGTCTCCATCCTGGTTGCGGTCTTCTTTTTTGTCCTCATAACCTGAAGTTCCGGCTTTCTTCATCTCTTCCTCTTCCTCCGTGGCAGACGGAGATAATCTATCTTCGCTCTCTTTCTCTTTCGTCTCCTCAGTCAGGTTTACAGGCGAAACTTTCACACGCATCCTTCAACCCATCCTTTCATCGAAAAATTTTTGAAGAATGGTATATTGTATTCCCTTTTTTGACATGAGCATGGATGAGTACAGGAAGACAAACATGGATTTCATATAGAAATGGTTATAAACATAAAGGGCCCGTTAACAAAGGCCCGCTACAACATATCGTTTCATCATACTATTTAACAAAGAATTTACAATTGAAGAAAGTCGGGTGAGAAGAAGTGAACGGATATCCGAACATCCGTTTTCATCTTCGAGATAACTATGAAGATTTTAATCATCGGAACGGGATATGTTGGAACGGCCACCGCCCTCGCATTAGCCCATATGGGCTGGAATGTAACCGGATTGGACAAGGAGGATCGCATCATTACCCTGCTCAATAGCGGCCATCTCCCTTTTTTTGAACCGGATATGGAGGAATTTCTACAAAAACAGCTCGGGAAAGGAAATCTCCGGTTTACCACGAAAGCGGAAGAAGCGATTCAGAATCAGGAGGTCATCTTCATCTGTGTCGGGACACCGGCCAAAGAGGATGGAAGCGCAGATTTAAGTTATGTAAAAATGGCAGCCGAAACTGTTGCAAGATATATGCGAAACTATACGTTGATCGTAAATAAAAGCACTTCCCCCATCGGAACCCAGGAAAAAATCGTGCGGTGGATTCGGGACGCACAACCCAAAAAGGGCGCCGTTCCGTTTGATGTCGTCTCCAACCCGGAATTTCTGAGAGAAGGTTCCGCATTGCGGGATGTGCTTCAGCCGGATCGTATCGTCATTGGAAGCGATAGCCATCGTGCTACCGCCATGCTGCGGCATCTCTATCAATCGATGAAGTGCCCTATGCTCGTCACAACACCCAGGACTGCGGAGATGATTAAATATGCGGCGAACAGCTTCTTGGCCGTAAAAATATCTTTCATCAATGAGTTGGCCAGACTATGCGACAAGGTGGAGGTGGATGTGAAGGACGTCGCTTCCGGAATCGGACTCGATCCGAGGGTCGGTGGGAGTTTCCTCCAGGCCGGCATCGGATATGGCGGATCCTGTTTTCCCAAAGATGTAGAGGCCCTTCTCCATACCGCGAGGAGCTATCATGGTCAATTGTCGATCTTGGAAAGGGCAGCCGCCGTAAATCGCCAACAGCAGGTTTATGCGCTGAAGCAATTAAAGAAGATCATCGGCTCGTTTCAAGGAAAAACGGTGGCGGTATTCGGGATTTCCTTTAAACCGGGCACCGATGATTTACGGGAATCCCCCTCTCTTCATCTGATTCGGCGCTTATTACAAAAAGGAGCGTCGGTGGCGGTCCATGATCCTGTGGCGAGACTCCCCCAGGAACTTGGCGACGAAGGGGTGAAACAGTACGAAACGCCGGAGCGAGCGGCAGAGGGAGCCGACGCGATCATGATCAACACCGATTGGCCGGATTATCGTCGTATCGACTGGAAAAAAATAGGTGAGGTGATGAGGGAACCTGTCCTTTTCGATGGCCGGAATATGTTAGACAAGGGGCTCATCATCGAAGCAGGATTTCAGTATCGGGGGATAGGAAGGTGAGGAGGAAACCGAGGCGATGAGAAGAGGACCGGGTCAAATCAAGGGATGCTCCCATCCGTTCAAGAAAGGCGGCCCGATTGATTCCTCTGTTTTTATTGAGTAGCTTTCCCTAAGGCAACCGCATATAGATAAGCAGGGGAAAATTTCTTGGAAGTCCGGTCCGATTTTTCCAAAAAAGAAGGTGCGAATTGGATGGCCATAGGTCAGTATCACATTGAGCGTTGGGATACCCACAATCCAAAAGGTTTATCGGAAGGACAGCTTGAACAATATGTCCCTCCGGAGGTCGAATCCATCGCCCGCCAGGTTCTCACCAGGTATGAGATGAATGTTCACTCCATGAGTCTGGTAACGGCAAAACCGGATAAGGGTGGAGCCATTTGGAAGCTTGCAACGAGTCACGGCCCACGCAGCTTAAAACTTTTGCATCGAAAACCGGATCGAAGTCTCTTCAGCATCGGTGCGCAAGAGTATTTGGTGAAAAAGGGGGCCCGCGTTCCCGCCCTCGTGCGGACAAAGGAAGATCATCTATACACGGAAGCCGGAGGAAAACTTTGGATCGTCACCGATTGGATAGAACCCTTATCTCCGGTTTCGAAAATCACGTTGAATGGAGCCGCCACGCTTTGTCATGGATTGGGCCAATTCCATCATCTATCAAAAGGTTATGTCCCCCCCCAGGGCTCACGATACTCTTCGAGATTGCACAAATGGCCGGCTCAGTATAAGAAGGTGATCTCGAAAATGGGGTGGTTTCGGGATCTTGCCGAGGCTTACCGCGATAAACCTTCCAGTTCGTTGCTGTTAACGGCGGTGGGACAATTTGAACGGCAAGCGAGGGAATATTTAGAGCGTCTTCAAAACTCCTCCTACTTGAAGATGGCAGCTATGGGCGGTCCTTACTGGGGTTTGGCCCATCAGGATTTTGGCTGGTCCAATGGGCAGATGGGCCCGGGCGGGATTTGGGTGATCGACCTGGATGGAGTGGCCTATGATTTTCCCATTCGGGACTTAAGGAAAATCATTACCAGTACCATGGACGATATGGGATTTTGGGACCTTACGTGGATCAGAACGGTGATTCACGCCTATCATCAGGCAAACCCCCTTGATCGGCAAACCTATGAATTGTTGTTAATCGATATGGCATTTCCGAATGAGTTTTATAAACACATCAAGGAAATCGTGTACGAACCCGGTCCATTCCTGGATACGATGGCGGAACCGATTCTGAGAAGAATCTTAGCCACGGAGAGAAACAAATGGCAGGTTCTGGCCGAACTTGAGCGGGAGATGGATAACTACCCCCTTGGAGAATACCCCGCCGCTCTGCCGGATGATCCTTCCTCCTTCCCTGTGCCCCTGGCTGAGATACCGGGAGGTAAACTCCCCCCTGCTCCTGTGAAACAAAAAAAAGCCACTTCAACTTCAACAAAAAAGAAGAGACGAAAAAAAGTTGCACCGATAAGAAAGAGCCCTCCAAAGTCTAGGTTGGTACGGCGAAACATAAAACCAAAACGCCGCATGACATTCTCCCGGGTGCTGGCGGTAGAGAAAACGGTCACCTGGAAAAGGACGAAACCTTCCAGGGAAAAGATCTCGTTAAAAAGAAAAAGGAAACAACCGAAAGAAAGTGCTTAAAAGAGAGTCGAATGCAAGAATGTGGGCATCGGCGCCCCTCCGGAGCCGGGAGTGCAAAAAACTTGCACTTTTGCTTTGGAGGGGTTTCTTTTCAAAAAAAAAAAAGTGAAGATTCATTGACAGGAATTGCGAAAGAGGATAGACTGAAGTAAGATGAGTGAATAATCATTCACTCTTTGGAGGTGGCCTGATGTCCCGCAGAGCAGGGGATAAATATGATACGATTATTCGAGCGGCAATTCGTGTCTTCGCAACGCATGGATATCACAACGCGCAGGTTTCCAAAATTGCGAGAGAAGCGAACGTAGCCGACGGAACCATCTATTTATATTTTGAAAGCAAGGCGGATGTGCTCATCTCCTTGTTCCAGGAGACGATGGGCCTTTATGTGGAGAAATTAAAGGAAAAGCTGGCTCTGATTGATGATCCCGAAGAGCAATTGCGTCTTCTCATTCATTCCCACTTCGAGAGTCTTGCCCATGACAAAGATCTGGCGATTGTGACACAGATCGAACTGAGGCAGTCCGATCCCGAGATTAGGCGGGGATTGGCTCCGATCTTAAAAAAATATCTGGATGTGATCGACGGGATCATCGAACGGGGGAAAGAAAAAGGGGTTTTCCGCCGAGAGGTGATCACCCATGTGGCGAGGAAGATGATCTTCGGCACCCTGGATGAAACCGTTACCTCATGGGTGATGGCAAATACCGAGAGGGATCTCATGAATTTGGTGGAACCGGTGCAGGATCTTTTGATCCACGGGTTACGATGACGGTGTGGGAAAAGAGGAAGGGAGGAAGCAGGGATTGGAAGAGTTGAAACAAGTAAAATTGCAGGTGGAGGGGAGAATCGCCACGATCCGACTCAACCATCCGCCTGCCAATGCGATGAGCCGGCAGATGGTCGAGGAATTGGGACAGGTTCTGGAAGAGCTTCGGAAGAACGATAGGGTGAAGGTGATCCTTCTCGCCGGAGAAGGGAAATTTTTCGCTGCCGGTGCAGACATCAAAGAATTGGCCCACATCTCTTCCGGGGAGGAAGCGAGGGAATTAGCCCTCAAAGGGCAAAGCCTTCTGGAAAGAATCGAAACCTTCCATAAACCGATCATCGCCCTCATTCACGGGGCGGCCCTGGGCGGTGGGCTGGAATTGGCCATGGCATGTCACATGCGTTTTGCCACCGAAGGGGCGAAATTGGGATTGCCGGAGTTAAACCTGGGGATCATTCCGGGATTTGCAGGGACTCAGCGCCTTCCCCGCCTCGTGGGCAAGGCAAAGGCATTGGAAATGATCCTGACGGGAGAGCCGGTAAGCGGTGAGATCGCGAAACAGATCAGTCTCGTCAATGGCATTTATTCCGAGGAAGAGATTTGGGAGAACGTGACGGACATTGCGGCACGGATTGCGGAAAAGGGGAAAATTGCGCTTACCCACGCCTTACTCGCCGTGGAAAGGAGTGAAACGGTATCCGTCCGTGAGGGGGGAGCATGGGAAGCCGAGCTTTTCGGGAAAAGCTTTGAAACGGAAGATAAGAAAGAAGGGATGGCCGCTTTCCTGGAAAAACGTCCGCCCAAATTTTCCGATCGTTGATGGGCGTCGAAAGAAAAGCGAAATAAGAGGAGAATCATAGAGGAGGGGAATTCGATGAAGATGCTCGTACTGTTAAAACAAACCTTTGATACCGAAGAGAAGGTCGTGATTGCAGGGGGTGAGATTCAGGAGGAGAATGTGGAGTGGATCATAAATCCCTATGATGAATACGCCGTTGAAGAGGCGATTCGGCTCAAAGAGGCCCACGGCGGAGAGGTTGTTCTTCTCTCGGCGGGACCGGACCGGGTGGAAAGCGCCCTCCGGAAAGCATTGGCCATGGGAGCCGACCGAGCCATCCTGATCCACGACCTGGATCGAAAAGCAGATGAAAGTCTCATCGCGCAAGCCCTCGGTGAAGTGGTGAAACGGGAAAACCCGGACCTTCTCCTCGCCGGCAATCTCTCCGTCGATAATGGTGCGGGACAAGTAGCCGTTCGTGTCGCGGAGCTTTTGGGCTATCCTCATATCGCCGCCGTCACCCAAGTGGAGGTGGAGGGGAATCTCCTCCGCGCCGTCCGCGATGTGGAAGGAGATGAGGAACGGGTGGAAGGGACTCTCCCCCTCTTGATCACCGCCCAACAAGGGTTAAACGAGCCCCGTTACACCTCTCTCCCCGGGATCATGAAGGCGAAGAAAAAACCTCTGGAACGAATCAGCATCCAGGAACTGGGACTCTCCTCCTCCACTCTCCTCACCGAAGTGGTGGAGGTTGCCCTCCCTCCAAAACGAGATGCGGGCAAGATCCTCACAGGCGATTTGACGGAACAGGTAAAAGAACTGGTTCAACTCTTACACACCGAAGCAAAGGTGATCTAGGGGGGAGAAGTCATGAAACGAAATGTAATGATATTGGCGGAAGAAAAAGAGGGGAAACTCCGGAATGTCTCTTTAGAAATCTTGGCGGTGGCCAGGAGAATCGCCGGGGAGGGGAAAGTAACCGCCCTCCTCTTCGCCGCGAAGAAACCGGACTATGCGGAGGAATTAGGACGTTATGGCGCAGATGAGGTCTGGGTGGGGATTAACCCCCTCCTTCAATCGTATACCCCGGAGGGTTACGCCCAGGCTCTGGTTTCTTTCTTTAAGGAAGGAAACCCCGATGTAATCATCTTGGGACATACGGCCATAGGGAGGGACGTGGCGCCGAAGGTGGCGGCGAGGCTTAACATGGGGCTCATTTCCGATGTAACCGGGATCGTGGAAGAGGGGGAAACGATTCAATTTATTCGTCCCATTTACGCGGGGAAGGCGTTCCAGAAACGGATCTTTACCTCGGAGAAATGGATGCTTACCTTACGGCCCAACAATTTTCCTCCGCGTGCACCGGAGGAAAAAGACGTCCCCGTTCGGGAAGAGGAAATTGAGGTAAAAGATTTGAAAACCATCGTCAAAGAGGTGGTTCGGAAGACGAAGGGAAGCATTGATCTGACGGAAGCCAAGATCATCGTTTCCGGCGGACGCGGGGTAAAGAGTGCGGAAGGGTTTAAACCCCTGTACGAGTTGGCATCGGTCTTAGGGGCGGCGGTGGGCGCTACCCGGGGAGCCTGCGATGCGGGATATTGTGATTACTCCTTGCAGATCGGACAGACCGGAAAAGTGGTTACCCCGGACCTGTACATTGCCTGCGGCCTTTCCGGTGCGATCCAGCACTTGGCGGGGATGTCCAACTCCAAGGTGATTGTTGCGATCAATAAAGATCCGGAAGCCCCCATCTTTCAGGTTGCCGATTATGGAATCGTGGGGGACCTCTTTGAGGTTGTTCCCCTGCTTACCCAAGAACTTAAAACGGTTTTGGGAAAATGAGCAACGAGACCCAAAAGCCCTTCTCCCGCGCTTGAGGAGAAGGGCTTTTTCGGTTCAGAGATGAGCATTAATCGCTTTAACAAAATTCTCTTTCGGTTGGAAGCCGACGATTTTATCCACCACTTTACCATCTTTAAAGAGGAGAAGGGTGGGAATTCCCATGATGCCGAAGCGGCCGGGATTGGACGGATTCTCATCCACGTTTAATTTTACGATCTTAACCTTCCCCTCGAATTCCTTATCCAACTGTTCCAAGACAGGGGCGATCATGCGGCAGGGACCGCACCAGGGAGCCCAAAAGTCAACGATGACCAAGCCTTCCGCTTGCTCTACGTCCGCTTGGAAGTTTTGGTCGGTCGTATGCGTGATAGCCATGTTGTTCTCTCCTCCTATTTATCCAAGAAATTCGATTCTCTTAGAGTATAACAAGATCGTGAGAAAAATTCCAATCCTAAAGATCAATGGAAAAATCCCGCCGACCGGGAGGCGCAACATCCTATGGAAAAAAGCCCCCGGTTCTATCCTAAGGGAGTTCACGAGATCAACCTGGCGATGAGAAAGGCGATTCCTGCCGCAATTCCCCCGACCAACATCGTCTGCCAAGCGCTCTTCAACGGCTTCGTCCCTGTGAACTTTCCCTTGATGAAACCGAAGAGGAAAAGGGCGATGAGGGTGACGATGACGGAGACGAGGAGTGCCGTCACAGGATGGGGAATGAAGATGTAAGGGGAGAGAGGAATGAAGCCCCCTACAATATAGGAGAGGCCGATGGTAACAGAGCTGTTTAAGGCCCTTTTCGGCTCCGGCTCTTCCAATCCCAGCTCATATTTCATCATAAAATCAACCCACTTATCGGGATCGCTGCTGATCGAATCGACGGCCGCTTCCACTTCCTGTTCCTTCATTCCCCATCCGGTAAGGATTTCCGCCACTTCTTCCCTTTCCCGATCGGGGAGTTCGATGATTTCCCTCCTTTCCCGCTCCAATTCCGTTAGATAATGCTCCCGGTCCGTCCGGGCTGCCAGGTACCCTCCCAATCCCATGGCGATGGAACCGGCGGCAATCTCGGCGATGCCGGCGATGACGACGAGGGTGGTGGAGGTGACGGCCCCCGAAAGACCTGCGGCTAGGGCAAAGGGGACGGTAAGCCCGTCCGCCATTCCAATGACGATATCCCGAATCAGATCAGGGGCTAAAAAATGTTTTTCTACGTGCTCTGTCTGCGGCATGAATGATCTCTCTCCTTATGTGAAGATGGGCTTTAGTTGATTATATCCCTAAATTTACGGATCTTGAAGTTTCATTTAGGACGGCATTAGGATATTTTAGCAAATCTGGAGTAAGAATCACCTCGTCTTGACCCATTTTCTTTTTCCATTTATCATCGATGGTAGAAAAGATTAGGAAGGGAAAGACCATGACCAAAAGGGAATTGCTTAAGGAAAAATTAGCCCTTCTTCCGGATAAGCCGGGATGCTATCTGATGAAAGACGCAGAGGGCCGCGTCATCTACGTGGGAAAGGCGAAATCGTTGAAAAACCGGGTTCGCTCCTATTTTACCGGCAGCCACGACGCGAAAACCCAGCGATTGGTCGGTGAAATCGAGGATTTTGAATATATTGTCACGGGGAGTGCGATTGAGTCGCTGCTTCTGGAGATTAACCTGATTAAGAAGCATAGCCCGCGTTATAACGTGATGCTGAAGGATGACAAAACCTATCCCTATATCAAACTTACCTTTGAGGAGCACCCAAGGCTTGAGATTACCCGCAAGGTGAAGAAGGATAAGGCGAAATACTTCGGTCCTTACCCCGATGTGGGGGCAGCCCGGGAGACGAAAAAACTCCTCGACCGCCTCTATCCTTTGAGGAAATGCCGGACTCTGAAGGATAAGGTTTGTCTCTATTATCATATCCATCAATGTTTGGCACCTTGTCAGTTCCAGGTACAACAGGAAACGTATGAAAAGATGACCAAGGATATTGTCCGCTTCTTAAACGGAGGGCATCAGGAGATTCGCAGGGAATTGGAAGAAAAGATGAAGGAAGCGGCGGAGAAGCTGGAGTTTGAGCGGGCGAAGGAGTATAGGGATCTGATCCGCCAGATCGATGTGGTGATGGAGAAGCAGAAGATCACCCTGCCGGATCGAGAGAACCGGGATGTATTCGGCTATGCGGTGGATAAGGGGCTGATGTGCGTACAGGTCTTCTACATGCGCCAGGGAAAGATGATGGAGCGTGAAGTTTCCATCTTCCCCTACTATGGGGAACCGGAGGAGGATTTTCTCTCTTTCGTGGGGCAGTTCTATTACAATTTCGACTCTTCTTCTCTCCCCCGCGAGATTCTTCTCCCGGAGATTTCGGAGGGGCATGAGCTGTCCGAGTGGCTTGATTCCCGCATCGTGATCCCGAAGCGGGGGGTGAAAAAGGATCTGGTGAAGATGGCGATGGAGAATGCGGCCATCGCCCTCCGGGAGAAATTCGCCCTCATGGAGAAGGATGAGAACCGGACCACTCTCGCGGTGGAACGGTTGGGAGAGGCGATTGGCATAGCGACACCCTACCGGATTGAAGCCTTCGACAATTCCAATATCCAGGGGACCGATCCGGTTTCCGCCATGGTGGTCTTTACCGACGGGAGGCCGGATAAGAAGGAGTATCGGAAGTATCGGATTAAGACGGTGAAGGGCCCCGACGATTATGAGACGATGCGGGAAGTGATTCGGCGCCGCTACACCCGGGTGCTGCGGGAGAATCTCCCTCTGCCCGATCTCATCCTCGTCGATGGGGGGAAGGGGCAGATGACGGCGGCCCTGGAGGTCCTGGAAGATGAGCTGAATCTCTTCATCCCCGTTTGCGGCATGGCCAAGGATGACCGCCACAAAACCGCGGAGCTCCTCATGGGAGATCCGCCCCGGGTCGTTCCGCTCGCGAAGAACAGCCCGGAATTTTATCTCCTGCAGCGGATCCAGGAGGAGGTGCACCGCTTTGCCATCACTTTTCACCGTCAGACCCGGGCGAAGCATACCCTCTCCTCCCAATTGGACGAGATCCCCGGGATCGGTCCGAAACGGCGCCGGATGCTTCTAAAGCATTTCGGTTCCGTCAAACGGATTCGGGAGGCTACCATTGATGAGCTGCGCGCGTTAAACCTTGGCGATAAGCTGGCCAAAACGATCCTTGAACATCTGCGGGCGGAGAAACAGCCTTAGTTTTTTTCTTAAAATGGGAACAAGAAAATTTTTATCAAATATATTATGACAAAAAGTTAAACTAATGATAACAATTGTAATTATAAACGGCTCCCTAATTGTGTGAGCAATGGTATATTAGTTTTTCTTATGATTCGGATAAAAGAAACCTCTTTTTGCGATATACCTTTTTAAAGCTATAATTTTTTCTCTTATGTAAAAAAAGTTATTACTTTTGATCATCATTTTTAGCATAATACGATATCATAGAAGTATAATAAAAGACTTAATAATGACTTGGCGGCGACAATAATTAGAATATAATGGAGATAGATGCCTTTTAATATCTTAAAAAGGAGTAGGTTCTATGTTTAGAAAAACTTTTATTCTCCCTTTTGTAGCAGTGATGCTAGTTTTAGTTCTTGGTAGTCATGTTTTAACTGCTGATGTCCAGTTAACATTAAAAAAACTGAAGTTAACGGTAATGAATGGCTTGAACAAAGTTGGATGAATAATGGTGTGAAAGTAACTGTGGTCACGAATCACAAGTTGACGGAACAAGAAATGCGAGCTTTTGATTCAAACGCCCAAGCAATAAAGCTTTACAATTTTAGTCCTCAGAGTGATTCGGTTATTTATTCCATTCCTGTAGACGAAAATGGCGGAGGTATTACAGTTGGTGGTCCATATTATAGGACTTTTTATAATACAGTCGACAAGGAAGTAGTTAGATATGCGGTAAACTATGTGGGGGCATATGTGGCTTCCAGGGTACCTACTCCTTTTTGGGCAGCGGTTGTAGAAGCTACTACACAGTTTTTTGTGGAACAAATTAATAGGGCCATTCCTGATGCTTCTTATTGGGGCTTTTGGCAGACAAAGGCCTATTCAAGCTATTGGGGGTATTATCAATTTTTTAATACAGAAGTTCGATATGCCAATTCTAACTATACAGGAGCAGTAGAAGTTTATTACTATGATACAGGATTTTCGGAAAACTAAGGATTGAACAACCGCATGAGTTATAAGGAGTAAATTGCATGGCTGATTTGGTCCGACAAACCCTCGTAGAACATTGGTTAACATTCTCGGTTCTTCTCATTTTGGTGAGTTGGAACCATATAAGAAGAATGCTAAAAAAAAGAAAAAGTAAATTACAAGAAATGGGTTTTCGACCTTTTTCTTGCGATCGTTGCATATATCCTGGTTGCTCTGATGCTGCGATTTATCCTTTGGTTGATACGATCCCTGTTCCTTATATGAAAGGGATGTTACTTGAGAAAGGCAACTTTGATTTCCAGGGAGGGGGAGTTGCTTTGGGGATCCGTCCAATGAACGGATCCCTCTCCTTTTTGCTGGAAGAGCTCCTCCATGGCATAGGTGACCATCCCGCACTCCAGGGAGAGGGTGCCGACCGATGCCGCGGAGGCGGAGCTGAGGGGGGAATCGTGAAGGAGGAGGAGGATGTGATCCTTCTCCCTCTTTTTAATCGAAAGCTTTCCTAACCCGTTTTTCTCAAAATAGTGGCGGAGGGAGATAAAATCCTTCAATCTTTCTCTTTCGGCCATTTCTTTCCCGATCCAATAGAGAAGGGAATTTTCATATTCTTCCAGGAATAGAGGGACAACTTCCGTTCGGAACCAGATTAGCGATTTTGACATGAGAGGGGAACCTCCTTCAAGGGATTTTAAGGAGTTTGATTTTTAAAACGTTCTTGTACCACTGTATGAATAGGAAGTGGGAAATAGACGCCGGTCTTGTTCCGTATCGATTGGAGATCCGGAAAAGGTTCGCAGAATCGGCAATGAATTTTGTCTATTTCTTGACGCTTTATTCGAAGAGGGGTAAAATAAAAGCGTTCACATGAAATGCTGTTTCATTTTTTTCTGTTTCGTTCTTCTATTCACAAGGAAAAACTTTCTTTATGGGAGGGAGAAGCGTAAAATTGAAGTGAGGTTGGGCAAAGCATTGAGGAGTGGAGAATCATGGAGAAGGTAAGAAAGAATTGGGAGGGTCAAGCATGTCGGATGGACAGTTTGTAAATCGCAGGCTTCATTCGCTCTTAGGGATTATCCCGATCGGGTTATTCCTCATTGAGCATCTGGTCTCCAATTATTCGGCCACCGGGGGACCGGAGAAATTTAATCAGACGGTTTCATTCATACAAAGTTTACCGTTTCTCGTTTTTTTAGAAATCTTTCTCATCTTTATCCCCATTCTGTTCCATGGCATATACGGTGTCTATATCGCCTTTCAAGCGAAACATAACGTAAATCAATACGGCTATTTTCGCAACGTGATGTTTCTTTTGCAGCGAGTGACGGGGTTGATTACCCTCGTTTATATCGGTTGGCATGTATGGGAGACGCGAATTCAGTCCGCCTTTTTCGGTGCAGAGGTTAATTTCGATATGATGAAGAACATCCTATCCAATCCCTGGATGGTCGCCTTTTACGTCGTCGGGATCCTCTCTGCCACCTTTCATTTCAGCAATGGGATTTGGTCTTTTCTCGTTAGCTGGGGAATTACGGTGGGACCGCGGGCACAAAGGGTTTCCACGTATGTTTCGATGGCCATCTTCGTCATCCTTTCCATTATCGGATTGATGGCGCTTTTTGCATTTGTCAATCCGGTGAGCGGAACGGCATTGAACTAGAAGGGAGAAGGTTTTATGAGCCAAAAATTAATTATTGTAGGCGGTGGATTGGCGGGACTCATGGCAACCATTAAGGCGGCCGAGGCCGGCATCCACGTCCAGCTCTTTTCCGTGGTCAAGGTGAAACGATCCCATTCCGTATGCGCCCAGGGCGGTATTAACGGCGCCGTCAATACGAAAGGAGAGGGAGATTCACCTTGGATTCATTTTGACGATACCATTTACGGCGGCGATTTTCTGGCAAACCAACCGCCGGTAAAAGCGATGTGCGAGGCGGCGCCCGGGATCATTTACCTCTTTGACCGGATGGGGGTCATGTTTAACCGGACGCCGGAAGGACTCCTCGATTTCCGACGTTTCGGTGGGACCAAACATCATCGCACCGCCTTTGCGGGGGCAACCACCGGGCAGCAGCTCCTTTATGCTTTGGATGAACAGGTGCGCCGCTTTGAGGTGGAAGGATTGGTGGAGAAGTATGAGAACTGGGAGTTTCTCTCCGCCGTCCTCGATGAGGAGGGGGTCGCCCGGGGGATCGTCGCCCAGAGCATGTATACGATGGAAATTAAAGCTTTCCCCGCCGATGCGGTCATTCTGGCCACCGGGGGCCCGGGGCTCATCTTCGGGAAGACGACCAATTCGGTCATTAATACGGGGAGCGCCGCTTCTTCGGTCTATCAGCAGGGGGCTTACTATGCGAATGGGGAATTTATTCAGATCCATCCGACCGCCATCCCCGGAGAGGATAAACTGCGCCTCATGTCGGAGTCGGCTCGGGGAGAAGGGGGAAGGGTTTGGACCTATAAAGACGGGAAGCCCTGGTACTTCCTGGAAGAAAAATATCCCGCTTACGGGAACCTCGTCCCCCGGGATATTGCCACACGGGAGATTTACCATGTGGTCTTCGACTTGAAATTGGGCGTGAACGGGGAAAATATGGTATATCTGGATCTTTCTCATATCGATCCGAAAGTTTTGGATGTGAAATTGGGCGGAATTCTGGAAATCTATGAGAAGTTCGTCGGCGATGATCCCCGCAAGGTCCCGATGAAGATCTTCCCGGCCGTCCATTATTCCATGGGAGGATTGTGGGTGGATTATAACCAGATGACCTCCATCCCCGGACTGTTTGCGGCGGGAGAAGTGGATTATCAATACCACGGAGCCAACCGCCTGGGAGCCAATTCTCTCCTCTCCTCCGTCTTTGGGGGAATGGTGGCGGGGCCGAAGGCTGTGGAGTATATGAGAGGATTGAAGAAATCGGCGGATGATCTTCCTTCCTCCCTCTTTGAGCAGGCGGTGAAAAAGGAAGAGGAAAAATATGAGCGGCTACTCAACATGAAGGGAACGGAGAATGCGTACAAGCTCCATAAAGAACTGGGCGAATGGATGACGGCCAATGTGACCGTTGTTCGCTATAATGATCGCCTGCTGAAGACGGATGAGAAGATCCAGGAACTGATGGAGCGTTACCAACAGATTAACATGGACGATACGTTAAAGTGGAGCAACCAAGGGGTGATGTTTACCCGGCAATTGTGGAATATGCTCCAGTTGGCCCGGGTGATTACCCAAGGCGCCTATCGCAGAAACGAAAGCCGGGGAGCCCACTACAAACCGGAGTTTCCGGAGCGGAATGATGAAGAATGGCTGAAGACGACGAAAGCGAAATACACTCCGGACGGTCCCGTCTTTGAGTACGAAGATGTAGATATCTCCTTAATTAAGCCTCGCCCACGCCGTTACGATGTTGATAAGGAGGCGACCAAAAAATGAGCAAGAAGATTCGTTTGATTATCACCCGGCAAGATGGTCCGGACGGGACACCGTATAAGGAGACCTTTGATCTCGACTATCGTCCCAATATGAACGTAATCAGCGCATTGATGGAGATCCGCCGCAATCCGGTAAATGCGGAAGGGAAGCGGGTTGCCCCTGTGGCTTGGGAGATGAGCTGCCTAGAAGAGGTGTGTGGCGCCTGTTCGATGGTGATTAATGGGAAAGCACGGCAGGCTTGTACCGCCCTCATCGATAAATTGGGAGATACCATCACCCTGGAGCCGATGCGTACCTTTCCTGTGGTGCGGGATCTCATCGTCAACCGAGATCGGATGTTTGACGCCCTCAAGAGGGTAAAGGCCTGGATCCCTATCGATGGAACCTACGACTTGGGCCCCGGGCCCCGGATGCCGGAGACGGAACGGCAATGGGCGTATGAATTATCAAAGTGTATGACCTGCGGTGTCTGCCTTGAGGTATGTCCCAATGTGAACAGCCATTCCGATTTTATCGGTCCCCAGGCGGTGAACCAGGTGCGTCTCTTTAACGCCCATCCAACCGGGGCGATGAATAAACATGAACGTCTCGATGCCTTGATGGGTCCGGGGGGTCTGGAAGGGTGCGGAAATTCGCAAAACTGTGTCCAGTCTTGTCCCAAGGGGATTCCTCTTACCACCTCGATCGCCTTCCTCAATAAAGAAATAACGAGGCATGCTTTCCGCAAATGGTTTTATAATTAAAGTGGATGAAGGGTGTCCCTGAAGGGATGCCCTCAAACCAAATTGCCCCACTATTATGGAAAATAGGAGATTTCGGAATGAAGGATCATCTCGTGAGGGATTCTCCTAAAATGACGAAGGAGGCGGATGGATGAAGGGAGCATATCGGATCGTCCCGAAAGAGGAGCTGTTTTCACGCATCGGCAGGTTACAGCAAAAGATGAACGAAAAAGAGATAGAAGGCATTCTCATCCTACAGAATGTGGATCTCTTCTATTTCAGCGGTACGATGCAGGGAGGACTGATGTACATTCCTCAGGAAGGAACTCCCTCCTTATGGATTCGCAAAAGCATCTCCAGGGCGAGGGAAGATTCTCCTTTTCCTGTGGAACCTTTGGGGAGCATGAAAACATGGCAAGAGGAACTGGAAAAGCGATTTGGAAAGCTTCATACCGTGGGGTTGGAATGGGATGTTCTTCCTTATAACCAGGTGGAGAGAATGCGCCATGCCTTTTCCGGTATCCAATGGGTTGATGCCTCTCCCCTCATCCGGGAGGTTCGGATGATCAAAAGCCCTTATGAAGTGAGCATCTTGGAAGAAGCGGCCCGGATCGGACATGAGGGGATCATGGCAGGAATCGGGAAAATTCCTAGCGGGATTCGGGAAATTGACCTGGCCGCCACCATCGAGCAGGCGATTCGGGTCAGGGGCCATATTGCAGCGACACGAACCCGCGGGTTTAATCAGGAGCTGGTCTTAGGCGCCGTCGTCTCCGGACATGAAGCTTCCCTCCCATCTTATTTTGACGGTCCTGCCGGTGGAGAGGGCCTCACCCCCGCTGCCCCTGCGGGAGCGGGATGGAGCCCGATCCGTCCGAATGAGCCGATCCTGATCGATTTCTGCACTTCCTACGAGGGATATAACTTTGACCAGACCCGTACGGCCGTCTGGGGGCATCTGGACCCCCTCTTGGAAGAAGCCTATTCCTATACCCTCCGCATCTTGCGGGAAGTGGAACGGATGGCGAAACCGGGTGTGGTGGCGGAAGCGCTTTATTTCCGCGCGGTGGAACTGGCGCAGGAGTGGGGGCTCGGAGAATATTTCATGGGGTATGGGGAGAGTCAGGTAAAATTCTTGGGACACGGGGTAGGACTGGAAGTGGATGAATGGCCGGTCTTGGCGAAAGGGTTTAAGACACCTTTGGCTCCGGGGATGACCATCGCCGTTGAACCCAAATTTACCTTCCCCGGGAAGGGTATTGTGGGCCTTGAGAATACCTATCTGGTTACGGATGATGGGATTCGCTCGTTAAGCGTAACGCCGGAGGAGATCCTGCGCATCCCTGCGTGACGGAAAGCAATTTTTTGCAATGTCAATGGATTGTCCCAAAAATTTATAGTCATTCTTGAAATAAAGGTGTATAATAAGGACGAATTGATGAAAAGGAGGATCAAGAAGGTATGGCATACTACACATGGGTAGACCAAGAAACCTGCATCGCTTGCGGTGCCTGCGGAGCGACCGCTCCCGACATTTATGATTACAATGATGAGGGATTAGCTTATAACACCCTTGACGACAATACAGGTACGGTTGAGATTCCGGATGTTTTGGTGGAAGATATGATGGCCGCCAAAGAGGGTTGCCCCACGGAATCCATCAAAGTTAGCGAATCACCGAAGGAGTAAAACGATTCGACATTTCCTTGAGGTCAGTCTTCCGATCGAGAGGATCGAAAGGTTGAATCCGATAAGATTGGTAAACACACATTCGACAAAAAGATCTCCCCAAGGAGATCTTTTTTTAAAAGGAAAAAGATAAAAGGAAACAGATTCATTCTCTCTCACATGACGAAATAGAAGTTGTGGTAAGATGTACATAGGTATGCTTTCCTGTAGAATGAAAAGGTTAATTATGGTAAATTACAAAAAAGGAGGTAATCAGTTGGCGAGCAAAATCGTATTGATTGGTTCAGGAGCGGTTGGAGCGACGTTCGCATATACGGTTCTTGTTAAAGGTTTGGCGACGGAGCTGGTCATTATTGATCAGAATAAGGATAAGGCTTTGGGTGACGCCCTCGACTTAAATCACGGCTTGATGTTGGCCTATCCGATGAAGATTAAAGCGGGAGGGTACGAAGATTGTGAAGGAGCGGACCTGATCGTCATTGCCGCCGGAGCGGCTCAGAGGCCGGGAGAGACACGGCTCGACCTGATGGGAAGAAATGTGGCCATCTTTCGTTCCATTTTGGGTGAGGTGACCCAATATACCCAAACGGCAATCCTGCTCATCGCCACCAATCCGGTTGATCTTCTCACCCTGGTCGCTTTAAAGATTACCGGATGGCCGAAGAACCGGGTCCTTGGATCGGGGACACTATTGGATAGTTCCCGTTTCCGCTACCTTGTCGGCCAGAAATTACGCATCGACCCTCGAAGCGTACATGGTTTAATCATCGGTGAACATGGCGATTCCGAAGTACCCCTCTGGAGCTCATTGAACGTTGTGGGAACGCCTTTGGAAGATCATGAGGAGAATTCCCGCTTTTATATCAGCCCGGAGGAGAAAGAAAAGATATATGAAGAAACCCGGGGAGCCGCCTATGAGATCATCGCGAAAAAAGGAGCCACGTACTATGCGATCGCCCTCGCGCTGGCCAGGATCACCGAAGCCATTTTGCGGGATCAGCGTTCCATTCTTCCCGTATCTGCCTATTTGGAGGGGGAATACGGCGTATCCGATATCTGCCTAGGAGTCCCCTGTGTACTGGGTAATAACGGGATCGAAGAGATCGTTCAAGTCCCTCTTTCCCAGGAGGAGAGGGAGGGTTTCCTCAAGTCGGCCAAGACGTTAAAAGAATTTAGCCACCAGATAGGATTTTGATTCGCCCATTTTTTTAAGATATTACACCAACAGCGCATAGGTGTCATAAGATATCCTGACTAAATCCTCGAGCCCTTGTGCCCTGATGAGCCCTAGCAAGGAGGGGTGGCGCTGTTGAAAGGTAGTGAGACAGGCAAACCGATTTTAACCAATCGCGAAAGGGAAGTATTTGAATTGCTCGTACAAGACAAGACGACAAAAGAGATCGCCAAACTGCTTTTTATTAGTGAAAAAACCGTGCGTAACCATATAAGCAACGTGATGCAAAAACTGGGGGTGAAAGGACGCTCCCAAGCCGTTGTTGAATTGGTACGCATGGGTGAATTGGAGATCTAAGATGAAGGGCAGGGAATATGAATGATCCCCTATTCAATGGTAGGATAGGGGATTTTGTTATCAAAAAAAGGGTTTTTCTTGACAAGGGGAAATAGGTGCGCTTTACTTAAAACTAGGAGAAAACAGGTCGGTCCATCTTGCCGTCGCTAAAGCCTATAAGGGAAGTCAGGGAGGAGATTACATGAGCGGTCATCCTAAAATCGGACAAGATGTGAAGGAATTGGAATGGGTATTGCGCAGAATCAGTACCCTGATCAAGCAGAAGGGAAGAGAAATCCTTCAGGACTTTCCCATTACTCTCCCTCAATTTATTGCCCTTCAATGGCTAAAGGAAGAGGGAGAGATGACCATTGGAGCATTAAGTGAGAAGATGTATCTTGCAAACAGCACCACGACCGATTTGGTCGATCGCATGGAAAAGGCGGGACTGGTGCAGAGGGAAAGGAGTCTTACCGACAGGAGGGTCGTTCATATCCGCCTCCTTGACAAAGGAAAAATGTTAATCGATGAAGTGATCCGTCATCGACAAGAATATTTGGCCAAAGTCATGGAATCCTTTTCTCCGGAAGAGAGAGATCAACTCAAAGCTCTTTTAAACCTCCTCTATCGGGAGATGGAAGAGGGGAATTAAGGTTCCTTCTAGACACTGGGGAGAATGGAGCGCATACTATATGGAAAAAGAGATAGAGATGGGGGATATTCGTGCATCCAGGTAGTATCGGCATCCTTGATTCAGGAGTGGGAGGCCTTACGGTAGTGAAAGAGGTGATGAGGCAGCTTCCCATGGAGAGTATCCTCTATATCGGGGATTCTGCCCGTTGCCCATATGGACCGCGTCCGGCGGAAGAGGTGCGTCGGTTTACCTATCAGATGATCCATTTTCTCCTCCAGTTTGACCCGAAAATGATCGTCATCGCTTGTAATACCGCCACCTCCGTCGTATTGGAGGAGGCGAAACACTGGTTAAAGATCCCGGTGATCGGGGTGATTGAACCGGGCGCACGGGCTGCGATTCGTGAATCTAAATCGGGGAAGATCGGAGTGATCGGAACCCAGGGCACCATAAAAAGCGGCATGTATGAAAAGGTGCTAACTCGGATTAAGCCCGGGCTCAATGTGGTTAGTCAAGCCTGTCCCAATCTCGTTCCCCTCGTGGAAGATGATGAGGTATCCGTCGATGTGGCTCTTCAGGTGGTTCAGGAGGAATTATCTCCTCTCATCCATCAGGGAGTAGAAACCCTCGTTTTAGGCTGCACCCATTATCCGATCATTGCACCGATCATTCAGCAGGTGATGGGGGAGGAAGTCTCTCTCATCAGTTCGGCCGAGGAGACTGCCAGTGAGGTAAGCGCCGTCTTAAGCGAAAATCATTTGCTCGCCACACCGGAGAAAGCGGTTCACCATCAATTTTATACCACAGGCGATCCCTTTTCTTTTAAGAGGATCGCAGAAAAGTGGTTGGAGAGAAGTGTCGAAGTAAGGGCCGTCCATCTTCCTGTTTTGGATATCAAGGAAGTGATCCGGCTATAATGACCGCTTTAACACCGCCCGGGGATTTTCCCTCCGGCGGTTTTTTTGTCCGTGAGATCGGACAAAATGGGTATAAAAAAACCTGACAGCTCGTATACATGGTAATACAAAACGACTGTTAGGAGGGTTTATAGGGATGAAGCGGAATATGGCAAAAGCAGGCGTCCTCTTCCTTTCGCTCATGTTTCTCCCTGTTTTTCTCACCGGATGCGGACTTTTTGGGAACTCCTCCAGTTCGGCTCCCATCGATCCGCCCCAGGTTGAGCCCGTCAATTCAGATTTGGTTGGAGGTACGGGAGAAGGAGAAAAGGGGCAAAGCGGAGAGGTGATTATGACCGATAAAGTGCTCTATCTCTTTGATTCCCGTGGGTATGTAGTTCCGATGACCATGAAAATTCCCTACTCGGAGGCGATTGCAAAGCAAGTTCTCACCTACATGGTAAAGGGAGGCCCGGTGGAGAAGAATCTTCCCCCTGGTTTCTCAGCCGTTTTGCCTGTGGGGACCACCTTTCAATTAAATGTCAAGACGGAGGATGGCACCGCCGTCGTCGATTTCTCCAAGGAGTTTAAAAACTATGAGGCGAATGAGGAGGAGAAGATTCTGCAGGCCGTTACGTGGGCTCTCACCGAATTTCCGACCATTAAGCAGGTGAAAATCCGCATCGAAGGAAAGGATGTAGAAACGATGCCTGTGGCGGGGACTCCGGTAAATCAACCGTTAACTCGCGAGGATGGGATCAATATCGAGGTGGCCGATTCGGCGATGCCGGGGAACAGCACCGCACTGACCCTTTACTTTGAGGGAGAGACCCCTGACGGGTCCTTACAATATTTCGTCCCCGTCACCCGCCTTGTTCCATGGACGGAGGATAAAACAGCGGCGACCGTGGCAGAGTTGATCAAGGGACCCCTTCCCGGTTCCGGATTGGTGAGCAATATTCTCCCAACCACCAAGGTGAACCAAGTTAAGGTGGATCAGGGAGTTGCCTTGGCTGACTTTGATGAGAAAATTCTCGGTGTATCGGAGGGCGGAAAGGAAGCTTCTATAAAAGGGATCCAATCGGTACTCCTCTCCCTTGCGGCGACAAGCGGAGCAGAAAAAGTCCAGATCTTGGTCAATGGGAAGGCGGATCCTTTAAAAAACCTGATCGATTTCTCACAACCGGTAGCCAAACCGAAATCGATCAATCCCTTACAGTTTTGAAACGTTTGCATCGATTTTCCGATCGTTTGGGACTCTTCACTCCAGTTCAAGGACTCCCTCTGCCCTCTCCATTCCTCAACGGTTCGCCTTTCCGATCATTATTTTGTATAATAGGAGTGATGTAAGGAGAAAGATGGGAAGGGAGCTTTATATTTTATGAGAGCCGACGGCCGTAAAAATGACCAATTACGTCCAATCCGAATGACCCCTCATATCAATAAATATGCGGAAGGATCCGTACTGATAGAAGTTGGGGACACGAGGGTGATTTGTACAGCGACGATCGAGGAGAAAGTGCCTCCTTTTATGCGGGGCATGGGAAAGGGATGGGTTACGGCCGAATACAGCATGCTGCCCAGGGCGACGGAGGTTCGCAATGTCAGGGAGGCAAGTAAAGGGAAATTGGGCGGCAGGACGATGGAGATTCAGCGCCTGATCGGACGTTCCCTCCGTTCCATCGTGGATTTAGAACGGCTGGGAGAACGGTCGATTCTCATTGACTGTGATGTGATCCAGGCTGATGGAGGGACCAGAACCGCATCCATTACGGGAGGATATGTCGCCTTAATCTTTGCCTTGGCTCGTCTCATGGAAAAAGGAATGATGAAAGAAATTCCGGTCTCCGATTTCCTAGCCGCCACCAGTGTTGGGATTTTGGGTGGAGAAATCATTCTGGATTTATCCTATGGTGAAGATTCACAGGCCAAGGTAGATTTGAATATGGTACAAACAGGGGAAGGGAAATTTGTGGAGATCCAGGGAACCGGTGAAGAATCGCCGTTTACGCAGGAAGAGTTTTATCGAATGTTAGATCTTGGGCGAAAAGGGATTCAAGAGATCATCTTGAAAGAAAAAGAGGTACTCGGGGATTTGGCACAATGGATGAAGCCAACGGAAGCAGGAGAAAAAGAAGGTGGATTCGAATGAATTCCCTTCCCCTTACGATCGTTTTAGCTACTCGGAATCCTCATAAAGGAAAGGAATTAACCGCTCTACTCTCCCCATACGGGATCGAAGCGGCAACCCTCGCTTCGTTTCCAGGTGCGCCGGAAGTGGTGGAGGATGGAAAAACGTTCGAAGAAAATGCACGGAAGAAAGCGGTCCAGATCTCCTCTTACACCCATCTTCCCACATTGGCCGACGATTCCGGCTTGGTCGTAGAGGCGTTGGGGGGAAATCCGGGCGTATATTCCGCCCGGTATGCCGGAGAGAAAGCGACCGATGAGGAGAATAATCGGAAACTACTTAAAGAAATGGCGGCGGTTCCCCCGGGAAAGCGTCAAGCTTCCTTTGTCTCGGTTATCGCCTATGCAGAGCCGGAGGGTGAGGTGAACCTTTTCCGGGGTGTGATCGATGGAGAGATTCTCTTCGAACCGCGTGGTGCATATGGCTTCGGTTATGATCCCCTTTTTTACATCCCTTCTTTAGGAAAAAGCATGGCGGAACTTGCTCCGGAAGAGAAAAACAGGATCAGTCACCGGGCAAAGGCATATCGGAACTTTATCGATTTTTTTGCGAAACGGTCTAAAGTGCGCCGTTGTTCTCTATAATTTTTTCTTCAAGGGATTCATGGATACCCGTTGTGATGTTTTGTGTGCGGTAAGGATGGGGAGGTAGGATCGAGTGAAGGTACTGGTCATGAGCGATACCCATGGGCTTTTGCGAGAGGTGGAAGAGATCATCCAATTTATTCATCCGGATCGGGTTCTTCATTGTGGAGATTCGGAGATGGATCCGAAAATCTCTCCTTTTAAGGAGATGATCATGGTGAGAGGGAACATGGATTACGCATCCGATCTCCCGCTGGCAAGGACCCTCCGTTGGAAAGGGTTAAAAGTGACCATTACCCATGGGCATCGCTACCATGTGAAGGAAAGCCTTCATTCTCTTCAAGATCTCGCAGAGGAGACGGGAGCCAAAATCATTTTGTTTGGGCACTCCCATTTCCCCCTTTGCCGGGAGATACGGGGCGTCTTATACATCAACCCAGGCAGCCTCCTGCGACCGCGGGGCTATCCGGTTCCCACCTTTGCCTTGATGGAGCTTGCCGAGCGGGATGATGGCTTTGAGGTGGAGGTTTCCTTTTACAACCGCTCTTCCTTCATGAAACTTCCCGATTTGGGCGGCAGGTATAAAGGTTAGAGTAAAATAATCATTGGTTGAGATGCAGGAAAAAGGTCTTAAAATGTCGAAAAGAGACCTTGTACACCCTTGTTAAGGAGGTCTCTTTTCGTGGAATTATTTAATTACATTAACAGTTTATCGCAACAAGCCGCAGAAGGCAAGATAGACTTTATACAATTGGAGAAGGAAATCTTCAAGATGGTCAAAGTATTTGGTGCTTTGTTGATGGAAGAAATACTTGAACAAGCCGATGAGCTCATTTTTCAAAGTGAAGAACGAGATGGGAAAAGTGGAGGCATACGCCCAATGGGTATACAAACGCTCTTTGGAGAAATCCTGTATCGGCGGAGGATCTATCAAACAAAGGGGGGGTGGAGCTACCCACTCGATGAAAAATTAGGGATTGAAAGCAAACAAACCGTAAGTCCTACGTTAAGTCAGATATCGGCATTTTTAGCCACACAGAACTCCTATCGCCAAAGCGCTCGTATCCTAGGACAACTTGAGCTTCATGTAAGTCATCAGCGCATTCACAAAGCGGTCCAAGAACAAGGAGAACGAATCAACAAACACAGAGAACAAATGCCGGAGAACGAAAAGAAGCGGGAAGCCAAGATCGTGCTCGTTGAATCGGATGGGGTCTATGTAAGCCTGCAAGGAAAAGACCGGAAGAAATATGGAACAACCCTGGAAATCAAAAACGGATGTATTTATGAAGGTTGGGAAGCGAAAAACCCGATCAAAAGAGAATACCGGCTTAAGAATCCAAAGGTGATCGCCACCACCAACTCCTCCAAAGAATATTGGCAGAAAGTAGACAACTATCTCCAAAAGACATATGAAATAGAAAAAGTGGGGCTATTCGTTTTTGGCAGTGACGGATCATCCTGGGGAAAAGAAGGGGCTGAGTTTTATGCAGGATCCCTACATCAGATCGACAAATTCCACTTTCATCGATGGGTTAAACAAGTCTTTGGATTTGGGGAGCCTGCAATGCTGGATACGCTAGAAGCCATGATTGAAGGAGATGACAAAGAAGGGTTTAAAAAATGGATGGAAACCAAGAAAAGGGAGGCGAAAGATAGTGAAAAGAGAAAAGAGATCCAGAAGCTAGAAAAAACGATTCTGAAGAACTGGGAAAGCCTCAAAGACTACCGGAATCGAAGTGACAAAGTACCCGAGGGAGCGCGAGGGATAGGAAACATCGAAAACTTCAATGACAATCTTGTAGCAGACCGAATGAAAAAAAGAGGGATGAGCTGGAGCAAAGAAGGGGTAGAAAACCTGCTGCAAGTTAGAGCGGCTGTCCTCAATGGGGAATGGGAAGGGATTGAAAAGTGGATCTTTAATCTCGGCACAAAAGAAGACTCTCAGCAAACCAACAAGGTAGACGAAACAGAACAAAAAGGTGCAGGGAGGCCAAAAAGGGGCAAACGTCGTCAGGAAGAGACGGGAGAGTGGTGTCAGGCGCACATGCCTGGTCTGACCGGTCCAAAAGCATGGCTTAGGGAATTTGGAAGGAAGATCAATGAGACGATCTCAGCATTATAAAGAAATAAGAACATATAATCTGCATATTTTGATGAGTCTAGGCAAAGAGATTTTGTGGATAGGTAAGCGGTTTGTGGCAGAAAACGAATAAGGTGAGTCGTGCCCGAAGGGTCGGAGTGAAGCTAGCGATGTGGAGAGCCTTTACATGGAGAGGCGCCCCTCATTAAGCGATTGCGAAGGCGGGCGCCCCCGAAGGGGGATTATTTCGCCCGCCAGCGTTTTTGGGGAGTATGAGGGGGCGCAGAGGCTCCATGTCAAGGCCACGACTCATAAAAATAAAAAAAACAAGGGGAAAAGCCAATGAGATATTGACAGTAACGGTATAAAGTAACGTCTTGACTTTGAAACCGGATTTGAGTATAATAACACTTGTCAATTTCACAAGCGGGTGTAGTTCAATGGTAGAACTCCAGCTTCCCAAGCTGGCGGCGTGGGTTCGATTCCCATCACCCGCTCCATCCTAAATGCCTTGCGAATAAGGCTTTTTTTTTTGCCTTCGAGATCGTCCTGTTATATAGCATCACGGAGAAATTTTGCCTTCTATATATGATTTTTTTTTGACCTATGCTATAATATTCTCAATATTGATCAAATAAAATTTTTTTTCAAGGAGGGAGAGGAATGGCAGAAGAGAAGATTGCGCCATTTCCCGGGGAGTATAATCTCGAAAACTATGAAGAAGCGTACGCTACCTTTGACTACAAGGAGGTGGAGAAAGAGTTTAGCTGGTACCGTACTGGGAAGGTAAATATGGCCTATGAGTGCATTGACCGGCACACAGAAACCTTCCGGAAGAATAAAGTAGCCCTCATATATAGTGATCAGGAACGGGAAGAAAAGTATACGTTCGCCGAGATGAAATATTTAACGAACCGCTTTGGAAACGTTCTCCGTTCGTTGGGCGTGGTTAAAGGGGATCGAGTTTTTGTCTTTATGCCCCGTAGTCCTGAGCTTTATGTAAGCGTTTTAGGTGCCATAAAAGTGGGAGCGATCGTCGGCCCCCTCTTTGAGGCCTTCATGGAAACCGCGGTGAAAGACCGTCTCTTGGACAGCGGCGCGAAGGTATTGGTCACCACCCCCGCCCTTTATCCCCGGGTTCCGGTGGATGAATTGCCGGAGCTTGAAAAGGTGATCATCGTCGGCGATATGGAGGATGAAGAGCTGCCTCCCCATATCGTAAATTATGAGGAAGAGATGGCGAAAGCTTCCGATGAACTGGAGATCGAGTGGGTCGATCGGGAAGACGGCATGATACTCCATTATACCTCCGGTTCTACCGGTAAGCCGAAAGGGGTTCTCCACGTTCACAATGCCATGATCCACCATTACCAGACAGGGAAATGGGCGGCAGATATGAAGGAGACCGATGTTTATTGGTGTACCGCCGACCCTGGCTGGGTGACGGGGACCTCCTATGGGATTTTCGCTCCTTGGTTAAACGGAGTTACCAATGTAATTCGCGGGGGACGGTTTAATCCGAAGGAATGGTACAGCACGATTGAGCGATATAAGGTGACCATCTGGTACAGCGCTCCCACCTCTTTCCGCATGTTGATGGGAGCGGGGGATGACCTGGTGAAGCAATACAACTTACGCAGCCTCCGTCATATTATCAGCGTAGGGGAGCCTCTGAATCCTGAGGTGGTCCGCTGGGGATTAAAGGTGTTTAATCAGCGGATCCATGATGTGTGGTGGATGACGGAAACGGGGGGCATCATGATCGCCAACTATCCGTCGATGGCTATAAAGCCAGGATCGATGGGAAAACCCTTCCCGGGGACCGCCGCCGCCATATTGGACGATCAGGGAAATCTCCTTCCTCCCTTCCGTATGGGGAACCTTGCCTTGAGGACAGGCTGGCCCTCCATGATGAGAAAGATTTGGAATAACGAGGCCAAATACCAGGAGTATTTCCGCTTCCCGGGGTGGTATGTTTCCGGAGATTCGGCCTATATGGATGATGAGGGGTATTTCTGGTTCCAAGGCCGGATTGATGATGTGATTAACACGTCCGGAGAGCGGGTCGGCCCCTTTGAAGTGGAGAGCAAGTTGGTGGAGCATCCTGCCGTGGCGGAGGCAGGCGTGATCGGAGTTCCCGATCCGGTCCGGGGTGAGGTGATTAAAGCCTTTATCGCCCTTCGGGCAGGATATGAACCCTCGGAGGAGTTAAAAGAGGAGATTCGGCAATTTGTGAAGAAAGGGTTGGCCGCCCATGCGGCTCCTAGGCAAATTGAATTCCGGGATAAGCTGCCCAAGACCCGCAGCGGAAAGATCATGCGCCGAGTACTGAAAGCATGGGAGTTAAATCTCCCCACGGGAGATCTGTCGACCATGGAAGATTAAGGCAGGCTGAAAGGTAGATTTCCATCCCATCGTAAGGTATCAAATAAGAAGACCCTGGCCAGATCCAGGGTCTTTTGAATATATTTCTCTTAGTCCATTCTATGGGGTTCCTCCCGGTGCGAGGGGAATATCCAGGAGGTTGCTCCCCCCTTGATCTCCAGGATTAGGAGAGGAATTTCCATTCTGATCCTGGGAAGGATTACCCTGAGCAGGCGGAGCCGGTTCACCATCTTTTTTCAGCGAAACGGGTTTCGAAGGTTTCGATTCCCCCACATGGTTCACGGCGGTGATCTGGTACCAACCTTCCTTATCCACCGTCAAGTGCTGGAAGTAGGGGATCGAATTGTTTCCCAAAAGCTCGAAGGGACCATCCTTGGCGGCACTGTAATAAATGTTGTATTGGGTGACCTGCTCTTGATCCGGATTGGCATCCCAGGTGAGTTCTACGCCCGCTGCGGTATCGGCGATGTTAATTCCCCTCGGTGTGGAAGGCAGACCGGCCTGGTTATTCCACTTGCCGTTTCCGTTTAGGGTAACCACTTCAGAAGGGGTTGATTCTTTTCCGGCAATATCGACTGCGGTAATGTAGTAGCCGCTTCCCCCGCCTCCGTTCGGGTCGGTGTACTTCTTCTCCATATTCTGCATGATGCTCGCGATTCGCTCGAAGGAAAGACCGGTGGACCGGTAAATTCGGTACCCGGCAATATCCCCTTCCGGATTATTGTTCCAGGTGAGGAGGACCCCTTTCCCGCTTGGATCAGCCGTCGCTTTAAGCCCGGTAGGGGAGGAGGGGGTTTTCCCATCCTCCTGTCGGGGATCGACCTCGGTGGGCAGGGTATCCATCCAGTCCAGAGGCAGATAGAAGCTTTGCGGTTTGTCCGTTTTGGTGGGGAACTGGAAGGGTTCCCGTTTGATGAAAATCTTCGAAATGACCAGGTCGTCGGGAGTAGAGTCCTGCGCGAGGTACATCTTATTATTCACGGCAACCGCTCTTGCTTTTTGATGAACCGTACATGTTTCGGTCGGAAGGTTTGCTTTATTAAACATACCGGTGATCACCGTTCCGGCTTCCCGATCTAAGTCACTGGGCAATTCACCCGATTTGGAGCAGATGGCCAGGTTCACAATGCCCGGCGGTTTTTCAAAGGTGAGATCTTTCGGGCTTAAATCAGGTCTAACCCTTAAGGTTTCATTCATTAATCCTGCCCAGAGGATCTTTGCCCGGGTTTGGTCTCTTCCCATCGAGTAGGGGATATCAAACCCGGTCCAGACTCCCAAGGAAATGGAAGGGGAGTATCCTACGAACCAGAGGTCATTGGCATCATTGGTGGTCCCGGTTTTACCGGCGAAATCATGTTTGCCGCTCACCTTTTCGACCATATTTCGAACTGCGGCACCTGTACCCGTTTGGTAGACCGTCCTCATCATATCGGTAATCATATAAGCCGTCTCGGGGCTGTAGACCGGTTTGCTCACCGTACGATGTTTATAAATCTCCTGGCCATCTTGGGTGGTGATGCGGTCGATCAAATAAGCGTCGATGAAGGTGCCGCCGTTGGCAAATGTGGCATACGCATTCGTCAGCTCCTCTACCGTTACCCCCCGTTCCAACCCTCCGATCACTCCCGTTTGGGCCTGAAGATCCTTTTCGGTCAGCGTGGTGATTCCCATCGTTTTGGCGAACTCCTGCGCCTTAGCGATTCCTACCTTTAGATAGACTCGGATTGCAGGCACGTTCCAGGATTTCTTTAACGCCTCCCGGGCGGACATAATGCCATGGAATTTATTATCATAATTTAATGGCGTATGTTCGTTAGGTTTTCCATAGTTCAGAACGATAGGCGAGTCATCAATAGGGCTTTCAGGACCCAGCAACACCCCTGTTTCAAAGGCAGGAGCATAGGCCAGGATCGGCTTCATGGCTGAACCGGGCTGGCGTGGGCTGGCGGTATGGTTGGTCTGTTCGATCTTAAAGTCCCGCCCTCCTATGCTCGCGAGGATGGCCCCCGTCTTGTTATCGATGAGGACTGCCCCCAACTGCTGGGGAGCGTTCTCAACTTTAATTGTTTTGCCTCCCACTTTGGCAGTATAAGTTTTATTGCTCCAAAAGTTTTTCGGGTTGGCGGCATAGGCTTGAAAGGCATCGTACAATTCTTTGTCGATGGTGGTATAGATGTTATAGCCCTTCGTTAAAATATCTTTCTTTTTCCGTTCCAATAGGTCATTGTATAGATCTTTGTTTTCTTTGCTATAGATTTGGTTGATATCATACCCTTGCTTTATGAGATCTTCTTCCACCAACGCTTGGGCGGAGCGCTCCAGGATTTCAAAGAGGAGGAACGGATATTTGTCCAAAGCGCTTTGGGAGTCCTCCTTGCTGGATAGGTGGGCCTTAATGTCATACTTTAACGCTTCGTCGTACTGGGCCTGGGTGATCTTCCCGTCTTGTTTCATTTCTCCCAAGACATGCTTCATCCGGTTGAGCCCCTCTTCCAAGGTCTTATCCTTAAAGGGCAGATAATAGCCGGGATTTTGCAGCATCCCTACTAAGTAGGCGGCCTGGGGAAGATTGAGATCTTTGGCATCTACCCCGAAGATCCCTTTGGCAGCGGATTGAATTCCATACAAATTGCTGCCCCGGGCGCTCTTTCCGAAATACATTTCGTTTAGATAGGCTTCCAGGATTTGATCTTTGGTAAAGAAGCGTTCTAAGCGGAGAGCCAGGAAAATTTCATTCAGTTTTCGGTTGTACTTTAATTTCCTGAGCTGATCCCCTTTATATTCTCCGCTAATCTCCTTTCGGTACGATTCCTCCAACAAGGTCTGTTTGACCAACTGCTGGGTGATGGTGCTTCCCCCCGTCTGGATCTCGCTTCCCGTAAATTGTTGGAAGATGGCTCGGGCCGTTCCCCGAAGACTAACGCCGTGATGGCTGTAAAATTGTTTATCTTCGGTGGAGATCAGAGCATCTATAACATAGGGAGAAATTTCTTTCAGAGTAACCAAACGCCGATCTTGTTCTGCAGGCAATTTCCCAATCAGTGTCCCGTCATTAAAATATGCAAAACCGGTCAGGTAGTTGGTTTCAATATTTTGTTTCATTTCCTCATAGGAAAGAACTTTCTGGTCTTTTACGACGGCGGCCACGAAGCCAAACGCGACGCCCCCTAACATAAAGAGCCCTAGGAAAAACAGTAGAACCAACACTTTGAGAACGATCAAGAGATTTCTCTTTAATTGTCTAGGATTCTTAGCCATAACTTCCCCTCCTATCCATAGACAGGTCTATTATAGCATAAGCATTCTTTTGTATACCATTAGACGAAGAATAAAGGAGAAAAGTTGCCGGTGATTGATTTGACAAGGAACAGAAAACATGGTATGAAATGAAATAACAACCGATCCGTAAGATGAACCGTGATGAGAGGATAAAAGTAGCCAGGGGAAGTGAAACCGAGAGAACCGGCGGCAGGTGCAAGCAGGTCACGCTCCCTTTTGTGAAATACGCCCTTGAACGGCTTTTTTAGAGGAGAAGGAATGGTGATTCCTTAATAAGGGTGGTACCGCGGAGAAATGCTTCGTCCCTTGCCGGATGGAGCTTTTTTTTTGAAGCGGTAAACTTCGCTCTTGATGGTAAAGGATGATCTGAAAAGGAGTGAGAACGTTGTCGGAAAAGATGGAGGAAAAGAAGGAACAGATGGAAGGGAGGGGAGAGAAGGTTGAAACCTCCCCGGAAATCGAGAAGGAAGTCATGCGGCAGTGGGAGATCCTCTCCCGGGGGACGGTGGAGATAGTCCCCGAGGAGGAGTTCCTGCAAAAATTAAGGAGGAGCATCAAAGAAAAGAAGCCCTTGCGGGTGAAGTTGGGCCTAGATCCTTCCGCCCCGGATATTCATATTGGCCACACCGTAGTCCTGCAAAAATTAAAACAGTTTCAGGATTTAGGCCATCAGGTCCAATTGGTAATCGGAGATTTCACGGGGAGGATCGGAGATCCCACAGGGAAATCGGAGACCCGGAAACAGCTGAGTGAAGAAGAAGTGAAGCGGAATGCCGAGACCTATGTAAGGCAGTTTGGCAAGATTCTCGACACCAACCGCATCGAGCTTCATTTCAACAGCACATGGCTTGCGCCCCTTACCTTTGCCGATGTGGTAACCTTAGCCTCTAAGACGACGGTGGCCCGCATGCTGGAGCGGGATGATTTCCAAAAGCGGTACACGAATGAACAGCCGATCAGCATCCATGAATTCTTTTATCCCCTGATGCAGGGATACGATTCGGTGGCTCTTCATTCCGATGTGGAATTGGGGGGGACGGACCAGAAGTTTAATCTCCTGATGGGACGCCACCTGCAAAAGGAATATGGGGGCGAGCCGCAGGTGGTGATCATGACCCCCCTCCTCGAAGGACTAGACGGGGAGAAGAAGATGAGCAAGTCGTTGGGGAATTATATCGGTATTGATGAGGCGCCGAACCAGATTTACGGGAAGGCGATGTCGATTCCCGATGCCCTCATGGTGAAGTATTTTGAACTAGCGACCGATCTTCCCCTTGAGGAGTTTAAGGCGATCAAGGCAGGCCTGGAGTCGGGCGAGATCCATCCCCGAGACGGTAAGATGAAGCTGGCATATACCCTGGTTCGGATGTTTCACGGAGAGGAGGCGGCCAAGGAGGCGGAGGAGTATTTCCGCACGGTCTTCCAAGAGCGGAAGCTCCCCGATGAGATGGAAGAGCGGGAGATATCAGCCTCCCAATTAAAAGAGGGAAAGATGGGGATTTTGGCCCTTTTAACTGCGCTAAAGATGGTACCCAGCAACGCTGAAGCACGCCGGATGGTGCAGCAAGGGGCAGTCAGGATTAATGAAGAGAAGGTGGATGGGATCACGGCCGAGGTTCAGGTGGAAGATGGAATGATCGTTCAGGTGGGGAAGAGGAAGTTCGTCAGGATCAAGCGGGTTCCCTGATAAAGCGGCGAATGCGCCGATCATCATTCAGGCCTGTCGAGGAGAAAATGGGATGGATCGCCTCTTTCCCGAGGACATCTGGAACGGATCCCGATGGGAACGGGTCTTGGTGAGAGGAGAGATGCGGAGAAAAAATGTTTTACTGAAGGGAAAAAGAAACATCCCCTTCCGAAGGAAAGGGATGTTTCTCTCCGATTTCAGGATTTTCGTCAAGGTCCGGATTAACGGCTGTAAAACTCAACGATGAGGGATTCTTGAATCTCGGCAGGAAGTTCGGAACGCTCGGGGAGGCGGGTATATACCCCTTCCATCTTATTCTCGTCAAAGGTGAGGTAATTGGGGAGGTATGCCCGCTCGTTGAGCGCCTCTTTGATCGCCACCAAATTGCGGCTGCGCTCCCGAAGACCCACCACATCCCCGGGCTTTAACCGATAGGAGGGGATATCCACTTTCTTGCCGTTTACGGTTACATGCCCGTGGTTTACCAATTGGCGGGCGGCGGCACGCGTACGGGCCAACCCGAGACGGTAAACGATGTTATCCAGACGGGACTCCAGGAGAATCATGAAGTTCTCACCGGCGACCCCTTTCATCCGTACCGCTTCGTCGAAGAGATTGCGGAACTGGCGTTCATTTAAACCATACATATGGCGTAACTTCTGCTTTTCTTGCAATTGCAATCCGTATTCGCTTAATTTTTTCCGCTGTCCCGGTCCATGCTGTCCTGGAGGATAGGCCCTCTTCAGCTCTTTGCCGGTACCGGAAAGGGAGATGCCCAAACGGCGGCTAATTTTCCAGCGAGGTCCTGTATAGCGCGACATCGTCAAACTCCTTTCCTATGATCGATCATTATCTTTGTCGTTTTCATATCTTGTTCATCATGAGGTTGCTGCTCGAATCTCCCGAAGGCTCTCCCTGGTGGAAAAGGAAAAATCAGCCGCGCCTTTTCCGGGAAGGAGCCGAGAGGGATTCGGGAAATTCCCGTTCAGCCTATGAATGCACAACATTTAAAATAACGAAGATGCAAAAAAAAGTCAAGAGGGAGATTTGCATTTCCTTTTTTGATATAGTATAGAGAAAGTACGATGGAAAGATGGAAGATGAAAGGCAAAGGCGGATGAATGACGGGCTTTTGCTGCGTGAAAGAGAGTTGATGGGACATTGGGGAGGGAGCCTTCATGTGGGAGATTTCATTCATTCGGCATGGCCAAACCGATTGGAATAAAGAGGGTCGCTTTCAGGGGACGTTGGATATTCCACTCAATCAAGAGGGAATAAGGGAGGCGGAGCTCTTAGCCGATTGGAGCCGGGAGTTTGGTTGGAAGAGGATCTATACCAGTGACCTGAAAAGGGCTGTGCAAACGGCGGAGATGGTGGCCCGTAGAATTCGGATTCCTTGCATCGTAGAACCTTATTTTCGGGAGCGCCATTATGGACTTTTGGAAGGGATGGAGTTGAAAAAAGTGGTGGAACAATATGGGACGGGAGATGTGAGGTTGTTAGAACAGATGGGGTTAGGTGTGGAGAGTACTCTCTTTTTACAACGGAGATTGGTTCATGGAATTCGCAAGGTGATCGCCTCCCTTCCCCCGCAGCCGGTCGCCGTCGTAAGCCACGGCGGTGCGATCAATGCCTTTCTCTCTTGGGCGACCCATGGGCAGTTGGGCATTGGGGTGACAAAGCTTCGCAACACAAGCGTTACCCGGCTCTTGACGGATGGTGATCGGTGGAAGGTGCTGTCGGTTGATGAACTCTTCCTGGATGGAAAAGAGGCGTAAAACGAGGCGTCGATTGCATGGCCTGGAAGTAAGAAGGGAGCCTTTTCGTGGTTCAGAGGCAGGAGCGAGGGCTCCCCTTGATGGAAGGGGATGAATCGGGATATAATAATGAATGAATACTCATTCGGAAATCGTTGTGGGTGGCGGAGTAAGGAAGGAGATGCAATGCCGCGATGAAAATCACGAAGATTACACTTCCCACTCCGTTTAAGGTGGGGGATGTAAACGTTTATCTCTTGGAAGGGGATAGCCTAACCCTTATCGATACCGGACCAAAAACGGAAGAAACCTGGAGAACCCTACGGGAAGCCCTGAAGAAACATCGGCGGCGATTGAAAGACTTGGATCAGATTTTTCTCACCCATCACCATATGGATCATGTCGGATTGGTGAATGAGATTTTGGAAGAGAAAGAGATTCCGGTCTATGCTCACGAGGCAGGGATCCCTTATCTGACAAAAGAGAAGGGATTTATGGAAGAGAGGGAGGGGTTTTTTGTCTCCCTCTACCGAAAGCATGGGGTGCCGGAAGAGATGCTGAAGCAGGCCAGGGAGATCCTCCGCTACCTGGATCAGTTTACCGCGCCGATCCATGGAGTGATTCCCGTAAAAGAAGGGGATCGTTTGCCCGGGGAGAAGCATTTTGAAATCCTCCATACGCCGGGGCACGCTCCGGACCATCTTTCCCTCTATGACCGAACCCATCTGATCATGATTGCCGGGGATCACCTCATCAAACATATCTCTTCAAATGCATTTGTTGAACCGGTCTATGGAACCGTTGAACGTCCCCGTTCCCTTCTCGTCTACCGGGAAGCATTAAAGAAAGTGATGTCTCTGCCGATTCGCCTTCTTTATTCCGGGCATGGTGAGGAAGTAACCCATGTGAGAGAGCTGATTGAAGAGCGGCTCCGAAAGCAAGAGGCGAGGGCGGAAGCGATTTTAAACGCCATGAAAAAGGCGAAGACGGCCTTCCTCATCTCCAAGGAGATCTTCCCCAATCTCTATCTAAAAGAACTAAGCCTTACCATGTCGGAAGTGCTCGGCCATATGGATCTGCTCTGGGAGAAGGAGGAGATCGACATGAGGGAAGAAGGGGGGATTTTCTCATTTTATCCGAAAGAAGAAGGAATTTCGCTCAACACGTAAAAATATAGTGTTGAGAAAGGAAATAAGGTGATTCAGCAAGAAAGAGGGGCGGAAAGAAGGAGATCGAAAAAAATCCGGGAGGGGTAGAATGAAAACGGTACGAATAGGCGCGGGGCAGGGGTTCTATGGGGATACGATCTATGGAGCCCTCCACATGGCGAAGTATGGGGAGGTTCGGTACATCAGCTTTGATACGCTGGCGGAGCTTACATTGGCCATCCTGCAAAAGGATCGGCAGAAGAACCCTGAGGGGGGATACACCAAGGATATTACATTGACGATGGAGACCCTCCTCCCTTATGTGAAGGAGAAGGGGATTAAACTGATCACCAATGCGGGGGGGATAAACCCGGAAGGGGCGAGGGAAGAGGTTTTCCGGGTGGCAAAGAGGTTAAACATGACGGGAATTCGGGTAGGCATCGCCACCGGTGACAACATTTATCCTCATCTCGGGGAGTGGGAGAACAGGGGGCTTGATCTCTCCCACATGACGACAAAAGAGCCCTTTGACAAGATTCGGGACCGGGTTCTCTTCGCCAGCGCCTATCTGGGAGCGAAGCCCATCGTGGAGGCTCTCCGTCAAGGGGCGGATATCGTGATCACGGGACGGACGACGGATACGGCCCAGTTCCTGGCTCCTCTCATCTATGAATTTGATTGGAAGGAGGATGATTGGGACCGCATCGCCCAGGGGATCCTCCTCGGGCATTTGATGGAATGCTCCGGCCAGGCATCCGGAGGGAATTTCAGCGGGGACTGGTGGAACATCCCCGATATGGAGAATATCGGCTACCTCCTGGCCGAAGTATCGGAGGACGGGAGCGCCGTCCTGACCAAACCGCCCCATACCGGCGGTCGCGTCAGCGTCGATACCTTAAAGGAGCAATTCCTCTATGAGATTCATGATCCGAGCGCATACATCACCCCCGATGTGATCGCCGATTTCTCGGAGGTTCGCTTTGAACAGGTGGGGGAAAACCGAGTGGAGGTCTCCGGGGTAAAGGGACGACCGGCTCCTTCCACCTTAAAGGCGCTGATCGGATATGAAAACGGTTACATGGGCCAAGGATTGGTGGGCTACTCGTGGCCTGATGCCATGAAGAAGGCGAGAAAGGCGGACGAAATCATTCGCAAGCAGGTTTCCCTTTACGGGATCGAAGTGGAGGAGATCCTGAGCGAATATGTGGGGTATAACTCCATTCACGGCCCGTTGGCCCGTCCCGTCGATGAAGAGAATTTGAACGAGATCTACCTTCGGGTGGCGGTCCGGACCAAAGATCGGAGGACGGCGGAGCGATTCGGGCGCCTCTTTCCGCCCCTCGCATTAAACGGGCCTCCCTTCATCGGCGGCCTCTCCGGCATGTTCTCGGTACGGCAGCTATTGGGTCTCTGGTCCATCCTTATTCCCCGGGAATGGGTGGAGGGGCAAATCTTCGTCTCGGTGGAGGAGGTGAGATGATGGGGAAGAGATTGCTGCGTGATCTCGTCCAGGCTCGTTCCGGAGATAAGGGGAACACCTGCGACCTTTCCATCTTCGCCCGCACTCCGGAGATGTTTGAGGTGTTAAAGCGGGAGGTGACGGCAGAGCGGGTGAAGGAACATTTTAGCGGGATCGTCTTTGGACCGGTCACCCGCTTTGAAGTGCCCAATGTATTGGCCCTCAAATTTATCCTGGAGGATGCATTGGGTGGAGGGGCTCCTTCTTCCCTCCGCACCGACAATCTGGGGAAATCTTTCGGCTCCAATCTCTTACGGATGGAGATCGAAGTACCGGATGAGTTGCTTGCACCGGAACATCTCTTGCGTTATGAATAGGTAGGGTGCCGGCGTGGGAAACTTACGTGATATGATACTTAAATTTCAGGATCTCCACCAGATGCTCGATCGCCTGCAATGAGCGGGAGAGACGGGCATGATCGGACCGGGGGAGTCCTTTTAAGGGGAGGTAAGAAGTGGGTTTCCTCCCTTTTTCCGTTTCCCTCAATCCAAGCTCAATGCGATAGCGGAGCAGGGTCTCGAAAGATTCCTTCAGTTCCTGGGAAAAATCGGCAGGGAGGATTCCCTTCTCTGCTAATTGTTCGATTCGCTCCAGGGTATTGGTCGTTTCCATCCCTGCCTCGAGGGCGAGAAGACGGACCGAATCGGTGAGATAGACGGTGGCCGAGCCTTTCAGGTCCAGTTCGTCCCGGTGGGGCCCGCTCTTTTCCCCTACCGGTTTTCCGAACAGTCCTACCGGAACCCTTCCTTTTACCGCATCTTCTCCTAAAAAGCGGAAACTGATCGGTTCTTGGGAAAGGAGACGATGAATCTCCTGCCGCAAGGTGGCGGCGAGATGATCATCACCATAGAGGGGCCGGAAATCAAGGAAAATGGTGAGATTTCGGAGATGCTCCCCTGCGGGGAAATGGATCCAGTCGGCCGCTTTTTCGCGGAAATCCTTCCAATCCCCCCTCCAGACGGGATTGGTGGCCATCACATTTCCGGGGCAACGGGCGAATCCCAAGCGGACCAGCCCCTCGACCACGAGATGGGAAAGATGGGCGAAAAATTCCTCCGCCCTTTTTTTGATTTCGGAATCCTCCGTCTTTTCGTACAGGAGACCGTTATCTTGGTCGGTGCGCATATACTGCTCCCTTCGTCCGCTTGACCCCATGGTGAGCCAACAAAAGGAAAGAGGCGGTAGTCCCCAATCGGGCTCCATTTCTTTGAGGGAGAGTTGGATTAACTTAGCTGTCAATTGATCGTAAAACTCCGTCACCAAATCAAGAATCTGTGGGATCGGGGCCTTCTCCAAACTCCACTGGAGGAGTTGGCGATCCACCAGTTCCGGGAGGGGGAGAAGATCTTCCAGCCTTTGGGCTTCTCCGATCCTTTCGGTAATTTGGAGGAAATCTAGGTTTCGCATTCTTAAAAGATCCCTATAGGTGATCATGCCGATGGGCTCCTTGCCCATCACGACGACGGCGTGTTTTGCCTGCTTTTTAATCATGGACAGGAGAATCTGGTAATAATAGCTCTCCGGTTTTACCGTCACCGGATCCGGATCGGCGAGGGCCTTCGCGATTGGACCGTTTCCCGTTGCATTACGATTTGCATCCGTTGCGAAAAGCTTCTTGTGAAGGAGATCCTTTTCCGTGATGAGACCTTTCATCTCCCCCTCCCCATTAACCATCACCAAGGCGCTGATCCTCTTCTCCGACATTTTTCGGATCATATCCTCCACAGTTTCTTCTTCGCCGCACGTAATAACCGGACGGCTCATGATTTCACTCGCCCTGCGCCGCCCCATTTCCTCCCCCATGTGACGCCCTCCTTTGTCATCATGGGTGATCTCCTCGAATAGTTCCCGGAGATGTTCCATGATGGTTAAACTTAAAGCGCCGGCAAAGGAGGCGTTTTGGGAGAGGAGAGCGGTGAGGGTATCTTTTTTAATGAGCAGACAAATTACCTCCGTCGTCGTCTTCACCGAGGCGGCATAGGGTTTATTGGCGAGAACTCCGGTTTCCCCGAAGAGATCCCCTTTCTTGCGGGTTCCCGCAACTTTTTCTTTTCCTCCATCGGTCCGGATCGTAATCTCCACCATCCCTGAGAGGAGCAGATAGAGAGAGGAATGGGGCGATTCTCCTTGCTGGAAGAGATAGAGATGGGCAGGATAGCGCTTGATCTCCGATTCGGCCAGGAGTTGATCCAATTCGGAGGGGGTTAGGTGGAGAAAGGGCGGAATGCCGGATAAGTAAGAAGGAAGATTCAATGGTTCTCCCCCTTTCCCTTCATGAGGGGATGTTCCCGTACCTTTAAAAATTGGAGGAGATCGCCCCACGTGTGAAAGCCCTGTTCCCTGAGAAGGTCGAGGAGAATCCCAAGGACTTTTCCGGTGAGGCGAGCATCCTCGAGGGCATGATGCCGGTTTACGACGGGGAGAGAGAAACGATTTGCAAGGGCTTCCAAAGAATAGGAAGGGAGAGAGGGGTAGAGAAGGTGGGCAAGCTGTTTCGTATCGGCGAAGGGGAAAGGAAATTTCCCCTTATGTTCTCTGCGAAGGGCCGGTTCCATGAAACGAAGGTCAAAGCGGATGGCGTGGCCGATCACCACCGCCTCCCCGATCCACTCCAGGAAAGAAGGCAAAACTTCCCCGATTGGAGGGCGTTTTTCCACCATTTCTCCTGTAATCCCGGTCAGTGATTGTATCATCTCCGGGATGGGCCGCATGGGATTAACCAACTGATAGAAAGAATCAACCTCCTTTTTATTCTGTGGGTCCCACTTCACCGCACCGATGGAGATAATCCGGTCCCCCTTCTGCGGGTGATACCCTGTGGTTTCCGTGTCGATCACCACATAGGGAAGATCGAGGAGGTTCATCTCGGGCGAGGGCCATTTTGTATGGGATGGTGAATTCACCGCTTCCACGAAATGAGACTGGAGGAAAGGGAGAAAGGGGATCATCGCAACGCCTCTCCTTAAGAAAAATGGGATCAATTCATCACTTGGATCCGGGATGTTCGGCCGCGTTCAGCTCTACGGCTATCATAAGACAAAATATTTCCTTTATCAATAGATTTCCAATGAAATATCAATTGTATCTGTTTAGAATACTTGCATTATTTAAAGTTGTGATATATAATACAACTAGCTTTTTATCTGATGAAGAAAGGAGGAAAGGTTATGGGGAATTGGAGCAAAATTTCCTCATCCAAAGAATTTAAGGAACTAGAACGTTCCAAGGCTCTCTTTGTCTGGCCCATCACCATCTTGTTTATCCTTTACTATCTTTCTTTGCCTCTGCTCGCAGGGTACGCCAAGCCGCTGATGAACACCTATGTGGTCGGATCCGTCACCTTTGGCTACCTTTATGCCGTCGCCCAGTTTTTTGTAGCCTGGATCTTGGCTTTCGTCTACGTAGGGCGTGCGCGTCGCTTTGATGAAAGCGCTAACAAACTCCACGATGAATTTAAGTAGAAAGGATGGTTGATGGATGAATACACAGGTATTCGGGATTATTCTCTTTCTTATCATCGTTGGTGTAACCCTTTACATCACCTACTGGGCGGCAAAGCGGAACAAGAGCACCAGCGATTTCTATGCTGCGGGACGTTCCCTCAAGGGATGGCAAAACGGCATCGCCATCTCCGGCGATTATTTGAGCGCGGCATCCTTTCTGGGGATTGCCGGACTGATTGCATTAAACGGTTATGATGGATTCATGTATTCCGTCGGTTGGCTTGTCGGCTATCTGGTCGTCTTGTACGTGGTGGCGGAACCTTTAAGGAACTCGGGAAAATATACCATTGCGGACGTTTTGGCCTATCGGTTGAAGCCGGTGCCGGTCCGCACGATGGCGGCGGTCAACACGATCGTGATTAGTACCTTTTATATGATTGCACAGATGGTGGGAGCGGGTGCCATTATCCATCTTTTAGTAGGGATACCCTATGAAGTTTCCGTACTCATCATCGGTGTGCTGATGATCGTCTACGTCGTTTTCGGCGGGATGCTGGCCACCAGCTGGGTTCAGATCATCAAAGCCGTCCTCCTCATGGCGGCGACCATTTTAATTAGTATCCTCGTGCTTGCATACTTCGGCTTTAACTTATCTTCTCTCTTCGCCGGGGTAGCCGAGAAGAGTGGAGAGGCGATGCTTCAGCCCGGCCTTCTTTATAAGAACCCCATCGACCTCGTCTCCTTAGGCCTTGCCCTCATCTTAGGGACGGCCGGAATGCCCCATATCTTGATCCGCTTTTATACGGTGCCGAGCGCCCAAGAGGCAAGAACCTCCGTCGTCTGGGCCATGATCATCATCGGCGCCTTCTACATCATGACCACTTTCTTGGGATTTGGCGCAGCCTATTTCGTCGGCAAAGAGACCATCGTAGCCCAGGATAAGGGAGGAAACATGGCTGCGCCCCTTTTGGCCCAATATCTTGCAGGAGGGCCCGGCACGGTGGGAGGAGAACTCTTTATGGCCACGATTGCTGCGGTAGCTTTCGCCACGATTGTGGCGGTGGTTGCAGGTCTTACCATCACCGCATCCAGCGCCTTTGCCCATGACATTTACACCAACATCATCAAGAAGGGAAAAGCGACGGAGTTGCAGCAGTTTAAGGTGGCCCGTTACACCGCATTCATTGTCGGCGCCGTTGCGATCCTGATCGGAATCCTGGGAAAAGGGCAAAACGTGGCTTATTTGGTCGCATTGGCCTTCGCCGTGGCCGCCAGCGCCAACTTGCCGGTCATTCTCTTCTCCGTTTATTGGAAGCGCTTTAACACCGCCGGTGCCGTGACCGGGATGCTGGTGGGACTGATCGCTTCGGTCGGGCTCGTGATCCTTGGTCCCAGCGTCATGAAGGAGAATGCCCTCATCCACCTGGCCAATCCGGGGATCATCAGCATCCCCCTCGGATTCCTCGCCTCCATTTTAGTCACCCTCATGACCAAACCGGAAACAACGGATGAGAAATATGAGGAACTGTATGTAAAAGCCAATACGGGAATCGGAGCAGAGCTGTAGGAAAGAAGCTGTAATCCCATACAAGACATGAAATTGCGGCTCCATAAAAGAGTAACATTTATCCCCCCAACCGAATCAGGTGGGGGTTTTTCTTTTCCCACAGGTAATAAACGAGGTAAGTTCAAAGGGAGAGATGGAGGAAAAAAGGAGAGGAAGAGCGAATTATTTATGTGGAAAGATGTGAAGTGAAGGGAATGGATAAAATGACGGAGACGAAGAATGAAAGAATGGCGGAGTGGAAGAGCCTTTCCACCACGAGCATTTCCGATGCGTTGGGAGGACTGACCAACATGGATCCGGGAATCAAGCCCGTGGCGGATCATTTAAGAGTAGTGGGGAGAGCCTATACCGTGCGGCTCAAGGCGGGGGATAACACCCTGGTGTTAAAGGGGATCCGGGAGGCGAACCCTGGGGATGTGCTGGTGATAGATGGAAAGGGATACCTATACACCGCGGTTTGCGGAGACTTCGTCGCCGGTATGGCACAAATGGCAGGGCTTGCCGGCATGGTGGTCGACGGGGCGATTAGAGACATCGCAGGAATAAGGAAACTGAATTTCCCGGTTTTTAGCCGGGGGACGACGGTGGCGGCAGGAGAGAAAGGAGGCAAAGGAGAGACAGGCGGACCCATCTCCTGTGGAGGAGTTCCGGTGAGGTCGGGGGATCTCATCGTGGGAGATGCCGATGGAGTTGTGGTGATCCCTCAGGAGATGGAAGGTGAGGTGCTTAAAAAGGCAAAGGAGAAGCAGGCAAAGGACGAAGAACGGGAAAGACGCGTTTTGGTCGATCGAGAAACGGTGTTGAACTATTTGGATGAGATGTTAAAGTAAGAGGTCAATTTTGAATGGATTACAGGACATGGGATAATCGCATCTAACGACAGGATATAAAGGAGATCACCATGAAATATTTAGACGCCGGAGAAGAATTGTGGGCCATGCTCTCTCAGCTTAAAGTCGCACGCTTTACCGCCACGTTTCAGGCGGGAAATCGGGGGTTGTTCATGCCCAGGTATAAGGGTTCTTTATTTCGCGGTGCGATGGGGCACGCCTTCCGGGAATTAACATGCGCCTGCCCGCGGCGTCCCGGAGAGCCTGTGAGAGAACATTTGGAGGATTGCATCTATCAATATCTCTTTGAGACGAAATTGCCGAAGGATCTTCCCAACCTGCAGGGGAATGAAGAGGCGGTCCGCCCCTTTCTCCTTCTCCCTCCTTTAGAAGAGAAGGAGTATTATGCTCCCGGAGAGCGTTTTCAATTATCTTTCACATTATTCGGCAAGGGAATTGATTATCTCCCCTTTTTTATTCTGGTGTTGGAACGAATTGGGGAGATGGGACTTGGGAAGGAGAAGCTTAGAGCGGAGCTTCGCCAGGTTTTTTATGAAGATCTCGCCGGAGATTTGTTTCCAATTTATAATGGGGAGGAGAAAGTATTGTGCAAAGAGTATCCCGTTTATGAAGCGGGCTCCCTTTCTTCTATGCCCCCGGCGGATGGAGAACTGAACCTCTATTTTTTAACTCCCCTCCGCATGAAGGACAAAGATCATCTTCTCACACGGCCTGATTTCAAGGCGCTGGTGAGGGGAATCATCAGACGGGCTGTTTCCCTTCTCCTCATCCATCAAGAGGGGAATGTTGAAATTCCCGATTACCGTCCTTTTATCGAACAGACGGACCGGATCGTGTCCATCGCCGATGAAACCCGCTGGTTTGACTGGGAGCGATACTCCAATCGGCAAAAGGAGCGCATGAAGTTAGGGGGGGTGGTGGGAAAGATAACGTATTCGGGGCCCTGGCATCCCTATTATCGGTTTCTTAAATTAGGGGAGTGGATTCATGTCGGAAAATCCACCGTTTTTGGGTTGGGAAAGATAAAAGTGATCCCATAAATGCCCTGGTATCCCTTTGAGTGGATTAGCGATAATTGTAATAATGGGAGGCAAACTTGTTGTAAATCCTAATGAAGAAATGGTATAATCAAGAAAAATTCGTGGCTGACCTATCTTTTTTCACAATATGGCGATCTTCGAAAATTGAATGGGATCTGACTGTGATTCACTCGCCAGTAATCGCAATGAATGCTGACAAAATTCCTTGAAATCAAACTCGGTTGCAGACACCAAGACCCGATTGAGGGGATTGAAACATAAAACAACCCCAAGACTAATACTAGACATTGAGGGTTGCAGACACCAAGACCCGATTGAGGGGATTGAAACCGCACCGGTCCCTTAGACCGCGTATCCCAACTCGCTGTTGCAGACACCAAGACCCGATTGAGGGGATTGAAACCGCATTAACTGCTGTTGCTTTGACCCACGACGACCCGTTGCAGACACCAAGACCCGATTGAGGGGATTGAAACACATCTCGGCCTCGATCTCCCGGAGGCGCTTCTGCGTTGCAGACACCAAGACCCGATTGAGGGGATTGAAACCCACCACGACCGCCGTTTTCTTCGTTGCTTAGTCCGTTGCAGACACCAAGACCCGATTGAGGGGATTGAAACTAAAGTACTCAAGATCTACGTGTAGAGTAGGGTACTGTTGCAGACACCAAGACCCGATTGAGGGGATTGAAACATTTAAGCTCTATATCGTTTGTCGTTAAGCCTTCAGTTGCAGACACCAAGACCCGATTGAGGGGATTGAAACCCTGAACTTCCCCGCGGTCCACCAGGTAACCGTAGCGTTGCAGACACCAAGACCCGATTGAGGGGATTGAAACGGTGCCGGTCTTCGTCTTCCGGCGACGACCTATACGTTGCAGACACCAAGACCCGATTGAGGGGATTGAAACTTCCTTACGCTCTTTTCCCTTAATCTGCCAATCTCGTGTTGCAGACACCAAGACCCGATTGAGGGGATTGAAACCCATTTATCACCCATAAATGCTTTTTTCGTCGTTGCGTTGCAGACACCAAGACCCGATTGAGGGGATTGAAACCGCTTTGGTTCGCCGCTACCGATCCTGGCGTAAAAGGTTGCAGACACCAAGACCCGATTGAGGGGATTGAAACGCTCCAATAGCTCGTCCTCATCCCAATACCCGCACACGTTGCAGACACCAAGACCCGATTGAGGGGATTGAAACCTTGTATCGTCGTGCTATCGGTTCACTTGATCTCACGTTGCAGACACCAAGACCCGATTGAGGGGATTGAAACTTATACCACCGGTATACCGGCACCTTTTCAAAAGCGGTTGCAGACACCAAGACCCGATTGAGGGGATTGAAACCTCTTTCCGTCCCCGGCGTTCGCGATGCCCAGGTCTACGTTGCAGACATCAAGACCCGATTGAGGGGATTGAAACAAAGTTAAAGCTGGACCAGTGACGTTCGCTCCTGGATGTTGCAGACACCAAGACCCGATTGAGGGGATTGAAACGCAACCGGCGGCCGGCGAGGAGTACGACATTGTCGGTTGCAGACACCAAGACCCGATTGAGGGGATTGAAACACCCAGCTCCACTTCGACGAAAGATCGTTCGCTCAGTTGCAGACACCAAGACCCGATTGAGGGGATTGAAACGCTGAATGGCCGCCTGTCGCTCATGCACGGCTTGCCGGTTGCAGACACCAAGACCCGATTGAGGGGATTGAAACAACACTCCCGGTAAACGATCTCCAGATGGTTCGCTTAGTTGCAGACACCAAGACCCGATTGAGGGGATTGAAACTTAAACGAACCGAAACCGATACCTAAAGCTCCGAGGGTTGCAGACACCAAGACCCGATTGAGGGGATTGAAACCGAAGAATATCAATGTGCTTCTCTTCCGGAACCTTGCTTAGTTGCAGACACCAAGACCCGATTGAGGGGATTGAAACATTATAGATGATAGAATTGTAATATTTGGTCACACTCCGTTGCAGACACCAAGACCCGATTGAGGGGATTGAAACTTGATTGGCCGGATATTATCGTTGTCGTCGCGTTTGAGTTGCAGACACCAAGACCCGATTGAGGGGATTGAAACCCTGTTCGCAGTTCAGGATGATTTCTGCCGTCTCCGTTGCAGACACCAAGACCCGATTGAGGGGATTGAAACTTATCTTTGAGCCCTTTGGTTATGTGCCTTATCAGTTCGTTGCAGACACCAAGACCCGATTGAGGGGATTGAAACCAATGCCGACAGACCGGATGAAGGTGTCGTATCCTGTTGCAGACACCAAGACCCGATTGAGGGGATTGAAACTTTCATAAAGAACACGCATTTTGCATCCTCCTTTCTGTTGCAGACACCAAGACCCGATTGAGGGGATTGAAACTCCTTAAAGCGTTCAAATCCCTTCACAAAACGGCATCTAGTTGCAGACACCAAGACCCGATTGAGGGGATTGAAACGGTATGTCTCTCGGATCGAAGTGAATAACTCCGTAACGTTGCAGATACCAAGACCCGATTGAGGGGATTGAAACGCTACAGAACTATCGCTACCTTTTACAGTTAATACCCTTGTTGCAGACACCAAGACCCGATTGAGGAGATTGAAACCCGGTACTATCTCCGGATATTCGTTTACCATCTCAGTTGCAGACACCAAGACCCGATCAAGGGAATAAAAAAATTAGGATAACAGCCTTCAGCGTCACAATTTAGGATCAAGGTGAAAAAGTTTATGAATAAATTTAAAAAGTTTTCAAACGCTCTCGAATTTCGGGGGCGTTTTTTTTCACGAAAACTTGATAGATGCTAAAGGATGCATCGAGTTTGATGAATTGTGAAAGGGTAGGGCAATAGATACAAAATATAAAGATGATGTTTATGGAATGATATGAAATAAACGAAGTAGGTTTTAAACAGGATCACAAGGAAAATATGCAAAATTAACATTAGGGAACATAGGTTCCATGACAATATGTTGTCAAAACCATGTGCTATGAATAAATAGGAAACTTAATAAAAAACCTTCCTACCATGATCCTAGGGACCTATCAATAAATGCGGAAATTGTGATCCATCATTTCCTTTTTCTAATGGTGCCGCATTAGCGTCATGGAGGCCTAAATACTAAGTAGTAGTTAGGGATGGGAGGGAAACGGAAAACGAAAGCGATAGGTAAAAAATTTCAGGGAAAAGGAGGGAAAAAGTAAAAGAGAAGAGAATCTTATAGACGAGAAAACGAGAAAAGTACGTCATCATCGATGCTGAAATCTACGGATGGAAGGAGGTGCATGAAGCTTGCTTATGCTAACGAATCATCCGATGATTGATGTAGGGATTGCGGTGATTGTAAGCCATTTCGATCTTGATGATCCTGCCGACGTCACGAAAGAACAATTAAAGGAGTTTGCCCAATATCTCGAGAAAACCTACTCCTCGCCATACTTTCACTCGTTTCTCTCCGTTCTCTTTCCTAATTCCGCTTATGTCAATCCGACGATGAAGGAAGAGCGGAAACGGGAAGCATTAGATGAGGTTCTGTATGGTTTTCTAAAAGATGAAGAAGGATCTAATGGAACCTGCTCCTTTTGCGGGCAACCTTCCCACTTTCGCGCATTTCGCCAACACGTTCCACTCCTTACCGGTGAGGGGTTAATCAATTTTTTCCCGAGCCGTCGAACAGGATTGGAAATATGTCCTTATTGTTTGTTGGCGGTTCAAGCCTTCCCCCTGGGTTCCCTTAAAATCTCCGGTCAAGCCTTCTTTGTTCATGCCGATGATTTTAATGTCACGATTGAGCTCGCCCACCGGTTTAAACTAATGAACGAACAGAATGCTTTGCTTAAGGAGGCCAAGGCATCTCCTGATATGAAATATCCGAAAACCCAGTTTATTCGACAATTCCTAGAGGTGGATCGTTTTTTGAAATACGAAGAGCCGGAAGGTTCTGTGACTATCTACCATCTTACAAATTATGGGACAAACGCGGATATTTCCATGTATCATCTACCGGTGCAGATTCTCTCCTTTGTGTATGACATGAAAAGTGCTGCCTTCTATCAAACTTGGCAGCAAATGGCACATGATGCCTGGGGAGTTCCATCGAAGAAGGGAAAGAAAGGAGAAAAAGGAACTCAATCCTTCAATCTTCCCAACCGCCTGTATGAAGATCTCTTCGATCTTCCGGCCGGATATGCTTCATTTATTCGCACACATCTCGTGGAAGGGGCAATTCGGCGATACAAGTCGCTTTTAAACGGGAAAGAAAAGGATATTCTTCATTATTGGGAAATAGGGAAACATTTGATGAAGGAGGTGGTGCAGGTGAGAGAGGAGAAAATCGAAGAAATAAAACAGATGGCCGATCGGCTGGTAGAATATCTGTTAAAGACGGACGATCACCATTTTTTTCAGAGGTTTTATCATTTACGGAATAGGAACAAATATGTGGAATATGAAGAATTGCGAAATCTCTTTATTAAGGCCAACAATCATGCCATCCGTCATGGAGCAAATCTCGATCAATCGTGGGAACTTCCCATCACTTTTGATCAATTTATCAACGTCTTTGAACAATGGGAGGATCCCTATGAAGGAAACTGGCAGGTGGGAAGAGACCTCATTCTCATACGGATGATGGAACAATTGTATGAGAAGAAGTGGTTTACCCGTCATCGGGAAATCCTCAAGGAGAGTGAGCCGGAAGAGGATGAAAATCAATTGGAAAAGGAGGAAGCGTAAATGTCCCATTTAACAGGTTTATTGTTAATCGATGCATCGGCATCCGCGTTAAATAATCTCGGAACGCTAACGGGGGAAAGGACAGACAACAAGGTGGGCGTAAAGCAAATCTTCGTTGGCAGCAAAAGTTATCCCTATGTTTCCGCCCAGGCATTCCGTTACTGGCTCCGCACCACCCTGGAAACCTCCGGAGAGATTGAATGGCACAACGCCCCCATTTTCCGTGAAGCGAAGATCGCTTACACGGACTCCAATCCGATTCGCTATTGGGATGATGATCTCTTCGGATATATGCGCGCAGAATCGAAGAAAAAAGGTGCGAAAAAGGAAGAAGAAAGGGAGGAAACCCCAACGACCGCGACCTTAACCCGCGTCTCTCCCTTTCGGGTCAGCACATTAGTCGCTATAGCTCCGACCCGCGTGGTGGACGATTTCGGCGTGATGGCCCGTCACGAAGGCGATCCTGTTCCCCATGAACATCAATTTTACCGGTCTACCCTCAAAGGACTATTATCCCTCGACCTTCGATCCGCCGGGACGTTTTGGACGGTCTCAAAGACGGGCTTTAAGAATTTGGATGAAGTCCGCATCAAAGAGGCGCAGGAAAGCGGGCTTGAAAAGGTGACGGTAGATTCCATGGAGGCATACCGCCTTTCCGATCGCCAAAGAGGAGCGCGGATCGCTTCTCTTTTACAAGGAATTGCGGCTTTGGAAGGCGGGGCGAAACAATCCCTTCATTATACCGATGTAACCCCCAGCTTTGTCCTCTTTGCCGTGACCAAAGGAGGAAATCATCCTTTTAACTATGTGGTACAAGCGAATCGCGATGGAGACCCCATTATCCATACGGAAGCCCTGCGAGAAGTATTACGGGTTTATCATGATCAGATCCTCTCTCCGTTGTATGTGGGTTGGCCGCGTGGATATATGGATGGACAAAGGGAAGAGGTCGTCTCCCTGCTGAATGAATTGCGGGAGAACCATATCCTCGAAGATTATGTAATCGGCCATCCCCGGGAAGTGGTTTTGCAACTTGCCGCATCGTTTAACGATGAGAGTCATTACAAATGGCTTGATTAGGAGAGAAGAAGATGGAAGTCCTTAAACTTGAGTTTGAAGGGATGACGGCTTCTTTTCGCTACCCCCATTACACATGGGGTAGGCAACCTACCTATTTCATGCCGCCACCATCCACCATTTATGGGCTCATTAGTGCGGCCATCGGGAACTGGGTGGATCCCCACACCATGAAGTTTGCCTATCAGTTTCAATATGAAAGCAAAAGTGAAGATTTGGAACATGTCCATGCCGTTTCCGCTTCCGGTGGCAGTTTTCCCTACCAAGGACAGAAGGTACCGAAGAATCTTGATGGAAACATCAATCCGATTCAAAGGGAGTTTCTTTATCACCCGAAATTAACCCTTTACTTGGATCGTCTGGATTTCAGGGAACCATTCCTTGAGCCGCGTTACCCCCTCGTCCTTGGCCGCTCCCAGGATCTGATTACCCTTCTATCGGCCAAGATCCTAAAGCTGCAGGAGTCGGATAAGGTATATTTTGAACATACGCTTCTCCCCTGGGAATGGAGGCCCTTGACGAGAATGGGCATAACGGTCATGATGCCTCAATTTATCGACACTGCCAATGAACGTCAAGTGACATTTGCCCGATTTATCATCCTCCAGCAAAGGCTTTATTCCCTTCAAAATGAGGAGAGGAGTCTGTCGAATAAGCATGTGATGATGCAGATCGGTCATCAACATCGGAAATTTTGGTTTGATCCTGAAATGGATGAAGAGAAAGGGTATGGGCGGGGGGTAATCTTTCATGAGTTTTTCCCTCAATAATTGGCGCACGCATCCCTCCGTACTTCACCTGGAATCCATTCTTGCCAAGTCGGAAAGAAGGTCGGAAGGATCCGAATCTCTTCTGGATCATACATTTAACGTGATCCTAGCGTTAAAATATTTGCTTGATCGCCATCCGCATGTCTGGGAATTTAAAGAAGAGCTTTTTTGGGCGGCACTACTCCATGATTTTGGCAAGATGGCTAATGGGTTCCAGAGGCAGTTAACCACTGACGAACCTTGGGGAGAGAGACATGAAGTCCTCTCCCTCTCTTTCCTTGACTGGGTCATCCCTCCTTCGGAAGAGATCTTGCGGAAACATGTGATTACTGCAGTTCTTACCCATCACAAAGAATGGGAAAAACTGATCGAACGTTATCCTCCCTATTCTTCCGTAAGTGAGAAACATATAGAGGAGCAGGTGAGGGAACTTCCCGGTCATCTCTTTCCTGATCTATGGGATTTCATCCGTGAGGTGGTGCCGGTCTGGAAACGTGAATTGGGATTTGGTGAGATCCTTTGGGGAGAGATATGGAGGGATAAGAGGAATCGCGCACCCAGATTCCAAGACTTCGTCCCCCGTGCAGTCCATGTCATTATGACCGCAATTCACCAAACTGACCGTGAGATCCATCAAAAGTTTGGAATGCGGAAACTGGATAAAGCGGAAGCCAAGATCGGGATACTCCTACGAGGGGCCCTACTGGCAAGTGATCATCGTGCTTCGGCAGGAAGGATTGAGATACAACCCCTAAAGGTCTCTTCCCAACGAGAGATCATGGAACGGTTTCATCTGGATGAGGATCACCTCTATCCCCATCAACGGCAAGTGATGAAGGTAAAGGGATCCGCTCTTCTCATCGCCCCCACAGGAAGCGGGAAAACAGAAGCGGCCTTACTTTGGGCTTTTGCTTCATCCTTTTCACATTTCATCTATCTTCTCCCCTATCAGGCCAGCATGAATGCCATGTATTTGCGCCTTCATTCCATCTTCCCTGGGGCTGTCTCTCTAAAGCATGGGAGGGATTTGCAATTTTATTATTATCGGCTGATGGAAATGGAGATCGGGACTGAGAGCGCGGAAAAAGAAGCGAGGAAAATACGGAACGTTGTAAACCTACATCTCTTCCCCATTCGCGTTTCTTCACCTTATCAGATCCTGAAAGTATTTTTTCGGACCAAAGGGTATGAAGCGGAAATCGTCCGGCTATCCAATAATCGCATCGTGGTCGATGAGATTCATGTTTATGACGTGGTTCGGACCGCCATGTTGATAAAAGCTTTTGGGTATTTGCAGAGGGAATGGGGGGTTGAGTTCCTCTTCATGACAGCTACTTTTCCACAACTTCTTCAGCAGGTTTTGCAAGAAGAGCTTCGCTTTCAGGCATTGATTAAACCGGCATCCGAGTTTTATCAGAAAGTGCGGAGGCATCATATTCATTTCATTCACCGCGATCTGCTCGACGATGAGTCGATCCGGATCATCGAAAGCCGTATAGAAAAAGGAGAGAGAGTGCTGATCGTCTGCAACACAATATCTAGGGCGATGAAGATGTACAGGCGATTAAAAGCGGGCAAAATAAAAATTACTTTGCTGCTCCTTCATGGGAAATTGCATGGAAGGGATCGTTTACAGGTGGAGAAAGAAATCCTGGAACGAATGAACAAGCCTTCCTCCCAAAAGATACCTACCGTTTTGGTAGCGACCCAAGCGGTTGAAGTTAGCCTGGATGTTAGCTTTGAGGTCGGGTTTAGCGATCCGGCTCCCTTAGAAGCGATGCTCCAACGGTTGGGAAGAGTGAATCGGAAACCATTTCCACCCGAAAAGATTTGTGATTTTTATATCTGTACCTCACCTACCCGTTTTCAAGGGATATACAGGGAGGAAGAGGTCCTTCGATCCTTAGAAATTCTTCGAAAAAACGGCGAAAGCTTCATTCTGGATGAAGGCAGGGTAAATGAGTGGCTTGATTGGATCTATTCCGGAGATTTGCGTGACGATTGGCTGACACGGTATCGTTTTGAGGCGGAAAGGTTTAAGCGGGCAATCCTGGATTCGCTCGCCCCGTATTCCGCCGATAAAGAGTTTTCTGATGAGTTCTTTGAACAATTCGACAGCATCCCTGTCCTGGCCGTCAATCTTATGGAGGAGTATATCACGCTTGCCAACCGCTCTTACCTGGAAGCGGACCAATTGCTCGTTCCTGTTTCGAGATATTTTTATAATAAATATAAGTCCGAGGAGAAACCGGTTGGGCTGGAGGATGTTCATGTTGTCAATGTTTATTATGTGAATGGATTGGGTCTGGATGTGAAGAATGAAGACGAAGGAGACTAATTCACCTTCTTTTTGGGAAGGATGGAGGTTATGAAGGAAGGTTTATAGGAGGGGAATCTCTTTGTTGCTCCAGGAATTGGTAGTTGACCAGTTTGGCGTCTCCATCGGAAAGACGAGTGAACGGATTGTATTAAAGAAAAGGGGTGAAGTGCTGGGAGAGTATTCCATTCTGGATATGGAAGATGTGATTGTCATGACAAAGGGGGTGACGATCTCCTCCGATGTATTGCAGTTGTTGCTGGAAAATGGAATACAAATCTACTTCACCGACTACCGGGAAGAACCTTATGCAATGCTGTACTCCCCTTATCTCCATGGAACCGTAAAGACGAGGAGAGAGCAGTTTGCCAGTCTCTCAGATGGGCGGGGCGTTTATATCGCGAAGCAGTTTGCCGTCGGAAAGGTGCAAAACCAGATTAACAACCTCAAGTATTTCCTTCGCAGCAGGGGAGGAATGGAACGGGAAGAAATCGAGTCTGAAATCGCAGGAATGGAGAGGTATTTAAAAGAATTGAAGCGCATCGAAGAGAGAAAGTTGGAGGAGGTAAGGCAAACCATTTTAAGCCTGGAGGCTCATGCGGCCCACCACTATTGGCGGGGGGTAGAACGGCTGATTCAGGATAAAATTCCTTCTTTTAAGGGCAGGGAGAAATGGGATGCTCAGGACCCGGTCAATATGATGCTAAACTATGGATATGGAGTATTGGGAGCAAAAGTTCTTGGTGCCATTGTACGGGCAGGGCTGGAGCCTTATGCAGGGTTTATTCATGCAGATCGATCCGGGAAACCCTCCCTGCGGTTTGATCTTGTCGAAGAATTTCGCGCACCTATCGTGGACCGGGTTGTCATAAGTTTGCTATCCAAGGGATTTAAACCTGAAGTGGAAGAGTGGGGGGATGGAAAGGGACTTGTGATGGAAACCCGAAAACATTTTAAAGAAAAGCTATTTAAGAGATTCGATGCGAGGGAGAAATATAAGGGAAAGGATTATCTGCTTAAAACAATCATTCAATTGCAAGCCCGCAGCCTTGCTTCCTATTTTCGTGAGGGAAAAACGTATAAAGCGTTTATCGCCAAGTGGTAATATCGTATGTTTGAGTGAAGAGGAGAAAAAAATAACCCTGTGAAAGCATGACTTAGGTAGGTTTATGAGGCTAAATGTTTTGAAGGGGAGGAAATCTTTTGAATCGACTCTTGATTTATGATATTAGCGAAGATCGGATACGCACCAAAGTCGCAAGCATCTGTAAAGATTACGGGTTGGTGAGGGTACAGTATAGCGCTTTTTTCGGCGATTTAAACAGGAATCATCTGGAAGAGCTGCAGAAAAAGTTGAAAAGGTTATTGAAGGACAGAGAACGATGGAGCGTCATTATTTTTACTTTAAGTGATGATGATGTGAAGAAGACCATTAAGATGGAGAGTTTCTATGAAGTTAAGGAGCTGGAGGAGACGTTTTAGTGTTTGAGGTAAATATGACCGATTTAAAACAGTTTATTTTCTGTCCACGTTACATTTATTTTACATATGTTCAACCCGTCAAAAAAGTACCCACCTTTAAAATGGAAGATGCCCGTGAAACTCATCTGGAGAATGTAAAAAAGGAGAGGCGGAGAGGATTACGAAGGTATCGGCTCGTGGAGGGGGAACGTTTCTACGGATATTCGGTGTTCGCAGAAAGCCTCAATCTCCGTGGTAAAATCGATATTCTGATCGACACCCATGCGGAAGAAGGGCAACGCTTTTATCCGGTCGAAGTAAAAGACACCTTACGAGGTGTTAGAAATAACATAAAGTATCAGCTGGTTGGGTATGCCTTGGCTTTGGAAGAGATGACGGGAACTCATGTGGAAAAGGGATTTATTTATCTGATTCCTGAGGAAAAGGCGGTCCTTATTGAGATTACCCCCAAATCAAAAGAGTATGTGCGAAAGGCGATTCGGATGATCCGTCGAATTGCGGAAGGGGAAATATTTCCAAATCCGCGATCTGTGAAGAGATGTTGGACCTGTGAGCTTCGCCGTTATTGTAATGATTTAGATATCCCAAGCCGGGTGGAGCAGAAAGAAAGGGAGAGAGTGTGGATCGAAGAAATATTTGGAAACCGGTGAAAGCATGATTCTACTCTAAAAGGCCTGGATGTACGAATTGAAAGAGGAAATCTTGACAAGTTCCAGGAAAGAGATGGTATAATCAAAATGTTTTCGTGGCTGACTTGCCAATTTGAGCAAAACATCGATCTTCGAAAAAAAACGGCTGAGTGTCTACATGTGAGTGTTCTGGAACCGGCACGAATACTCATATTTTAAGTGAAAAAGAAACGCGGTTCCAAGCACCAAGACCCGATCAAGGGGATTGAAACCCTTCCCCGGCTTGATCTGCTGGAACCATATTCCGTTCCAAGCACCAAGACCCGATCAAGGGGATTGAAACATGGAAGAAACATGTTTATCACCTCAGTTGTATTAGTTCCAAGCACCAAGACCCGATCAAGGGGATTGAAACTCAACCATCTCTAGGTATTCGCCGGGAGTCAGTCGCGTTCCAAGCACCAAGACCCGATCAAGGGGATTGAAACTAATTTTACCAATTATCGAAGGTGATTTCAACACGTTCCAAGCACCAAGACCCGATCAAGGGGATTGAAACAGTCGAAAACAACGGTAAAGTGATCCTACACATTTGGTTCCAAGCACCAAGACCCGATCAAGGGGATTGAAACTGGTTTAAGTCGTCGAAACAGAGAACTGTATGACGAAGTTCCAAGCACCAAGACCCGATCAAGGGGATTGAAACAACGCTATAAAACCTTCAGCAATCCCAAAAATCACGGTTCCAAGCACCAAGACCCGATCAAGGGGATTGAAACCACTGAATTTTACAATGCTGCTGCCGCGGGGCTGGTTCCAAGCACCAAGACCCGATCAAGGGGATTGAAACCCAATGAGGCGGCTCATTCTGAGCGGCTACAAACAGTTCCAAGCACCAAGACCCGATCAAGGGGATTGAAACAGGATATCATGAACGACGCACTTCAGGCGCAGAACGTTCCAAGCACCAAGACCCGATCAAGGGGATTGAAACTATAACATGAAGGAGGCACAATAAACAGTGAAGTAGTTCCAAGCACCAAGACCCGATCAAGGGGATTGAAACGTACCAATCCTTCCCGCTGTCTACCCCTTTTATTCCGTTCCAAGCACCAAGACCCGATCAAGGGGATTGAAACTAAAAAGATCGACTTTGGAAGCCTGGATACGGTAGCGTTCCAAGCACCAAGACCCGATCAAGGGGATTGAAACTTGCCGAAGCCGCGCTGGCGGTTGTGTACGCCGACCGTTCCAAGCACCAAGACCCGATCAAGGGGATTGAAACAAAATTGCTTTGGTGTTACCTCGTCGCCCCACCACGGTTCCAAGCACCAAGACCCGATCAAGGGGATTGAAACTCCAGCGTCATGGCTTTTACATGGATGATTTCATCCGTTCCAAGCACCAAGACCCGATCAAGGGGATTGAAACCATCACCGGCCGGCAGATGGCGCCGTGGTTTGGAAGTTCCAAGCACCAAGACCCGATCAAGGGGATTGAAACCACTTCCGCGCATCATTCGTACCGCGAGATCCGGACGTTCCAAGCACCAAGACCCGATCAAGGGGATTGAAACCGGAGCAGTACCTGGGCTATCTCCGAGGGAATGTGAGTTCCAAGCACCAAGACCCGATCAAGGGGATTGAAACAAAATATTCACCCCCTGCTTGATATTGGCAGGAACGTTCCAAGCACCAAGACCCGATCAAGGGGATTGAAACTCTCGCATTACGGTGATACTGCTGTTTCAGCTTATAGTTCCAAGCACCAAGACCCGATCAAGGGGATTGAAACTCTCGCATTACGGTGATACTGCTGTTTCAGCTTATAGTTCCAAGCACCAAGACCCGATCAAGGGGATTGAAACAATTTAACCCACGAAGAAAAGGTAAAAAAATTAAAGTTCCAAACACCAGACCCGATCAAGGGGATTGAAACTTCTTATCAAACGCAATCATCCCTCCCGCCTTCGAGTTCCAAACACCAAGACCCGATCAAGGGGATTGAAACCTCTCCCAATACGGGGGAACCGGGAGGGATCCGGAGGGGTTCCAAGCACCAAGACCCGATCAAGGGGATTGAAACCTGTTAATATCTCTCATCCAATAAACTGCATTAGGGTAGTTCCAAACACCAAGACCCGGTCAAGGGGATTGAAACCTCCAGGACCCGTGTAATCCATCCATGAACCATTAGTTCCAAACACCAAGACCCGATCAAGGGGATTGAAACACGCAGGCGGCGTCGATCCAGTGTTTCTTAGGATAATCCTGTTCCAAACACCAAGACCCGATCAAGGGGATTGAAACATTAAAATAAGTGGCGGCAAAAGAAAAATCAACATTATGTACAACCCGATCGCATATTTTTTCCTCCGCTGGTCAACCTAACTAAGAAGAGATGTGACCAGGGAGGATGTTGCAATGAGGGTAACATGTCGCTATGTGCCAAATGGAATCAGGTCGGTAAAAAGCCTCTCTTTTCTCCTTTGCGTCATGATCGTGCTTGGCGGTTGTGCGCCAAGGGTTCAGGGGGAGAATGCCGGGGATGCCGCGGTAGAATTAGACCGACTGCACCGGAAGGTGCTGGAGAACAGTTTCGCTTTTGACGGCTCCGCTTCACTGAGAAAAGAGAAGTTTTATGCGGACAATATTGCGATGGTAACGGGACTGGTACAGAAGAACCGGGATCTTTACATGAATATCGCCACGGCACCTGAGGCGAATGGGGCGATGGAGGATTATGATCTCTTCACCTCCGGGCGGAACCTTTACATGCGCTTTGCCGATGAGGTGGAATGGAAACCGGTGGCGAACCGCACCCCCTTTGTCGATGAAGAGATCGACCATTGGAATCCCCTCGCCCATTTTGATCGGATGAAGAGGCTGGCTCACCGCATCTACTATGACCGAAAAGGGCCCGGGGATCTATCCACCCTGGTGGTTGAGTTGGATTCACGACTGTTGGAACAAGATTTTCTCGATAATGTGCGAAACCGCCTTGCGTCGAAAGATCAAAGGGGCGGCACTTCCCGCTTAGAACGCCTCTCCACCGGCAATGCCGGCGATGACGGCGTTGCCCGTGAGTTGCAGTCTCTTAAGGAAGAGGCAAGCAAAGGTCTTCAGCAGATTGAAAATACCCTCAACATCGACGGAAAGTATATTCTTTCCTATAACAATAAGACGGGGCTTCCTACCCGCCTGGTTTACCGTCAGCAGATCAATTATACGGATCAAGGGGAACCCAATTATGAAACCTCCGAGTTGGACATGGTTCTCCGGGATTTTGGCACCGATGAAGAGATTCCGGATCGGATCGGGATCAAAGGCAGCGGCAGGAAAGAATAGGTTGAAGAGAGGCTACACCTAACGACGTTCCGAGACATTGAAATTGAAGGGAGATATCCCGTCTTAATGATGAACCAATGGCAGGAAAGAAATCGGTCAAGACCGTCTCATCGGGTCATATCGATTGGATCATGATGCGTCCAGATCATGATCCTTTTTATCGGGAAGAGGTTCGGCAATCCGGTCGAGGAAAAAGAGAGATCTAACGGAATCAAGAGGGTTTTCTGTCGTTTTCCCTCTTTTTTCGTGCTAAATTGTCTATCATTCTGCTATAATAGGGAGAGATAGAAAGAGACTGACGTACCTGAATAGGCGGGAGGGGTAAAAGCCTGTGAAGCTCCAATGCATAAACCGGAAAACAGAACATTTCTTCTTCTTTCTCATCCTATCTTACCTGATCGCCCTTGGGCTGTTTCTCTCTCCTTCCCAGGGGCAAGCGAAAGGGATAGAAGGGTGGAAAGGAGATTCCGTTCAGGATGAGACCGGGCTTACCTCCCCTGCGGAACTGGATCGGTTGCGGGAGGAGATCAAGTCTTTCCCGGTTCCGGTCAAAGTTTTAATCACGGCCGCCAAGGCGGATGCAGATCTTGTCCAAATGGGAAAAACCGTTTTTTCTACGAACGGTTTAAAAGAAAATGAGATGCTCATCCTTGCTTCCTCTGAAGGAACGGGAATCTCGGTCACTCCAGGTCCCGCCCTGGAAAAAGGGGGGCTTACCCCGGAAAAGATCAAGGAAAAGATTGACGGATATTACCTCCCACAGGCAAAACAAGGGGAAAAGATTTCTGGGATTATCTTTTTTCTCAGGGAGATAAAGAATGACATAAAGGTTCCGCCCCTCGACTCGCCTGCCGAAGCGGCCTCGACTACTCCCGGCAGTAAGGAGGAAGGGAAAGCAACCTCTTCGATTCAGTGGGGGACTCTCTCCTTCATGCTTTTCCTCCTCGCCGTCATCGCTCTTTTCATCTATGTTTATTTACAGTGGCGAAAGAGACTTATTGCGAGGTACCGGGTTCTCATTGAGCGGAAAGAGGCCTTGAAGAAAAGGCTTCAAGAACTAAAATTAACCCACCCCATCCGAACCCATGACGAGGGATCCCATCTTCGGAAGAACAGTATGCAAAAAATCTATGAGGATTATAAAGAACGTCTCATTCCTTCGGTGGAAGAGGAGCTGAAAGAGGCGGAAGCAAGGCTTTCCCGATATCGCCTTTTCTCCATCGGGGAGATCCTCCACTATGTGGATCATTCTTTACAGGATATGGGAGAAGTCTTGGATCAGTTTCAGCAAGCACAGGAGGGTTTGGTGAGAAAAGAGAAGGAGATTCCGCTGACGATCATGGAAGGGGAACGCCTCCTCTCTTCACTAAAAAAGTCGGTAAACGATCTTTCTTCCCGGTTCGGGGTCAATCTCTCTTCTCTGAAAGAATTGATTGCCTCCTTGGAGTTGAAACTGAAATCCTTTAAGGAAAGGTTGAAAAGAGAAGAGGAAAACTTTCCAAAAGGGGAGATGGAACGTTGTGTGACCGAGATGAGAGAACTAATCGAGCGCATCGAAAAGAGCGAAGCCTGGGTGGAAGAAATGGAGGAACTTTTGCCCAACCGGATCAAGGCGTTGGAGCAGGAATTAAAAGAACTACATTCCCAGGGCAGCGTGGGGCACCATGAACAACTGGTGGCCATCTTGAAAGAATCAAAAGAGATTTGGAATTCCCTCATCTCCCTCTGGGATGAAGGAGATTTGGCCACCCTGGAAGAAAGGATCCGGCAAGTGAAAATGCTCCTCAACGAGGGAGAGAAAATCATCACCTTGGAACAGGAGGCACGCTCTCAAATCGTCTTTCTTCTCCGGAAATTCGAAGAGAGGACGAATAAGATGGAGGAAGGTTTTCAAGAAGATCTCCATCTCTTAGAAAAATTGCGGCGAAAATATCAATTGGAAGGGGATCCGATCCTCGACGAAAAGGAAAATCTCCGAAAAGAATTGGATCTTCTGCAAAGGGAATATCAGGAGATTCTATCCTGCATGGAGAGGGAAGAGTATGCGGAAGCCTATGAACGAGCGAAATCCCTATACAATGAGGTTAAGAGGGTAGAGGAGCAGCTCTTCGCCTATCATCAGCGCGTTTCCCACCTTTCCCTGGAGGAAGAGGTATATTCCCAAGAGATTAAACGGTTGCGAAGTCGACTATTGCTCCTTAGGCAGCAACTGGATCGCTCCCTTTTGCCGGGAAAACAAGAAGAACTATATCGGCTTATTCAAGAAGGCCAAGAGATGATTTTGGGAACGGAGGTTTTATTCGACCAGCTCCCCATCCATCTCCATAAGATTGCCCATCGACTGGAGGAGACGAAGGAGATGGTGGCCGCCTCCGAAAAGATGATTCTCACCACCATTGAGCATGCGAAAGAGACGGAAGAGATCATCCGGAACTTAAATATTTACAGGTATCAGGATCCGCAGATCGGGCAGCTTCTGATGATGGCGGAGAACAGTTATCGGGACAATAACTTCACGGAAGCGGTGGAGCATGCGAGGAAGGCGAAGGAGCTATTGCATCAACGAATGGATCAAAAGAAAAGGGGCAGGGAGCCCATTCGGAACGAGCCATGATGGTCGGTGGACGGATCGACGGTATAAGAAGCGGGGATCATCAACACGTGGTGAAAAATGAAAAAAGATATCGAAGCAGATTTTGCCATTTGGTTTCCAAAGGGTATTGGGTTTGTTATACTCAAACAATGGTTAGACTAATTTTATCCATCAAAGAGGCGGGTCATTCGCGTGGAAGAAACGGAAAAATTAACGTTATGGCTTGAGGTCGATCTAAATGCCGTCGCTAAGAACCTATCTCGCATCAAAGCGGAGATGCCTGGGCAGAAGATTATGGCGGTGGTGAAGGCGAACGGGTATGGGCTAGGGATGGTTGAGTTGGCCCGTTTCCTGGAGCATCAGGTGTTCTATCTGGGAGTGAGCTCTATGGAGGAGGGCATCATGCTCCGGAAAGAGGGGATCCGGGCTCCCATTCTTATCTTAAGCCCCTATTTTGATCCCTTTTCCGTCATTCAATATAACCTCACCCCTACCGTCGATAAGAAAGAGGATCTCCTCTCCCTCCATGGGACGGCGGTCCTGCTGGGGAGAGGTATTTCTTATCATTTGAAGATCAATACGGGAATGAACCGCTTCGGCATCCGCCTGCAGGAGATTCCCTCTTGGATTCCCCTTATCCGGGAGAAAAGGGAGCTCACCCTGGAAGGGGTTTATTCTCATTTTGCCGTAACCTTAGCACAAAATGCGAGTTTTGCAGCACATCAGTTAAAGATCTTTCAAGAATCCCTCTCCACTTTTAAGAAGGAGGGACTCGAGATCCCCCTCGTACATATGGCCAATAGCGAGATGGCCATCGACTATCCGGAAGCCCGCTTCAATATGGTGCGAATCGGTAATGCCCTCTACGGACCGGTGGCGACCAAAAAAAGAATTGGACTCGCCAGGGTATATCAGTTAAAGGGGAGGGTCTTGGAGATCATCCAGGTTCCAAAGGGAGAATATGTGGGATATGGCGCTTCCTTCAGGGCGAACCAAAGGATGCGCCTTGCCGTATTACCCTATGGGACGAAGGATGGGTATGGATGGATTCGAAGCAGAGTCGAAGGGAATTGGAGGGAAAAAGTGAAAGGATTCCTTCGTCTCTTCTACCATGCCTTTTTTCCACCCCCCACTTTCTTTTATCAGGGACGCCCCTTAAAGGTTGTGGGAAAGCCCTTCATGAACTTTGTTTTGGTTGATGTGACCCGGGAAGAGGAGGTGAAGAGGGGGAGCATCCTCCTCATCAAGCCTTCCTCCATCTTAACGGTAAGTGAACAAGTCGAGCGATACTACATTGGGAAGAGGAAAGAGGAAGAGAATGAACTTTATCGAGAACGTGGAAAAGTCCAGGTTTAATCAATTTGTAGCATCCCATCCGAAAGGGCATGTCCTGCAATCCAGCGAATGGGGGGAATTTAAGAGCCTCCATGAATGGAAGATGCACAGGGTGGGCCTTGAGGAGAAGGGGGAATTAAAGGCGTGTGCCTTGCTTTTAAGCCGCAGCCTTCCTTTGGTAAAAAAGCCGATCCTCTATGCCCCGCGGGGGTTTGTGATCGATTTTTACGATCGCCCTTTGCTGGAAGCCTTTACCCGTGAGATCAAAAAGATGGCGAAGAAGATGGGGGCCGTTTTCGTGAAAATCGATCCCGACGTTAAGCGGATGGATCGGGATCCGGAGGGGAACGCCATTCCCGGCGGGGAGAATCATGAAGACTTGATTGGGACGATGGGGGAATTGGGGTACCGTCACAAAGGTTTCGCCCTTGATTTCGACGGAATCCAGCCCCGCTTCTGTTTTCGGTTGGATATCACCCCTCCGGAAGAGGAGATCTTTAAGCACTTTCATCCGAAAACCCGGTATAACATCCGGCTGGCGGAGAGAAAAGGGATTGAGATCATCGAAGGAAAACGGGAAGATCTGGTTCGCTTCACGGAGATCATGAAGGTGACCGGCGAACGGGATGGGTTTATCACCCGCCCCCTCCGTTATTTTCAGGAGATGTATGACACCCTTGTCCCGGGGGGGATGATGAAACTCTTCCTTGCCCGCTATAATTCGGATCAGGCGTTGACGGAGATGGAGGAGGAGAGAGAGCGCCTGTTGAAGGATAGAGGGAGATTGGAAAAGAAAAAAGAGCGACTCGACGAGGGGGAAGGTGAGAGAGAGATTTCGTCCCAGCTCCTTTCTTTGGAGGAGAAGTTAAAGGAGTTGGAAGAGAAAAAAAGAAACCTCCTCCAGGAACGGAACGCACATCCGGAAGGCATCATCGTCTCCGGGGCCATCCTCCTCATTTTTGGGGATAAGGCTTGGTATTTGTACGGGGCGAGCGATAACATCTATCGGAATTTGATGCCGAATGCCCTCATTCAATGGGAAATGATTCGCTGGTCGAAGAGAAACGGAGCCAAGCTTTATGATTTCCGAGGGATTTCGGGAGATCTGTCCCCGGAGAATCCTTTGTACGGATTATACCGGTTTAAGAAAGGGTTTGGAGGAGAATTTACCGAGTTCCTCGGTGAATTTGATCTGATCATCCACAAACCTCTCTATTATGCATGGGAGGTTCTGCTCCCCCGTTTCCGCAAAGCGAGAAGAAGCCTCAGGAAACTCTTAAAAAGAACGTAATGTGCGGAACGGAGGTTGGGCAGACGGAAAGGGCAAAGGAAGGGATTCCGGTTGTATGATGTGATCGTGGTGGGGGGAGGGAGCGCCGGCTTGATGGCAGCCGTTGGGGCGGTTACACAGGGTGCCAAAGTTCTCCTCTTGGAGAAAGGGGAAAAATTGGGAAGGAAGTTGATCATCTCTGGGGGCGGGCGATGCAACGTGACCAACGCAAAGGAGATCGACGCCCTTATCGCCAATATCCCAGGGAATGGACGTTTTATGTATTCCGCCTTTTCTACCTTCGGCAACCGGGAAATTATCCGTTTTTTTGAAGGATTAGGGGTTCTTTTGAAGGAGGAGGATCATGGGCGGATGTTTCCGGTGACGGACAGTGCCTTGACCGTGGCGAAGAGTCTCATCGCCTTCATCCGGGAGAGGGGAGTCACCTTGCGCACCAAAGCGCCGGTGGGGCAGGTGCTGGCGAAAGAGGGAGCGATTCAGGGAGTGCGGCTCCGCGATGGGGAAGTCATCCCGGGAAGAGCGGTCATCGTGGCGACCGGTGGGAAATCGGTTCCCCGTACAGGCTCTACCGGTGACGGATATGAGTGGGCCCGAGAGCTTGGACATACGATTACTCCTCTCTATCCCACCGAGGTGCCTTTGCGATCCGATGAGGAGTGGATCAGGAAAGGCATGCTCCAAGGACTCTCCCTCCGGGAGATTGAGATCTCCTTATATGTTCACAATGGGAAGAGGATAACGACCCAGGAGGGGGATCTCCTTTTCACCCATTTTGGACTCTCCGGCCCTGCCGCCCTCCGGCTGGGCCACTATGTTTCCCGCGCTTTGATGAAGGATCCTTCCGAGAGGCTCCTCGCCCGCATTGATCTTTTTCCCCGGTCAACGGGGGAGATTCTTTCCCGGGAAATATGGAAAAGGGTGAAAGATGATGGGAAAAAGACGGTGAAGAATTCATTAAAAGGGTTTTTACCGGAACGGATGATTCCCCTCTTTCTTCAGTATGCAGAGATTGAAGGGGAGAAGGTCGGAGCCCAACTTTCCAGGAAAGAGGTGGATACCCTTCTTTCCTTTCTTAAGGGTTGGCCCGTCCGCATCACCGGAACTCTCTCTCTGGAGGAGTCGTTTGTCACCGGAGGAGGGGTAAGCGTCAAAGAGATTGATCCGAAAACCTTTTCTTCCAAGCTGGTTCGGGGGTTATACTTTGCCGGTGAGATCATGGATGTGCACGGCCACACAGGGGGATATAATATCACCGTTGCTTTCTCCAGTGGGTACCTGGCCGGTCGGGCGGCCGCTTCCTATGCTTTGGAAAAGACTTTCTCGGAAGAAAACTAGGCATCTCCTTCTTCCAGGCAAGAGATTTCCGTCGGTGTGGGTGCGGTGATCCCCAAAACTTGGAGGAGACGAGGGTAGACCGCATCTTTCATGTATGGGCTGAAGCGCGGGTCTTCTTTCACATCGAGGGGAAGGGGATCGAACTGAATCGGTCCCAGGGAGTCCGTCATCCCTGGGAGAGGAAGAAGCTGCTCTACCGTCGCCACATAGATCGATTTGATCAGTTCCGGTCGGTATGCCGGAAGGATGTACTGTCCGATCAGATGAATTTCACGGAGGGATGCCCCTGCTTCTTCATACACTTCCCGGACTGCCGCGGCCATGGGGGTCTCCCCCTGTTCGATCTTTCCTCCGGGAAATTCGATGCCCCTTATCCGATGACGGATAAAAAGGAGATTTCCTTTATAATAGGGGAGGATGAGGACATGCCCCGGTTTTCTGAATTCGGAAGGGGTGAAGGTGAGGAAGAGGGGAGAACCTTGAAGGTCTTCATACCGTTCCATTCCATTCTATCCTTTCTCTTTTGGTTTCTTTTTTGCTCGGACATTTTCCGGTTTAAGTCCCACCTACGTAACGAACCGAACCGGCCCTATCGAAGGTTGGAGATTCCTGTGAACTTGCCGGCTGAAATCTAAACTTACATATAAAACCAATCAACCTTATGGCAGGTTGAACATTCCCGTCCATTTGCCGGCTGCAACTTCTACATACGCTACGACTCCAATCTACGTCGGTCTTTCCCTTTGCTCGATCTCCTTCTCCTGTTCCAGAATTTGTTTTGCTGCGCGCATTCCCTGTCCCACTGCGACCGCGATGCTGCAGAAGGGCGGCGGGGTAACCAGATCCCCGACGGCAAAGAGGCGGGGATGGCGGGTTGCCCCGTTTTCATCCACGTGTGGCGCCCCGTTCCCCTTCCGCAATGAAGGAGGGATTAACTCCACAACCGGTTCATTCCCAATGCGGATCAGAACGGCATCTACGGGGAGGAGTTGTTCATGGGCAGGAGAAGTACTGAGAAGGGCTCCCTCTACCTTTCCCTCTCCTAAAATCGCCTTAAGCCGCGTATTCGTATGGATTAAAACCTTTGACTCCCTCAATTTCCCCATCCATTCCGAACGGGCCCGAAAGTGCTCTCTTCGATGAACGAGATGAATCGCTTCCGCATAGGGAAGGAGGTTTAAAGCGGTTTCTACGGCCCGGTCTCCTCCGCCCACGATGAGAACTCGTTTTCCCCGGAGCGCTTCCCGATTCCGATGGGTGGAGTAGATCTCTCCCCTGGCAAACATCTCTTCTTCTCCGGGAATATGCAGGCGGCGCGGCCGGGTGCCGGTGGCAAGAATCACATAGTCCGCTTCGTATAGGCCCATCTCGGTTGTGATGCTTCCCCCTTTATCTCTCATTTCCAGGGAGGTCACTTTCTCCTCGTTATGAACGGGAATTTGCAGCAGGTGAAGATGTTCCTCCAAATGATGGAGGAACTCCTCCCCGTTTTTTCCCCATCGGCCCGGATAATCGATGAGGGGGCCATGGATTTGATGGAGGGCTCCTCCGATTCTCTCCTTTTCTTCGAAGAGGAGGGGCACCATTCCTAACCGTTTACACCAAATGGCGGAGGAGATTCCCGCAGGTCCTCCTCCGATGATGGCTACTGTTACCTTTTTGTTGTCCCTACTTCCGTTCATCTCTTTCCGATCCTTTTTTCTTTCTCCCCTCTATTCTATCACGTTTAAGATCTCAATTCCCCCCCCAAATCTCTCCTCCATCCGTATTCAATGATGGAGCCATAAATTCATGGATAAGGGAGATGAGAAGATGGTTTGGAAAAGAGTAGGAACCACAGTGCTCACTGTTTCTTTAGCGGTGGGCTTGTTGGCTCAACCCGTTTTCGCAGATTCGAATAAGGATGAGGATCATGGGGAGAAAGATGTGAAAGGAAAGGTTGGCTTTTCCCTAAAGCAGGGGGGTAAACTTACGGGGAAGAAATTCTTCTTTAAGGATGAGATGGAAGCGGAGTGGGCGATCAAGTCCATCATTAAGTTGGCTGGGCAAGGGATTTTCATCGGCAATGGGCAAGGTTACTTCATGCCGAACCGATCGATAACCCGGGCAGAGGCGGTTGTGGCCGCCGTCCGTTTGATGGGTAAAGAAGAGGAGGCAAAGAGCAAAGGGGATGTGATCCTCCAGTTCCGGGACGCCCGTTTGATCGACCAGAAATATGGCTGGGCGGAAGGCTACATAGCCGTTGCCTTGGAGTCGGGGCTTTTCGATGCCAACTTGGATCAGTTCCAGCCTGAAAAACCGGCGGCCCGGGAATGGGTGGCGACCCTGTTGGTCCGAGCATTAGGCTATGAAGATGAAGCCCTCGCCAAGATGAATACTTCCCTCCCCTTTAAGGATGCCCATAAGATTTCAGCCGGAGCGGTGGGCTATGTGGCGGTTGCGCTAGAAAAGGGGCTCGTAACCGGTTTCCCCAATGGAACCTTTCAACCCAACAAACCCGTTACCCGGGCGGAGATGGCCACACTTTTGGACCGGATGGACTGGCTCGACGAAGGGGTGATCTCTGGCGTGCAGGGGAATGTTTACTTGGTGGCTCCCGATGCCAACTCCTTCGTGGTAAAGAAGGCGAATGGCGATCTCGTCACGGTGAATCTGGATGAAGATGCTTATCTTTATCTGGACGGGCATTTGATTACCAACGGCGAGCTCAAAGCAGGATACTGGGTCACCGTCATTTACGATAAGGACGGCTCCGTCCTCTTAGTCGATCTTCGTTCGAACGGCTCTTCCGATGAGACGGGGGGAGAGGTCGATGTTAAGGGAAGCATCGATGAATTAACTCTGCCGACCGCGACCGCAGACGGGGTATTAAAACTTGACTTGGGAGCCGTCAATAAGACCTTCACCCTGACGAGGGAGACGGTGGTAAAGACAGATGGCCTTGCCCTTCATCTGACCGATCTTAAGCTTAACCAGAGGGCGGAGATTAAGGTAAAGGATCAGCTGGTGACGGAAATTAAGGTATATGGGGTCGTGGCCAAACAAAAAGGGATTGTCGCACAGACGAAAGCACCTGATTCCTCCCAAAGCGGCTCGATCCGTTTAAGCGTAGGTCAAGAGGTGTACAAAGCCTATGGCCTGGCTCACCAGTTTTCCGTTTTTGAAGGAGGAAAGGAGAAAAGCTTTACCGATGTGAAAGAAGGGGATACGGTGGAGATCACCACCTTTGACGGTTTGGTTAAGAGGATCGATCTTCTCTCTCACCCGCAGATCGTGTATAAGGGTGAGATTCAGAGCATGATCCTGGTGGGGACGAATGGGACGGGGAGCTTGACACTCCGACTGGAGAACGGTCAAAATCTGGTTTTAAAACTGGATCCCAAGGCGGAGGTTCGCATCAATGGAGCGGTGAAAGGAATTGGAGACCTGCGGATTGGAGAAGAAGTGACCCTCTATGTGGAGGGTGGTGTGGTGGTGAAGATTGTAGGATAGTCCGATCCCTTTTGGATCACGATTTGGGCCAAGCGGAGATGAGCTTGGCCTTTTTTGCTGCACATTTATTAATGAATTCCCCGATTTTTTTACAAAAAAGAGATCAAAAACTTACGATTTATTCATATTAGAATGATACAATAAAACAGAAAGTATGTTTTTTTATGTCTTTCTTTTATTATCCTGATTAACGAGGAGAAAAAGCGATGAGAGAGCGGCTTCAATTTGGGAAAATCTTTATACTGGGGACCGGCTTCATGGTCATTTCAATGGTCTGGGCCGCCTATAACTCGTATATGCCGATCTTCTTAGGGCGATATACCGACAGTAACACTTTTATCGGGTTTGTGATGGTGTGGGATAATGCAGCTAACCTTATTTTTCTCCCCATCATCGGGGCTTTGAGCGATCGTACGTATACCCGGTTGGGAAGGCGGATGCCTTATATCGTGATTGGGATGCCACTCGCAGGGCTCCTCTACATCCTTCTCCCTCATATGGCGACGCTGCCTACCATTTTTGGGCTATTGGCCATGGATTTGGTTTTTACCATCATCGTCGCCCTCTACCGTTCCCCCGTTGTCGCCCTCATGCCGGATATCGTGCCGGAAGCGAGGAGAAGCGAAGCGAACGGGATTATTAACTTTATGGGTGGTTTGGGGGCGCTTATTATGTTTTTTCTCGGATCCCAGCTCTACAACATGGAACCCTCTTCTCCTTTCCTCTTAGTCGGGATTCTCTCTCTCCTCATTCCTTTCCTTCTCTTCTTCACCATCCGGGAGCCTGTGGCCGCCTATAGGAAAGAGAAGGAGACCCGGAGGGGAGAGCCTCTATTTCGCTCTCTGGGCAGGTTAGTGTCGGCGAAAGAGAAAGTCCCCCTCTTCACCCTGCTGGCCATTTTCTTCATGATCGCAGGTTTTGGCGCCGTAGAAACCTTCTTTACCCGTTATGCCAAGCTTGTTTTAGGCATTCCTGAAGGGACATCCTCTTTTACCTTGGGATTTTATGCCCTCTCTTTTTTGATCTTTTCCCTTCCCGCAGGTTGGATCGGTGCGCGCATCGGCAAACGGAAGACGATGACAACCGGAGCACTTCTCCTGGGGCTTCTCATCCTTCTCTTTTCCTCTGTACATAATTTTACGTTGATCCAAATCCTCCTCCCCGTGGCGGGGATTCTAAACGCCCTTTTTACCATCAATTCCTATCCCATGGTGGTTAGCTTCACGAACGAGAGGCAGGTGGGAACCTACACCGGGTTCTATTATTTCTTTTCCTCCCTCGCAGCGATCCTCTCGCCTCCGCTGTTTGGTTGGGTTGTTGATCGAACCGGTTTTCCCTCCCTTTTCATCGTCTCCGGGATATCGATCTTATGGGCAGGTCTCATCATGATGAGGGTATCCGAAAGAAAGAATGCTTGCGTAGAACCCTCTACATCTATTTGATCGAAACGATTTAACCGATGATCATCATGAGAGGCGGATGCTTCTCTTTTTCGCAGGACAATCCATATTTTGTCTTCCTCCCACATATGTATTAGGAGGCTGAAGGAGGGATCGATCAAGATGTGGATGAGTCCTCTATTTTTTTCCTTTGCAGGAGGGACGTTCTTCCTCTTTCTGATGGGGTTAGTCGGGAATTGGCAGTTAAGCGGCCATCTGCAGGAGTTGCTCTCCTCCTTGCGAAATTTGGAGGGAAGAGAGAAGGAGTGGGAGAGCCGGCCCTATGGATCTACTCATCCTCTCCTTTTGGAGGTGATGGGGGAGTATAAACAACAGCGTCTTAAAGGGGTGGAAGAGATCAATACCCAGGCGCTGGTGGAACGGCACTACCACCGCTTAGCCATTCGAGTGTTGGGAATTTTTCCCGTTTTCGCAGGGGGATGGGAACGTTTCTTTTCCTTCCTTAACGGGGGGATGGTGATGTTGGGATTATTGGGAACCTTTATCGGGCTCACCTCTTCCATTTACAGCATGCAAACCATCTTATCCAATTTCACCTCTCAGAGCGGGACGCCCCTCGTCTCTCAAATCATCACTTCCATTAGCCATCCCTTTGAAGGAATGAGTTTCGCCTTTCTCACCAGTATCGTGGGCCTCGGCTCCTCCTTCCTCTTAACCGGTTTAAGCTCCGGCTGGCTGGGCGGAGGGATCGCTCCGAACCCACAAGCTCTTCGGGATCAATTTCTCAGCGAGTGCGAGAATTTTCTCGATAATCATTACCGCTCCTATGTAGACAGCCTAAAGCCAAAGGGAAGCTTCGAAGGGTTGATGGACCGCTTCGTCGACCGGATAAAGGAGAGTTTCTCCCAGTCGATTTCCCGCTTTGGAGAGAGCATTATCGAGATGACCGGCAAAGTGGCTGAAAATGTGGAAGAGGTTAACCGATTGATCGCCCAAGAAGGGAAAATCATATCCTCCTTTGAAAATGGGGCGGAGGGACTTCTTCGTTTCGGTGAAGAGATGGAGAGGACGGTTCAGGCTCTGGTCACCAATCACCTGGACCTCTCCTCACAGATGAACCGTATCTCCCAAGTAGTAGAAGCCTTGCGCCGCGCCATCGGAGAAGTGGGAGAGAAGAACAGGGAGAGCTACTCTTCGTTGGAAAACTGGATTCAAATCATGATGAAGGATGGGGAAAAAAAACAGGAGGAATGGGATGGATTAAAAAGGGAGTTTCAAGCCATCCGGGAAGAGGATCGGCGGCGTCTGCAGGGAATCCATGAAGGAATCATCCGGCAGGTCGATCAGGTCTTTGAAAAACAGAGACAGGCGGCCCAGCAAGAGATGCGAGGGTTGGTCCAGGGAATGGAGCAGATCTTCGGTGAACTGGGTCGCATTTTAAGGCAACAGCAGGAGGTGGGACAGAAGAATCTGGAGAGCCACCGTTATCTCATCGAACGCCTCCCTGCCCTGCCCAGAACTGCGGAGGAGTTTACCCGCAGCATAGAAAATCTGGACCGCAGCTTCCAAGACTTCTTGGAACGATTCCGCCGAGAGGCGATGACCACTCTCACCCGGGAACATTTCAGGGAGAGGGAGTCGGCCGTGCGGGACGACCTGAAGGGTGTGCGGGAGATGACCCGGGAGATGGAGTCGGTACGGGTCCTTCTGGAAAGGGAGTTTTACCAGTCCCATCGCTTTGCCCATGAAATACGACAATTGGTGGAGGCCATCTATGAGACGGGACGCAACACCCTGCGCAGGTCGGAGACGCGGGTGATCGAAGGCAGGGGAATGCCTGTCCGGGGCGAGCGGGAGTTTTATGAGGAAAGATAGAGGGATGAGGGAGAGAGCAGATGAGGAGAATGCGAGGGAATTTCGCAACGGAGGAGACCGGCTACTGGCCTTCCTTCACCGACATGATGACCGCCTTTTTTTTGGTGATGCTCTTTTTGACGGTGATCGCCTTCATCCAAAGCATCTATGATGCCTATGAGAATTTGAGAATCACAAAAGAGATTGGGAAGGTGAGCCAAGTAAAAGAGGAGATCACCGACCTCCTTCAACTGGAATTGGAGAAGATGGTAGGGAAAGATCAGGTAAGCCGAGGACCGAACAACAGCATCGCCATAGAAGGGAATATTCTCTTTCCATCTGCCAGCGCTGAATTGAGCGAATCGGGGAAGAGGGTGGCTCATAAGATCTCGGTTGCCTTGCAGAAGGTGCTGGAAAAGGAGGAGTATCGCCGATATATCTATATGATCTTGATAGAGGGGCATACCGATAAGATTCCTTATGATAACTGGAGCCTATCCACCGAACGGGCGGTGGCGGTGGTGAAAGAGATGCTCTCTTCCAATCCCACTTTGGGAAGGTCTCAGTTCGCCAAGTATCTGGCGGCCACAGGATATTCGGAGTTTCACCCTGTGGTGGAAGGGGATTCCCCGGAGGACTTGCGGAAGAATCGTCGCATCTCTTTCCAAATCATCTTGGATGAGAAGGTCTGGAAAGGGGATTTGGATCTCTTATTGAAAAAATAGAAAGGATTCTTAAGCGTATTTTGTCTCCACGAGCAGATCGGCAAAAATCTCCTCCAGCATCACGGCGACGCCTTCCCGGTCGTTGGAGGGGGCGATCAGATCCGCTCTTGCCTTTGCTTCCTCGCTGCCGTTTTCCATGGCGATGGACAGACCCGCCTCTTCCAGCATCTCCAGATCATTCCACTCATCCCCGAACGCAACCACCTGATGGAGAGGGATCCTGTAGAGATCGGCCACTTTTTTCATGGCACTTCCCTTATTCACATATTCCCGCATCCCCTCCAACCAGTGCCAGGAGGTTTTAATCATCTTGATTTTCCCCGCTAACCTCTCATTCAACCAATCATGGATCTCATCCTTCTTTTCTCTGGGGAGGATGAGGAGATTGGTTACCGATTCCGGCACTTTTTCCGAATGGAACTCGATGGGGAGGGTGTGGCGGTAATGGACGAAGGTTTCCTCGATTTCTTGATCATATTTTTTTACATAATATTCTCCAATTCCTTCGAGGAGAATGTTCTCAATCTCAGTACGCTTCTTCAACGTATCAAGGATTTCGGTTAACAGCTCGTTTCCAAATTCCTCATACTCCCAAACGTTGCCGCGGACTCCTTTATAGATGATCGATCCGTTTAACGCGATGACCGGCGACCGGAGGGAAATGTGTCGGAAGAGATCCCGGATGGAGTATATCGCCCTGCCGGTGGCGATCACCACCGGTATTCCATGCGCGTCCAAGTGTTCCAAGATCTTCTGAGTCCTGGCGGTGATTCTTTTGTCATCCGTCAGGGTTGTTCCGTCTAAATCGATGAGAACCATCTTATAGCCTTGGGACAAGCTCTCTCCTCCTATCTATGTCTACTGTCTAGTTTACCATATTTTATGTGGGAAAAGATAGGAGTATCCCGCCGACAAGTCTTTTTAGGCGGACACGAGTCTAAAAAAAATCTCCCCCATGGGGAGAAAAAATCGGAAGTCTACGGTTCCGGGTAGATGGGTGAACAAAGATTGGTCTACATTCTATCCTATTCAAGGCCGGGGAAAAGGTGAATGTCCCTCCTCCATACGAACCGGAAGAAGAGAGAAGTTCATCCCTCTTCCCAATGTAAGATCACAGGATGGGTTGTCGGATTCCATTCGGAGGAGTAAAATAATGGGGAAAAAGAACGTGGAGGGAACATACATGGAACTAAAAATACCGGTTGGAGTATCGAACCGTCATATCCACTTATCCCCTGAGCACCTGGCCTATCTCTTTGGGGAAGGTTTTCAGCTCACGGTGATGAAGGCGTTGTCGCAGCCGGGACAATTTGCCGCCAATGAAACGGTGATCGTTCGTGGACCAAAAGGAGAACAAAAGATGCGCATCTTGGGTCCCGTCCGGGGAGCAAGCCAAGTGGAGATCTCCATCACCGATTCATTCATTCTGGGAGTCCCGGCTGTCATTCGCATGTCGGGAGATATAGAGGGGACTCCCGGTATTACGGTGATCGGACCGAAAGGGGAATTGCAGCTGGAAAAAGGGGTGATCGTGGCAAAACGGCATGTCCACTTCTCCCCCCAGGACGCGGAAAGATTTGGAGTGAAAGATAAGGAAAAGATCCGCCTTCGCACCACCGGAGAGCGCAGCCTCATCTTTGACGAAGTGATTGCCAGGGTCTCTCCTTCGTATGCGCTTGATTTCCATGTAGATATAGACGAGGCAAACGCGGCGGGGTTGAAAAACGGAGACGTTGTAGAGCTCGTAAGAGAGTAATCACCCTAAATGTAGGGTACGATCATGGGGAGATCTCCATGGTACCGGACTTGGTTTGAAGTGAACGAATCGAAGATTGGATCGTCAAGATATCTTGCACCGGGGGTCTTTCTCCGGCGCTTTTTATTATGGGCATTCATAATCGATGGGAGCGATGGAAAATTTTCTTTGTGAAATTTATCGCAAATGGGGGTGAAATTCTTCCTGTTAGCTGGTATAATGAAGTAAGAGAGATTTTTCCCAATATTATTAAGAATAATATCATTTCAAACGTGGAAATAGTGTAAAGAGAAAGGGGAGTGGAAACATGCACATTCTGGTCTGTGTCAAGCAGGTACCGGATACAAAAAATGCGAAGCTTGACCCGGTAACGCATACATTGGACCGTCGCAGCACCACTGCGATTACCAACCCGGATGACACCCATGCGGTGGAGGAAGCCGTGCGCCTGAAGAAGAGGTATGGGGGGACGGTAAGCGTTTTAACGATGGGTCCCCCTCAGGCGGTTGCTACCATGCGCCATTGTGTCCAATTGGGGGCCGATCGGGGATTTATGATTTCGGACAGAGCCTTTGCCGGCGCCGATACGCTGGCTACTTCCTACGCCTTATCCCAAGCGATCGAGAAGATCGCCAGGGAATATGAACCCATCGATCTGGTGATTACAGGGAAGATGACCATCGACGGCGACACAGGACAAGTCGGACCGGGGATTGCCCGCAGGCTTGATATTCCGCCGCTTACAGGCATCCTGAAAGTGGAAGAAATCGATGTGGAGAAGAAAAAGATTCGTGTTCATCGTAAAATAGAAGGAGGATATGAGATTTTAGAATCCACCCTACCTGCGCTTATCACCGTCGATAAATCGATTAACAAGGTGTCACGGGCTTCTTTACCCAACATGATTAGGGCGGCTCGGTATCAGCCGGTCATCTGGTCCGTTAACGACCTGGAGGGAATTGATCGTAATCAGCTTGGACTTAAAGGTTCCCCCACGGTCGTGGGAAGAATCTTTCCGCCGCCTAAGCCAACCGGTGGAAAGAAACTGGAAGGACCTGTGGAGAATCAAGTGAAAGAATTAACGGAGATTCTATTGCAACGTCCCGAATGGATTAAAAAACGGGCCTAGGAGAGGGAGGGAGAAGAAATGGATGCGATGGAAGAGAAGAAACGCCAGCGGGAATTAGAGAAACAGAGAATACAAGAGTTGTTGGCACAGTATCGGGGGGTCTGGGTTTTCATAGAGGCGAAGGGGAGTAAGGTAGAGCCCGTCTCCCTGGAGCTTCTCGGGGCAGGACGAACTTTAGCCGATAAGCTGGGAGTGGAATTAGCCGGTATACTGATTGGAGATCAAGTGGAGGGACTCGCCCCTACCCTATTTGCCTATGGGGCAGATCTCGTCTATGTGGTAGACGCGCCGATCTATCATCATTACAGGACAGAACCTTTTATGAAAGCGTTTCTCCATGTGGCGGAGAAATATAAACCGGAAATTGTCCTCTTTGGAGCTACCACGAATGGCAAGGACCTCGCCAGTGCAGTGGCCACCGATCTTAAGACCGGTCTTACCGCCGACACCACCATCCTCGATATCAATGTGGAGGAGCGCCTTTTGGAAGCAAGCCGTCCGGCGTTTGGCGGAAACATCATGGCCACGATTCTGTGCAAGACAAACCGTCCCCAGATGGCAACCGTTCGTCCGAAAGTGATGAAGGCGTTAGAGCCCGATTATTCCCGCCAGGGACGGATCATTCGGGAAGAGGTGGATGTGAAAGAAGAGGAGATTCATACCAAGATCATCGATATCATCCTTGAATCGAATAAGAAGGCGAATCTGGAAGAAGCGGATATCATCGTGGCCGGAGGAAAAGGATTGGGTGATGAAAAAGGGTTCCAATTGGTGCACCAACTCGCGGAAGTTCTGGGAGCCGGTGTGGGGGCCACGCGGGATGTGGTGGAAGCAGGTTGGATATCCCATCCCCATCAAATTGGACAGACGGGGATTACGGTAACCCCTAAAATTTATATCGCCATCGGCATCTCCGGTGCGGTTCAACATATCGTGGGGATGCAAAACTCGGGAATGATTATTGCAATTAATAAAGATCCCAACGCGCCGATCTTTGATGTGGCCACCTATGGAATCGTGGGAGATGCTTTCGAAATCGTCCCGAAACTGATTGAGGAACTTAAAACTAGATTATACGGGGTGGTTCAACATGCCTGAAAAATTTGATGCGATTGTGGTCGGTGCGGGGCCGGCTGGAACCTCGGCGGCGTATGAGATGGCAAAAGCGGGATTAAACGTCATTTTGATTGAGAGAGGCGAATACCCCGGGGCGAAGAACGTGATGGGAGGCATCCTCTATCGGAAACAGATGGAAGAGATCATCCCTGAATTTTGGAAGGAAGCTCCCCTGGAGCGGCCCATCGTGGAGCAACGTTTCATGATCATGGATAAGGAATCGGCCGTCACCGTGGGATATAAAGGGTTGGAATTTGCCCAGGAGCCGTATAACTGCTTCTCCGTCTTCCGGGCGAAGTTTGATCAATGGTATGCCAATAAAGCGGTGGAACAGGGAGCTCTTCTCATTACGGAAACCGTGGTCACGGAAGTTCTCGTTGAGGATAACCGGGTCATAGGGGTAAGGACGGATCGCCCGGAGGGAGAGGTTTATGCCGACGTGGTGATTCTGGCCGACGGGGTCAATTCTCTCCTCGCCAAACAGCTTGGTTTTCATAAAGAGTTTCGCCCCGATGAGGTAGCCCTTGCCGTGATGGAGGTGATCAACCTCCCTGCGGAGAAGATAGAGGAACGTTTTAACGTGGAAAAGAACCAAGGGGTAACCTACGAAATCTTTGGCGATGCTACCCACGGCATTCTGGGAACCGCCTTTCTCTACACCAATAAAGAGAGTGTTAGTCTGGGGGTAGGGACGCTTCTGTCCGGACTTATTCGGGAGAAGCTTCGTCCTTACGACCTTCTTGACCGTCTGAAAAAACATCCCATGATTCGCCCTCTCATCAAAGATGGAGAACCGCAGGAATATCTGGCTCACCTGATCCCGGAGGGGGGATATCATTCGATTCCAAAGATTGTAGGCAATGGGGTGCTAGTTGTAGGGGATGCCGCCCAATTTGTAAATGGAATTCATAGGGAAGGTTCCAATATGGCGATGACCTCGGGACGTCTGGCCGCCGAAACCGTGATCCTGGCGAAACAGGCGGGAGACTTCTCCGAGAATATGCTGGACACCTACCGGAAGAAAGTAATGGAGAGCTTCATCGGCCAAGACTTAAAGAAATATAAAGATGCTGCCCATACCTTTGAGAAGTATCCCCAATACTTTAAGGAATATCTCCCGGGAATTAATAAAGCCATGAGCCAGTTCTTTACCGTGGATGGCGTTCCGAAACGGGAAAAACAGAAGAAGATGATCTCTGCGGTCTTGGGGAAAAAGAGCATGCTTGCTGCGGCTAGCGATTTGTATAGGGCTTGGAGGGTGATGAAATGAGCAAGCTGGATACCACCTTGGAGGAAAAGCAATATCTGACCCGCTTTAAGGCGTCGGACAAGAGCCACCTTACCGTCCTCGATCCGGAGATCTGCGCGACCAAATGTCCGGATAAACTTTGCACCATTTTCTGTCCGGCTGAAGTATATAAATGGGAAGGGACACGGATGCACGTCGGGTATGAAGGATGTCATGAGTGCGGAAGTTGCCGGATTGGTTGCCCTTATCAGAACATTAAATGGGAATACCCTGAAGGCGGGTATGGGATCGTCTTTCGTCTAGCGTGAAGTACCAGGAGTAAAGTTTGCTGTTTGGAGCTATTCTAGAAGATGGGCTGACCGAATAGGTCAGAACCATCTTTTTCTTTTTCTCACCTTTCTCCGGTTTAAAACTCACCCCTTACCGGATGGAGGATTTCTCAGAATTTAACAGGGATAGGTGGAGAAGATTAACTCATCTTAAGAATAAGGAGGGATGGAAATGCCTGACGTCAAATGTAGTGTCTCCAATTGCACCTACTGGTCGGCAGGGAACAACTGCACTGCGGACATCATCATGGTGGAGATTGACCGACATGCTAAAAAGAAATTTGATGCTGAAATCGGGGACATTGGGTATGATTCGCAACATCACGACCTATGCCGGACGTCTTCCGATACGTGTTGCCATACCTTTAAACCAAAATCCGCTGTAAATCTAGGAAAGTGAGGGATCAGGTTGGAGGAAGAGAGGAAAAAGACGGAGGCTCTTCATGGAGCAGATGATGCAGGGGTAGATCGCGACGAAGAGGATGTGCCTGCGCCTTCCTATACGGTGACCAACCCCAACCCTGCTTTTACCCCCAATCCGGTCAATGTGAGGGCTTCCCGGGAGGAAAGGGATGAGCGGGAAAGAGAGTTTGGGACAAACGATGCGGAGGTAGGCGCGGAGCTTGCTCCTCCCGGTTCAACGGAGCGTCTCGCTCCTTCAAGGCCGGTTGGGATCGAGCGAGATGAGGAAGAAGAAAGGGGAGGAGTCGGATTAGGGATTACGGCTTTGGTTCTTTCCCTTCTCTCTCTCCTTTTCTGGCCCGTTGTTCTCGGAGCGGCGGGAATCATCACCGGTTTTTTTGCCTACAGGCGGGGAAGTGTAGGCCTGGGAATGTGGGCTATGGGAATTGGCGCCCTCTCCATCATCATCGCCCTTTTTATTGTTCCGTTCTTCACCTAGATACCCCCTGTACGGGAATCTTTCGCATGGAAGGCCCGTACAGGGTTTTTTTATAGGCGGTCTCTGTGGTATGATGGGAGCGGTGATTCGATATGGAGATTTACTTGGATAATAGCGCTACGACACGTCCTTACCCTGAGGTGATTGAAACCTATGCCAGGGCGATGGAGGAGTTTTATGCCAATTCGGAATCCCTCCATCCCCTCGGAATACGAGCGGGGAAGATGCTGGAGAAGGCGAGGGAGACGGCTTCAAGCCTTCTTTCTGTCCTTCCCGAAGAGATCGTCTTTACCTCCGGGGGTACGGAGAGCAATAATTTAGCCATCTATGGCTCCGCCCATGCAAACAGGGAGCGAGGGAGACACGTGGTAACCACCTCGATTGAGCATCCATCTGTTCTCCGGGTCTTTAAGCAGCTTGAGAAGGAGGGCTTTCAGGTTACTTATTTACCCGTCTCGGAAAAAGGGGAAGTCTCCCTGGAAGATGTAAAAAGATCCCTCACCGATGGAACCATCTTACTCAGCATGATGTATGTCAATAATGAGGTGGGGAGCATCCAACCTGTTGCGAAAATCGGAGAGCTTCTTAAACCATATCCGAAAGTCCTCTTTCATGTGGATGCGGTCCAAGCCTTTGGAAAGCTCCCGTTAGACATCAAGGGATGGGGAATTGATCTCCTTTCACTATCCGGTCATAAATTTCACGGCCCCAAGGGGACAGGCCTTTTGTATAAAAATAAAAAGGTTCGTCTTTCTCCCGTTCTTTTAGGGGGCGGCCAAGAGATGGGGCTTCGCCCCGGAACGGTAAATGTGCCCGGCATCATCGCATTGGTAAAAGCCATGCGGTTAAGTTTAGAAAAGAAGGCCGGTTTTGTTCAAAAGGCGGAGGAATGGAAGAAACGTTTGTGTGAGGCCCTTTTAACCATTCCCGGGCTTATGATCAATAGTCCTGCGAACGGAGCCCCCCATATTTTAAACTTCAGTCTCCCGCCGTTGAAGGGGGAGACCCTCCTCCATGCTTTAGAAGAGGAAGGAATGTATGTCTCTACACGGTCTGCCTGTTCCAGCAGGCAGGAAGAGATGAGCCATGTGCTGAAGGCGATGGGATTGACGAAGGAGAGGGGGTTGGCCAGCATCCGCCTCAGCCTTTCTTTGATGAATCGAGATGAAGAGATCGAGAAGGCGATAGAGATCTTAAAGAGGAAACTTCCTTTTATGGTGAAGATGCTGGGAGGGAAGAGATGAAGATCGATACGATCCTGATTCGCTTGGGGGAGTTGGCGTTAAAGGGGAAAAACAGGCGGCTTTTTGAAGAACAATTGCGGCGGAACATTCGCAAGTCTTTGCATGATTTACCCGATGTCTCCTTAAAGAGCACCTTTGGCCGCCTCTATGTGGAATTACATGGAACTCCTGTCGAAGAAGTGACCTCCCGTTTAAAAAAGGTGTTTGGGATCATCTCCTTTAGCCCAAGCATACGGGTGGAAAATGAATTAAGCCAAATAAAAGAAGCGGCCCTTTCCATCTTGGAGAGGACCCCCCAGGCAAAAAGCTTTAAGGTATCGGCTCGGAGAACCGACCGAAGTTTTCCCTTGAACTCGATGGAAATCCCCCAACATGTTGGAGGATATCTTTTGGCCCATACGAGTGAAAAATGGGTAGATGTTCACCATCCTGATTTGGAAATTAAGATTGAAGTAAGGAAAGAGGGAACTTATGTATTGGGAGAGGTGATTCCCGGCGCGGGGGGGTACCCCGTTGGAATCAACGGAAAGGTTTTGCTCCTTTTATCCGGCGGGATCGATAGTCCGGTGGCAGGATGGTATATGCTAAAAAGAGGTGTAACGGTGGAGGCGATCCATTTTCATAGCTTCCCTTTCACCAGTGAGCAAGCGAAGGAGAAGGTGATTTCCCTGGTGCGCATCCTTTCCGTATGGGGAGGGAAAATGCGCCTTCATATCGTCCCGTTTACGGAGATACAAACCGAGATTCGCCGCACCTGCCCTGATGACCTCTTGATTACCATCATGCGGCGCTATATGATGCGAATTGCTGAACGGGTGGCGGACGAAATGGGGGCGAAGGCATTGGCCACAGGGGAGAGCCTGGGTCAGGTGGCCAGCCAGACTCTGGACAGCCTGTACACGATTAATCAAGTCGCCCATCTGCCCATCCTGCGTCCACTGATCGCGATGGATAAAACGGAGATCATCGACCAGGCTAGGCGGATAGGCACCTATGAAACCTCCATTCTCCCTTATGAAGATTGTTGCACCATCTTTACCCCAAAAAGCCCCAGGACGAAGCCGAAAGCGAAAGTGGTGGAGCGTGTGGAGGAAAAATCCGGGATGGACATGGAGCGTCTGATCCGGGACGCCATTCGTGGAATGGAGACCTTAGAAATTGATGTGGAGAAAAAGGAGGATGAGAAATCGGCCGAGTGGTTCTAGCAAGGATTTAAAAACGGGTTCCTCAACACGGGAACCCGTCCTAAATTCCGGGATTTACCATTATTTTACGATTAACACAGACGTCTCGGCCATCTGAGTGACCCGATGGCTTACACTCCCCAGGAAGAATTCCCGGAAGGGAGAAAGGCCCCGATTCCCCATCACGATGAGATCTACCTTTTTCTCATTGGCATATTCGATGATGGAAGAGGCAGGATCCCCTTCGATTAGGGCTGAATGTCCATGCAGCCCTTCCTTGCTTGCGATATCAATCGCCTCCTGTAATATTTCTTCCCCATGTTTCCGTGCCGCCTCTTGAAAATTGGTTTGGGAGATGGCTACGGCCAATTCCCCGTATACATTGGCTGGGACCGGTTCATATTTCACGATATGGACGAGATAAAGTTCTGTGCCGGGTTCCTCTTTAACCAAGCCTAAGGCAACATCAAGCGCTTTCTTTGAAGGACCGGAACCATCATAGGCGACCAAAATCTTCTTAAACAATTCCCTCACCCTCCCCATTTTCAAAATCCTTTTTACACTCTCATTATACCAGATTTATCTTCATTCCTGAATTTTTTTCTCCAACTCTTTATAAATTTGTCCTTTTTCTGTATAAGAAGAAACAATCCTCCTCCATTCCAGGTCTTCTTTTTCCGTAAGTTCCCGAATCACTTTGGCGGGGGAACCGACACATAGTGTATGGGGAGGAATTTTCTTCCCCGGGGGGACGAGGGCACCGGCCGCCACCATCGCACGCTCTCCGATCTCCGCACCGTCCAAAACGATGGCTCCCATACCAATCAGGGCGCCCCGACGAATAATGGCGCTATGCAAGATGGCATTATGGCCGATGATCGCTTCATCTTCGATGATCAGGGGGAGATGGGGGCTCTGGTGCAACGTGGAATTATCCTGGATGCTTACCTTCTTGCCGATGCGTGTGGGAGCAATATCCCCACGAATCACCGCATTATACCAAATATTCGTATATTCCCCAATCTCTACATCTCCGCTCACGACCGCCCCTTTGGCGATAAAGGCTGTCGGATGAATCAATGGATTCTTTTCTGCAAAAGGTAAGATCAGCATAGGGATATCACCTCTCCAGGGTTCATTCTCCGTCTTAAACTTGGTTTAGGCTAGGGGGCAAAGCGATGAATTCCTATTTATTGCGCGTTTGGGGATTATGGGACCGGATTTATTACTATTCAAGCCGACTTCAGTATGTGGAAAAAGGGGAAAATCTTTTCCGCGTCGTCTTAATGCCTTACTGGGATCGAACCCCCCTGTACACCCGAGGTGGAACGATGATCAGAAAAGGAGATTTGGTGGTAAAGCTTCATATCCATAACTATAAATTGGCCAGAATCTTATTTGAACGAAAAGGGGCGCATGCTTTAGGACTTATTCTTTTAAGGGAGATTCGCCGATCGTTGCCGGGGCTCGTCCGCTTTATTGATCACCACCCCAATCGCGAGCAAATCAAAGGGATTGTGGGAACCACGTTTCTTTACCGGGGGGCGGAGAATTTGGGATTTACCGTCTACTCTCCCCCTCTAACGCTCAAAGTGAGGATAAAAAATTGGTATCTCCGGTGGATGATGCGCATGGTCCACCCCCAAGGGAAAGATCGGCTGGATCGACAAGCGGAACCCCTCATGGTCCGACGTGTCTTCATGTCAAAAGCGGAACTGTACCGATACTATGCTTAACGGAATCATGGAGGGAATCCGGGGGGCCACGGCGAATTTATCTATGAAAATGATGCCATGGGAGGAGAAAAAATGCAAGGAATATTTGAAAAAAGGCGGGAGCAGGTAAGAAAGAGGATGGAAGAGGAGGGGATGGAGGGCGCTTTGGTCCTTCACCCCACAAACATTTATTATTTAACCGGTTACTTGGCCGATCCCCACGAGCGGTTTATGGGTCTTTTTCTTTTCCGATCGTCTGAGGAGGTATTTTTGGTTCCTCAGTTGGAACGGGAAAGGGCAAACGCCTATCTAAAAGAAGTGGTAAGTTATACCGATGATGAAGGTCCTTTGCCTCTGATTCGAAAGATCATGACCGATCTAACGGAAGGTGTATTCGGGGTGGAAAAAGAGGTGATTACCCTGGAGCGGGTGGAATGGCTTAAGGAGATCAGCCCATCCCTCATTTTCCGCTCTCTTCATCCTTTTCTGGCAAAGCTGAGGGGGGTAAAAAGCCGGGAAGAACAGGATCTTCTCCGCCGAGCGGGCAAAATGCTGGATGAAATTTTGATGGAAGGGATACGCTCATTAAAAAAGGGGATGACGGAGAGACAAATGGTTACCCTATTGGAGGGACTGGCTAAGGAGCGAGGAGTTCAGAGAATGTCCTTTGATACGATGGTATTAAGCGGGCCGAAGTCAGCCCTTCCCCATGGGATCCCGGAGGATCGTCCGATTCTTGAGGGCGAGTATCTTCTCTTCGATTTGGGAATTCCCTATCAAGGGTATCATTCCGACATAACCCGCACCTTTTTTTTAGGCAAGCCTACAAAAAGACATGAAATGGTCTATAAAACGGTCCTTAAAGCTCAGCAAAGCGCCATCTCCATGGTTAAACCCGGTATCCTGTATCGATCTTTGGATGAAGAGGCCCGTCGCGTGATTGAGGCGGAGGGTTACGGTTCTTACTTTATCCATCGCTTGGGTCATGGACTGGGGCTAGACGTGCATGAATTCCCTTCGGTCCATGGTCATAATGGGGAGATTGTGGAAGTGGGGAATGTTTTTACGGTAGAACCGGGCATTTACATTCCGGACTTTGGAGGAGTCCGCATTGAGGATGATGTGATCGTAACTGCACAGGGGGCCGAAACGTTTACCGGAGCCCCCAAGGAATGGGAGGAGATGATTCTTTCATTTTCCTAAAGCTCCAATCTTTCCATAGTATCAACCTGTAAATAGAGGGCATCCTATGAATACACCAAGTAGAGGAGGTGATAACGATGGCTCAAGAGAATCGTTCCAATAATACGAATCAATTGTTGGTTTCACAAGCGGCACAGGCTTTGGACCAAATGAAGTACGAAATCGCCTCAGAATTTGGGGTTCAGTTAGGAGCCGATACCACTTCCCGGGCCAATGGTTCCGTCGGGGGAGAGATCACCAAGCGTTTGGTCAGCTATGCCCAACAACACATGGCAGGGTCCGTCATCACCCAGTAACGAACCCTCAGGCAGTTCGTCCGATCTTATGAGTTCCTCCCCTCCTGGAGTTAGTATAAATTTCTAGCATGAAAGAAGAAAAAGAGATCATTCTAATAGTACACCATCAATAAGGAGGTGAACCATTTTGGCTGAAAACACCCGCTCCCGTAACACCAACCAGTTGCTGGTTCCTCAAGCATCTCAAGTCCTCGATCAGATGAAATATGAGATTGCTTCCGAATTTGGGGTTCAGCTAGGCGCCGATACCACTTCCCGGGCAAACGGTTCTGTCGGGGGAGAGATCACGAAACGTCTTGTAAGCTACGCCCAACAACAGATGGCTGGGAAAAGCTTCTAATTTCATACCTTGCTTCCAAAATGGCGGTTTGTGAACCGCCATTTTCCCATTTACATAGGTCGAGAAATCGGCTATAATAAATGAAAATCGAAGAAAGGTTTCTTTCGTGTCAGATCGCTGAATCCCAATACGTTGGGAGCGGGGGATCCAATTTCGGGGTGAATCTCATTTAGAGAAGGGCCACTCTTACGTCCTAACCCGTCAGCTAACCTCGTAAGCGTCCTGGAGAGGATACGATTGTCGTGGTAGGTAAAATGATGCGCTTGTTTGTTTTTTGATAAGAAGCCACGGGAAGAGTTTCTTCTCTTTCTGTAGGCTTCTTTTATTTTCATCCAATAGGGGGATTGAGAATGAAAAAGAGATGGATGATGATCACAGCGCTCCTCTTTATCCTATTGTCCTTCAATCCGGTTTTTGCCGCAGACGGCGAAGAAATACAAACCACAGCCGTCATTTTTGAGGATCTTCAGCAGCACTGGGCAAAAGAGGCGGCGGAAGCCCTCTACAATATGGGAGCCCTCCCCTTCAAAGACGAAACCGTTTTTTCGCCTGAAAAAGCAATTACCCGGGCTGAGTATATTTACATATTGCTTACGGTGAAGGGGATTACCCCAACTGGTGCCCGTCAACTTTCTTACAAAGATCTGCCTTCCGATGCCTGGTATCGCCCTTATGTTGAGACCGCCTACCAAATGGGGTGGATCGATGGAAAAGGAGAATATTTCTATCCCGATTCTCCCCTCTCCCGGGAGAACATGATCGATCTTCTGCTTAGAAGCCTGGGAGAGGGCGTGGTTGCCCAGAAGTTTTCCAACCTAAAAGTTTTAGATAAATTTTCCGATGAAAAAACGGTGGATCCGCCTTTCCGTTCCCTCCTCGCCTATGCGGTTGCCAAAGGGTACATCAGCGGTTCCAGGGACTTGAAGCTGGATCCCCGGAAGGATGCCACGAGGGCAGAGGCCGTACAACTGATTTATAAAACCTTGTATCAACGCCTATCCCTCCCGGAGATTAAGAAGGAAGAGGTTAGCGATATCCCCGTTCTCTATTTCCAGAAGGTGAAGGTTAAGGCGACCGCCTACTCCAACAAAGAGAAGGAAATTTCGAACCGCACGGCTTTAGGCTGGGATGTGCGGCAGGGAATCGTCTCCGTCGATCCTACCGTGATCCCGTATGGAACACAGCTTTATATTCCCGGCTATGGTTTTGCCGTCGCGGCAGATCGGGGCGACGAGATCAGGGAACTTAAGGTGGACCTCTATATGAATTCCTTGGAGGAAGCGCTAAAGTTCGGAGTTAAAAAGGAGTTGACGGTTTATATTCTCGATCCGGTTACGGTGAAGGTGAAATAAGTTTGTCCTTTGTAATGATTGCACTTTAAAAAAAATACCTAATGGCGTATAATGTCATTTGAAACCACCATTTTCAAGTTTCTCCCTTTCGCTTAGCCTGCTACAAGAAATTGTAGCAGGTTCTTTTTTGGATGGGATGGAATATTGTGGGTAATCTAAGGAAGAGGGAGCTTTAACCTGGAGGTGAACAGGGATCGGAACTATACTGGTTCTTTTTATCATCATCGGGATAGGAATATTTTTTTGGTTATCGCCGGTACATATTCATATGTCATTACAAAAGAACGGGGAGAACGATTCTTTAAACATCTTTGTTCGCCTTCTTTTCCTCATCCCAATCCGGAAAGAAATTCCCCTCTTAAAACTCGGGGGAAAGGGGATCACCCTACGGCATGAAACAGATTCCCCCTTTGCGGAAGGAAACCGGAAGACGGACCGTATCTCTTATCAGGAGATCCAAAAAATACGTAGGGGAATGAAGGAATGGATCGATCGAATCCGGGATTTTTATTGTATCATTCAGGGTTTTTTGGCCAAAATAAAAGTGAAGCGCTTTTCATGGCACACCGAGTTGGGAACGGAAGATGCGGCTTTAACGGCCATCTTGGTGGGTCTCCTCTGGAATCTTAAGGGCGTTACCCTCATGGGCTTAGGGCATTTTATGATCCTTACTGAGTCACCGGAGATCCGGGTGATCCCCCATTACGCAGGAGAAAGATTTCGTACCTATCTCGATCTCACCTTACGTTTTTCATTAGGTCAGGCGATCAAAACGGCAATCCTTCTGATCTGGAATTTAAGAAAGGGACGTGAAAAATCATGGAAGAGCATCCTATTCAGGGCTTGATGAGCACCGCGATGGAGAACATAAAAAACATGGTCGATGTTTCTACGATCATTGGTGACCCTGTGGAAACCCCTGGAGGCGAAGTGATCCTCCCCATATCGAAGGTTGGATTCGGCTTTGTGGCAGGAGGTACGGAATTTGAATGGAACCCTGATGGCGGGAAAAATCGAGAAGGTGGAAGAGGCGGGGAAGATTCGGGAAAAGGTTTGCCTTTCGGGGGCGGAAGCGGTGGGGGGATCTCTATCACACCCATCGGATTTCTCGTCGTAGGGACGGCCGGTGTAAAGTTAGTTCCCCTGGAATCCTCTACGCATCTTTTTGATCGTCTCCTTGATCTCGCCCCCCAAGTTGTGGATAAATTGCAGGAGATGGTGAAGCAATTTGGGAATAAAGAGGGGAATCAAGGAACGGACAGAGCAGATAAAGAAGAGCCCCCCATTTAACCACCTGGAAACAGGTGTTTTTTCTTGGCTACAATACCGATGCGACCCCCGACTCCCCATGGAAAAGGAGTACCACATATGATATACTCTCTTTGATTATGAAGGGGTATTTCTTTTGAAAAGGGAGGATGAAGATGAGTAAATCGTTAGAGGGGAAAACATATGTAGTCATGGGAGTGGCCAATAAAAGGAGCATTGCCTGGGGGATTGCCCAAGCGTTGGATCGGGAAGGGGCTCGCCTCGTCTTTACATACCAAGGCGATCGAGTGAAGGAGAACGTAGAAGAGCTGGTCGCCACGTTGGAACAGAAAGGTTCCCTCCTTTATCCATGTGATGTCACGAAAGATGAGGAGATTGAGGCTTTGTATCGATCATTGTCCGAAGATATCGGCACACTTCATGGGATCGCCCATTGTATCGCCTTCGCTAAAAAGGAAGAGCTGGAAGGAGAGTTTATCAACACCTCCAGGGAAGGATTTCATATCGCTCACGATGTGAGCGTCTATTCTCTGATCGCGGTGGCTCGCACGCTAAAACCCCTTATGAAGGAAGGAGGAAGCATTGTTACCCTTACCTATTTGGGGGGTGAGCGCGTGGTTCAGAATTATAATATCATGGGCGTGGCCAAGGCTTCTCTGGATGCTTCCGTTCGATACCTCGCCAATGACTTAGGAAAGGCGGGCATCCGTGTAAATGCCATTTCTGCGGGACCGATTCGCACGGTTTCGGCGAAAGGGGTAAGCGGATTTAACGATATTCTCCATACGATCGAAGAGAAGGCCCCCCTGCGAAGGAATGTGACCCAGGAAGAGATCGGTGATGTGGCTTACTTCCTTTTAAGCGACTTCTCCAGGGCCGTTACAGGGGAAATCATTCATGTCGATAGTGGGTATCACATTCTTGGCTATTAAGGGGAACATTCAAATCAAAGATTTCATGTTCATAAGAAAATTTCCTGTCCGCCGCACGTCAAACAAAGACGACGGCGGTTTTTAAGGAGGTAGGCTTTTTCTTAAGGAAGCGGAATGAGATGCCGGACGTCCGAACTTAACCGATCTCTTTTTCCATGGCGATGTGCGGAATCCCCGCTTCCTCAAAAACTTCGCCTACGCTTACATAGCCCAGCTTTTCATAGAAGGAATGGGCATGAAGCTGGGCATTTAGCTTAAGCTTCATAAAACCGGTCTTTAAGGCTAACCTTTCCGCCTCCTCCATCAGCTTGGCTCCGATCTTCTTTCCACGCATTTTTTTTACTACGGCCACCCTCTCCACTTTCCCCACATTACTTGTTTCATCATAGGGGCGAAGTCGCAAACATCCGATCCCCTCTCCTCGCTCGTTCACTGCGAGGAGGAATTGGGTGAGTGGATGTCTGTCCCATGAATCAACCTCGATGGAGAGGGGAACCTGTTGTTCTTCTACGAAGACTTGATATCGTATCCCCATGACGGCATCCCAATCTGCATCGGTTACAACTTTTCGGATTTCCATATTTTCCATCCTGCCTTCTTCTCCTCCTATTTCCTCTTTCGCTCCCCCTGTTATGGGTATATTCTTTTGGGGCGGCCTTTCTCATTATCTCCCCTATTATATCCTCCGATGCGGAAGCGTGTACAGCCATCCTACCCTCAAACCACAACTTCTCTCCCAAAAATGCGTATAAACAGATGAGACCGAAAATGAAAAAGAAGGTGTCCAGACGTGTGGCGTAAGAGTTTTCTGCTCTTTCTCCTCTTTTCTTTTCTCTTTGCCGGACTGGCTCAGGCCCGGGGATTCTCCGATCCCACCTTTGATATGGATCAATTAAAGATGAATAACGAGGTGATTTACGAGTATAAGGCTCCCCTTCAATTTATCCTCACCCGTGAACTGGATCGCATCCAAGCCTTCTTTAAGAAAATGGCCGATGCCCTCCATGCCGTTCTGATATGGGATTCTTCCCACCGTACCATCTCTTTGATCAAACCGGATGTGCAGATGGTAACCGCCACGACGGTGGGAAAGAAGGAAGATCGATTCGTCATCGCCGGCCCCTTCAGCAAGGTGAAGAAGGGGGAATTCCTCGATTCCTTTTACGTCTATACGGAGGTTGAGAACCTGCCCGATGAAGACGTGGAATTAAGACTTGACGTCGATACGCCGGGCAGTGCGGGCAAGGATGAGTTTAAGGTAACCCCCGGTGTGGTGAAGAACAGCGGGGAGGATGCCTGGATTAGCTTCCAAGTAAGCAACGCTCGTTTTAATCAAGCCGGCTCCTATAAATTTCGCCTGCAGATGAAAATTCCATCGTTGGGAGAGACGTTTTACACGATTGCAGAGAAGAAAATAGAGTCTCGTTAATGTTTCTTTACAATTTTTTTATCTCTTCTTTATTTCTTTCTCCTGGAACTAAAGTATAATAGTACTGTTATAGGGTGAAAGGGGAAGGGAAAAAGATGAATCGCTTGTTTGTCTGGATTTTAGATAAGGATGAGACCCTTTTTTGCTTCTTCAACCAGCGGATGCAAAAGGAATGGCTGGACCGTTGGCTCCCTCGGATTACCCATCTGGGAGGAACCGGTTTTACCGTCTTGTTGGTTCTTCTTATGATCCTCCCCTTTCATGGCTGGATCCGCACGATGGGCTATGAAGCTCTTTTTTCCTTGGTGGGAAGCCATTTATTGGCCCAGGGGATTAAGTCTCTTTTTTCAAGGCAGCGTCCTTATATGGCATTAGAGAATGCCCGTTTTACTTTAAAGCCGATGAAGGATTATTCCTTCCCCTCGGGCCATACGACAGCCATTTTCTCGGTGATGGTCGTTCTGGCTTTATATCTCCCGCTCTTCTCTCCTTTTTTTCTCGCCATCGCGTTGCTGGTTGGCTTTTCCCGGGTTTATCTCGGGTTTCATTATCCCAGTGATGTGATCGTAGGAGCAACGATAGGAACGTTAAGTGCTTATTTAAGCCATCTCTATTTTGTTTGAAGAACTTTTGTTTTATCATCATCTAAAGGAAAAAGGCCGGTTTGATGAACCGGCCTTTTCAACACCATTCCGGCATGAAAGGGATTTTCACAGAAAAGACTGAATCCGACCATTAAATAGTGTAAGCTCTGCTTTAAAATGTTTAGCCAGATAGCGGGATAACTCGTTTGCTTTGCCTTTGTCTCCGTGGGTGGAAGGATCGGGAAGCGTAATCTGGATCACATCCTTGCCATCCTCCGTCTCTCCTAACCCGACCAGAATGACTCGATATAAATTGGGATTCTTCCCTTTTAGGTAAAACCAATGTTTCTCCCCTTCCCCCTTCATTTCCAGCGTGTAAGGGAAGGCAGCCTTCTCATAGCCCCAATCCAATTGTTCCCCCGTTTTTGTTGTCATTTCAATATAATGCTCGATGGCTCCTTTTAATTCCTCCAGGGTAAGACGTTCTTTCTTTGAAAGTTCAAGGATCTTAATATAAGCGCTCTGTGGCATTTTTTATCACTCCCATCTGATTCAAATCGCTCGCTTTCTTTCATCATACCAGAACGGGAAGATGAAGAACAAGAAAGAAGAGGCAGGATCTCAGAAAAAATAATTCGTAATAATTAAAATAGTATTGGCAAGCGTTTCACTTTATTATAAAATATATTTTAAATAAAGATTTAGAAATAAAAAATTCTACGGAAAAAAGAAGGGGATTGGGGATTATGGAGCGAAATCATGGGTTGGATTTGCAATTGGTTTTAAACGCATTTCGGGCGATTTCGGCGGCGAATAAACAAGACCTTGAAAGTGCTGCCACCCGCCTTGGCCTGGATTCTTCTATTCAGCTAAACATTCTCTTCATCCTTTACTGTAATGGGGGGGTTCGCATCACCACCATAGCAGAGTGGACCTTCTGGCATACTTCATCGATTGTGATTCATGTTAGGAAATTGATGGAAAAGGGATTGGTTACCATTGAGAAGAGTGAACAGGATGGTCGGGTCGTCAATGTGTTTATCACCGACGAAGGACGGGAATTGGTCCTCCAATATTATCAACAAAATCTTCATTCCTTCCAATTGGCTAAAGCCCTTAAGTCGATGGAGAACCGGTACAGTCATGCCGTCCTTGCCCTCTTTAAGGAGCTCCTCGATTTCATTGCCGTTGAAGTTCAAGGGGAGGAGAAACTCTCCTGGCTTAAACGGAGTGACAATCCCTTTCTTTCCCTCGAAGAGTGGTCGAGGGAAGAAGATAAAAGGACCGAAAGAAAGGGAGAACCCCAAGAAGGGGTAGGAACGGCACCATGAAAGGCTAAAAAACGAACAAAAATTGACTTTTCAGACAACATCTTGACTTCCCATGAATGAATTGCTATAATAGTAAACAATAGAAAAGGGTTCTCCTCCTCGGAGAGCCCTCACTGCCGAGAATTATTTGGATTTTCCCTCTTCGCCGTACGTATCTAAGGTTGCGTCGTGCATAGGGTGCATAAAGGGGTAGCCTAATGGGAGCTGAGAGCGGTATTCCAGATTTTCCTCGGCATCATTGTAGGGTAGGAGATCATCGGTGATCGAATCTCCTGCCATCTCCTCCGGAGGAATCTTTTCGCCCCAATTGACCAAGAACTTGTTAGCCTCACTTTCCTTACCCTTTTTCTTCAACAGAGAATCACCTCCTCCTATTACTTTACCGCAAAAGGTGTTTCCCCATACCCCTATGCATGGATGTAAAGCAGGCTTATGGCCATCATCTGAATGAAAAGGAGGCGTTTCACGGTGCACGCATTTGAAGGTTTGTACGATCATTCTGAGCTGACGCAGATCCGGTTTGTCGGTTTTCATTCAGAACACGCCCGATATGACTTCGGCATCCTTTATACCAACCGCTTTTTCGGGAAGCCGATTGTGATCGACATGCTGACGGGAAAGGCAGTCTTGGTCAGTCCCTTTGAACTGAGCAATAAGGAATGGCTCAAAAAGACCTTCCAGATTCACCATGAAGATGATGTGGAGCGGATGGTTCATTTCTTTGAGGAGTATATTCCTTCTCTCCCGTATGAGCCTCAGTATTAAGGATCACTTAAAGAGAACCGTTTTCCCTTCCATATTCCTAAATCCCTTCCTGGTGGAAGGGATTTTTTTGGCTTTTATGTGACGAATAAATCAAGGGGTTGACATAAATAGAATAACTTAATAAACTAAATATGACGCAACAATTAATGATATTTCATAATATATAATCAAAAAAGAGGGGGAGTGAATCTTTATGGGCATTATAGTATGTCAGAAATGCAACCAAGTGTTAGATTATGTGCGGGATGAAAAAGTAACGATTTTGTATGCGGTTTCAGAAGATCATCGCTGTGATCAAGAACGGGAGAACGACGAGGATTAAGGAAAAGGAAAGAACTGATCCTGAAAAGCGCAAACGTCCATGGCCTCTGAGTCGCAACCCGGTTGTGCGGGACGTTCACATCAAAAAGGCTTCCCATGCGGGAAAGCCTTTTTTATAGTGTGCCCGGCATGGGCGCTGTCTATAGGGTTTATTTTACTCTAACAGCCGTTTTATTACTTGACATTTTTTTGATCAGGTTATATCTTAGATATGAGAGCGTTGACACACCAACTTGTCTATTCGAGTATACAAGTTAAAGGAGGCAACAAATGACTCTAAATCGGGAAAATTTTATGCCAATCTATTTACAGATCGCAGATGATTTAAAAAAACAGATCTTAGCGGGGAAATACGTGGAAGGGGATTTGTTACCTTCGGAAAGTGAGTTGACCAAAAAATACGGGGTGACAAGAACGACGATTCAACGAGCGTTGAACATTCTGGTGAACGATGGCATTATTGAACGGGTTCATGGAAAAGGCACGTTTGTCAAATTACGTTCCGTGCGCAAGAATATATGGAATTTCAGCGGTTTTTCCGATTATGCGAAACAGGTAAATGAAACACCTGTTACAAAAGTGATTACACACGAAACTTTTTTTAAACAAAATGAAAGGTATTTGAAACTTGTGCGTTTACGCGGATTTAAAAGGAAGGATAACGTTCAATGGATCACGTTAGATACTTCAGTTTTGTCGTTGAAAGCCTTTCCCGGCCTCGATAGAATTGATTTTTCTACAAGGTCGCTTTACGAAACATTGAAAACGGAATATGATACCAAACCGGACAATGCCCAGCTAAGTGTAAAAGCAATTTTAGCAACGGATGAATTGATGGATTATTTTGGTTTATCATCTCCGCAACCTTTACTGAATGTGCTAGGTGAAGTTTTTGATACTAAAGGCAACGTCATGGAACAGGTTGATGTTGTTTATAGCCAGGATGCCAATTTCAACTTTGTTATTAACATGTAGTTATTAACATGTAATCTCGGGTTTCGAAGATTGGATCATGGAGGGATAGCATGAGCGATCACGCGATGAACAATAGGAAAGATAAAATTTTGGGTACACTTTACGGGATGGCCATTGGCGATGCGATGGGGATGCCATCGGAATTATGGAGCAGAAAAAAAGTAAAGGCATATTTCGGTAAGATCGATACTTTTTTGGATGGCCCCGAATCCAATGAAGTGGCTCGAAATTTTACCAAAGGCCAGTACACCGATGATACAACACAAGCGCTATTAATATTGGATGCTTTAATCGAAAATCAATTTCGTCCTGATGACCGAATAATTGCGAATAAATTAATTGCTTGGGCCGATAAAACGAATGCATTTGAAAATGATATATTGGGACCGAGTTCGAAAGCTGCTTTACTCGCGGTAAAAAAAGGTGAAGATGCAAGCGATGTCACTGCTCGAGCGGTAACCAATGGAGCAGCGATGCGAATTGCGCCAATCGGCTGTCTATTCACCCCTGAAGATGAAAAAGATCTCGTAGATTATGTGTGGAAAGTAAGCAAGGTCACACATACGTCTGATGTTGCGATTGCGGGAGCCTCGATGATTGCCATAGCAGTGAGTGCTGCCTGTGAAGGAAGAAATTGGGATGAGATCATCGATTATACAATGAATGTATATGATACGGCCATTTTGTATGGTGCCGAAACATTCAGCCCTTCTTTAAAGGCTCGTTTGAAACTCGGACTTACGTACGTGGAGGAGTTTGCTCATGATGAAGAAGCTTTTACGAAACAGATTTACGATGTGATCGGTACTGGTGTTGCAACGAGTGAATCTGTCCCTGCCGCACTGAGCATTGCCTATTATGCAAAAACAGTGGAGCGCTGTGCGTTACTATGCGCCAATATTGGCGGAGACACCGATACGATTGGTGCGATGGCAACAGCGATATGCGGGGCGAAGCAAGGTGCAACAAATATCGATCCAGCATGGATTCGCCAAATTGATCAAAGCAATTCGGTAAACATGGGGAAATATGCCGATCAAATTGTCACTTATCAAAATACATTAAAATGGAGGTAGCGAACATGCGAAAAATTGAAGAGCAAATCACTGTGCCACGGGAAGAACGGGTTGGTAAACCGAAAGATTTATTCTTTATTTGGTTTGCTGCCAATATTGGTATCCTCGGTGTCGTTTACGGGGCAATGATTGTCGGTTTTCAGTTAAGCTTTATCCAGTCGACACTTGCTGCATTGGTGGCTGCATTTTCCTTTGTGTTGGTTGGCTATATCAGTATTGCCGGGAAGAAAAATGGGATTACCACATTTATGCTGTCAAGGGCCGCTTTCGGGACGAAAGGGAATTGGATTCCCAATTTTCTTGGTTGGCTCAACCTCGTCGGCTGGCTTTCGGTTAACGTTGTGACCGGTACATTGATTCTTCTTTCGCTTGCCAATGTGTTGCAAATCGGAAGTAGTAATACAACGACAGTTATCAGCTTAGTCATCTTCACAGCCCTCATCTTATTATCCGGCTTACTCGATCAAAACAAATTGGCTAAATTGCAAACGTTTTTCACATTCGTTTTTGGAGGACTGACCCTGGTCATATTGCTCATTTTACTACCGGAGACCAATTGGCAACAGCTGATCGATATGCCTAATGGCAGCTGGTTGAGCGGTTTCCTTCCGGCAGTTTCGATCATTATGGCTGGAACCGGGATCAGCTGGGCGATAGCTGGTGCCGATTACAGTGCCTATCAGAATCCAAGTAATAAAAATTCTGCCGTTTTTATGAGTGTTGTCTTCGGTGCCGTTATTCCACTATTTGTTATTATGTTTGTCGGTATTTTATTAAGCACGTCATTACCTGATATTGCAACATCCGCCAATCCGATTGATGTCATCGGTGCTGCTCTTCCATCTTGGATTACCGTTATATATTTTATCACCGCAGTTGGTGGACTGGTACCCCAATGCATTATTAGTCTGAAATCGGCACGGGTTAACTTGGAAACATTGAATATTAACGTTTCCGACCGGACTTCTTTAGCGATTCACGGAGTGATCATGTTATTAATACCGATCTATGTACTTTTTATATCACGAGATTTCTTGTATAATTTTCAATTATTCCTTGGACTGCTTGGAATCGGAATCGCTGCCTGGGCTGCCGTCTTCGTTGCCGACTACTATTTTAATCGGAAAAATGGGTATGCACTTGAATTGCTTGATTCTTCCGGAAAAAACAAGATGAATAAAAATGGGGTCATCAGTTGGGCAATCGGGACAGTCATCGGTTTTCTATTTACGAATACCGACTTTTTCAGTGGCCCGTTTGCGGTTGGCATTTTCAGAGATAATAGTTTGGGCTTATTGCTTGCCTTTATTTTCAGCTGGATCAGTTTTGCCGTACTTCGATTCTTCCTCAAAGAGGAGGGAAGTAAAGATGAAATCAGTGCCAATGTCAGATAAACGGATTCTCGTAATTGGTGCTGCAGTAATCGATATTGTCGTTCACGTAGATAAATTGCCGAAAACGGGTGAAGATATTTATGGTCGGCTTGAACAGATGATTGTCGGGGGCTGTGCCTATAATGTACAGCAGGTCATTCAACATTTCGGCCTGCAGCATACCATGTTTGTCCCAATTGGAGTAGGCCCATATTCGGATATCATTCGTGATGAATTGAGGAAAAGGAATATCCCTATTGTCGTAGAGGACGATACAGAGGATAATGGCTGGAATATTTCCTTTGTCGAAAAGGGCGGGGAACGAACGTTTTTATCGATTCCAGGAATTGAGACGAATTGGAAAAAGGATTGGTTTGAAAAGATCGATGTAAGAGACTATGATTTTATTTATCTTTCAGGTTATGAACTGGAAGCAGCAGGGGAAGTATTGATCGAGCAAGTGATACGGAAAAAGTCTCCTGATGCAAAAGTGGTTTTTGATCCGGGTCCAAGGGTCTCCTTCATAAAAGAAACTATCTTGAATGATTTGCTCCAATCTGGAACGATCGTTCATTGCAATCAAGATGAGCTCGAGGTATTGATTCCCAATAAGCCTCTGGAAGAAGCTATGAAAACCCTTCAGAAAATCACCGGGGAGGTAGTAGTCGTCACGTTGGGTGAAAAAGGTTGTTATTACCTGGAGGATGGAAATTTGGGTGTTGTTCCAGCCAAGCGTGTGGATGTTGTCGACACCATTGGTGCCGGTGATTCTCATACGGGTGCTTTCATTAGTGGAATCGCAAGTGGACTTGGGGTGGAAGCCGCATGTGAACTGGCCAATGAGGTTTCGGCCACCGTCGTCCAAAAGACCGGCGGCACGTTTGATGGGTTTGTCAATTTATGAATAAGAATCGCACGGAAACGGCGGGGCCCCCCCGCCTCTTACTCGATTATAAAATGGCTAGGGAAGAACCAATCCTACTTTACGGCGGTAAACTCCCGGATCACTTTCACGTATTTCAGGGTGGGATCTTCAGGGCCCTGCACGGGAAGTCCCGATTCGATATTCTCATCGATGTAGCGGATATTCTCTTCCGTGATAATCTCCCCGGGCATGAGGATGGGGATTCCCGGCGGGTAAACCATGATAAACTCCGCCATAATCTTCCCTGCGGCCTGGTGCAGGGGGACTCTCTCTGTCTCTGCGTAGAAGGCTTCTCTGGGGCTTAGGGCGAGAACGGGAATCTTTGGAAGATGAATTTCGATATGCGCCCTTTTTCCTTCGGTATAGAAGGTCTTGGATAGATCGTGCAAAGCTCTAACGAGGATCTCGGCATCTTCTTCCCGATCTCCCGGGGTAAAGATGCAGAGGATATTATACAGGTCGCTCAATTCCACTTCGATGGAATAATGTTCCCTGAGCCACTTTTCCACCTGGTATCCGCTCAGTCCTAATTCGCTCACGTGAATTGTCAGCTTTGTGGGGTCTAGAGCAAAGGTGGCCTCTTCACCCAATATTTCATCCCCCATGCAGTAAAGACCTGGAATCTTATTGATCGCTTTACGGGTTTTCTCCGCCAAGGCGATGGTTCGATCCAGCAATTCTTTGCCGTGGAGGGCGAGCTGTCTTCGGGCTGTGTCTAAGGAAGCGAGGAGAAGGTACGAGGTGGAGGTGGTGGTGAGCATACTTAAGATCGGTTGAACCTGCTCCCCCTTCACAATCCCCTCTTTCACATTAAGGATGGAGCTTTGGGTCAGGGATCCCCCCAGTTTATGGACGCTGGTGGCGGACATGTCCGCTCCTGCCTGCATCGCGGAGTCGGGAAGATCCGGATGAAAGTGAATATGGACGCCATGGGCTTCGTCGACGAGGACGGGAATCCCATGTTGATGGGCCAATTGCACAATTTCCCTCAGGTTGGCCGCGATTCCGAAATAGGTGGGATTAATCATGAGAATCGCCTTGGCATCAGGATGTTGGGCTAATGCCTTTTTTACTGCAGAGGTGGTAATTCCATGGGCGATACCTAAGGTTTGATCCATCACGGGGTGAATGAAAATGGGGATCGCACCGGCAAAGATGATGGCAGAAAGGACCGACTTATGGACATTTCGGGGTACGATGATCTTTTCCCCCGGTTTTACGACGGATAAAACCATGGCCATGATGGCTCCACTCGTCCCTTGAACGGAGAAGAAGGTATGATCGGCGCCAAAAGCCTCTGCCGCCAATTTCTGAGCTTCCATGATGATGCCATGGGGTGCATGCAAGTCGTCAAGGGGGCTGATATTGATGAGATCTATGCTTAGGGCATTTTCACCGATAAATTGGCGGAACTCTTCATCCATTCCTTTCCCCTTCTTATGGCCGGGGATATGAAACTGGATGGGATTTCGATTACGGTGATTGATGAGTCCTGTAAAGAGCGGGGTCTCCTGCTGGCGAGAGAGATCCATTTTTGCTCCCCCCTGTCTCTAAAAAATTAAAACATCAAAAAGTATATCAAAAACAGCGAAAAAAGCAATAAACCAAGATGAACTTTTGAGAGAATGAGGGGAGAAGAATATTTTTAGGAGGAAAAAAGAGAAAGAGAGCGAATGAGGATATAGCCCTGTTTTAAATCTTACTTTCCGACGAAATGGAGGATTTAGGAAAAATGGATACGAGGTTAACCCGATTGTTGGGGATTCGACTCCCCATCATTCAGGGGGGATTAGCTTATTTAGCTTATGCCGATTTGGCGGCGGCCGTCTCCAATGCGGGGGGATTGGGCCAAATTACGGCCATGACCCTCCCTTCCCCGGAGGCTCTGCGGCAGGAAATCCGCAAGGTAAGGGAACTCACAAAGCATCCGTTTTCGGTGAACTTTGCAATCGGACAGCACGGGCGTCCCTTTGAAGAGATGTTAAGTGTGGTGGTCGAAGAAGGGGTCGGGATCGTTTCGGTGACGGGGGGAAATCCAAAACCTTTTTTTGACTTTCTATCGGGCACCTCGATCAAGAAGTTGGTTCTCGTGGCCGGGGTGAGACAGGCCCGGAAGGCGGAGGAATTGGGGGCGGATGCGGTTATGGTCGTGGGGCAAGAGGGGGGAGGCCATCTGGGCAGAGATGACCTGGGAACAGTGGTTCTGATCCCCCGGGTGGTTGAGGCGGTTAAGATTCCTGTAGTTGCCAGCGGCGGGTTTTATAACGGACGAGGGCTCGTGGCCGCGCTCGCCTTGGGAGCGGAAGGAATTGAGATGGGAACCCGTTTTATTGCGACGCAGGAGTGTGTCCATGCCCATCCGGTCTATAAAGAGGCGATTTTAAAGGCGAAGGAGACCGATACGGTGGTGATTAAAAGAAGTCTGGGGACGCCGGCCAGGGCGCTCAAGAATCCCGTAACGGAGAAAATTCTTGAATTGGAAGGAAAAGGTGTAGGGTATGAGGGATTAAAAGATTGGATTAGCGGAGAGACGAATCGAAAATTGATTCATCAAGGAAAATGGGAGGAGGGATTCGGCTGGGCCGGCCAGGTGGCCGGTTTAATCGAAGACATTCCCACCGTGGCAGAGCTCTTTGAACGCATGGAGAAAGAGGCGGAGGAGGTATTTGCCCGCCTTAAACAAATGGTAAGATAGCTCATGAATATTCCCGCCTTGGTTATGCTATATAGGGAGATTAGCATAGCGAGGTGGATCATGTGGAGAGAACTTGGAAAGTAGGCGGTGAACAAGGAGAAGGGATCGATTCCACAGGGGAAATTTTGGCAAAAGTATTAAACCGAACCGGCCATTACATTTTTGCGTACCGAAGTTTTATGTCCCTCATCAAGGGAGGTCATACCTACTACAAGATTCGGATCCGTGACCGCCCCGTTCATTACCACGGGGATCAATTAGATATCCTGCTTGCCTTTGATCAACTTACGATTGAAATGAATTGGTCCGAGCTTCATGATGGAAGCCTGATCATTTACGACGACAGCAAAAAGGGAATTACCCCGAAAGAGGATAAGAGGCTCGCCTTGGCTCCCATCCCTCTCACCCATATGGCGAAAGAACTGGGGAATGAAATTGTAAAAAATATGGTTGCTTGCGGTGCCTCCGCGGCGGCCATGGATCTTTCCCTCACCACCTTTGAACCGGTGATTGAAGAATTGTTCGCCAAAAAGGGGGAGAAGGTGGTGGAATTAAACCGGCAAGCGTTGAGAAAGGGATTTGAGTATTATCGGGAAAATTTTAGGGAACGCTTTCCTCTTCCTCCTCGAGGGAATAAGAAATTAGCCCTCGTCTCCGGGAATGAAATGACGGGACTTGGTGCCCTTCTCGGCGGTTGCAGGTTCCTGGCGGCGTACCCCATCACCCCTGCGACGGAGATCATGTATTGGATGCTTCGATTCCTGCCCAATTACGGCGGAAGGGTGGTACAGGCGGAGGATGAGATTGCCGCCTGCATCATGGCCATCGGCGCCAATTATGCCGGGGTGCGGGCGGCCACCTCCACCTCCGGTCCCGGCTTTTCCCTCATGCAGGAAGCGATCGGTCTGGCGGGGATGACAGAAACCCCCTTGGTGATTATCGATGTACAGCGGGGAGGGCCGGGTACGGGGCTGCCGACGAAGACGGAGCAATCGGACTTAAATGAGATGCTTTATGGCTCCCACGGGGAGATTCCCCGGATTGTCCTCATCCCGTCGACGATTGAGGAGAGCCTCCATTTTACCTTTCACGCCTTTGAACTGGCGGAGAAGTACCAGTGCCCGGTCATCGTGGGGACTGATCTCTATCTGGGGATGTCCAAGAAATCCTCCGATTCCCTGGACCTATCCAACTATCAGGTGAAACGGCATTCCATGGTAACACAGGAGGAATTGGACCGATTGGAAAAAGGGGAGTATAAAAGATATAACCTGGGCGTGGAAAACGGAATTTCCCCCCGGTCGATCCCAGGACAGAGAAACGGTCGTTACGTCGCCTTAAGCAACGAGCATGATGAGGGAGACGTGGAAATTGAAGACCCCGATCTCCGCAGGAGGATGTTTGACAAGAGGTTGAGGAAGCTTGCGGGATTTGATTTCGGGCCTGAATCCATCGAATGGATCGGAGAGAGGGAAGGAGATCTTCTCCTGGTTTGTTTCGGCTCTCCCAGGGTTCAACTGGAAGAGGCCCTTGATCGGCTCCTACGGGAAGGGAGAAAAGCGGGACTTTTGATCCTCAAAGTCGTGAAGCCCTTTCCGGCTGTACGGGTAAAACCCTATCTGGAAAGAGCAAAGGAGGTTCTCGTCGTCGAAAACAACGGGACAGGGCAGTTGGCCCAATTGCTGCGGCAGGAAGTGGGACACCATGATAAGATCAAGAGCCTTCTCCGTTATGACGGGGTTCCCTTTACCGTCCAACAGATTGTGGACGCCGTTCAGGGGGAGAAGGAGGCGCTTTACCATGGCTGACCGTAACGCTTCGATGCAGATGTTTCGGGTCGATGCCCGTCCCACCTGGTGCCCCGGCTGTGGGGATTACACCGTCCTCGCTTCTCTTCAAAAAGCGGTGGCCAATCTGGGACTCCAACCGGAGGAGGTCGTCCTTTCTACAGGAATCGGTTGTTCGGGGAAGCTCTCCCAGCATTTTGGCTCTTATGGATTCCATGGGCTTCACGGCCGGTCCCTTCCGATCGCCCAAGGAGTCCAACTGGCTAACCCCCGCTTAACCGTCATCGCCGCGGGAGGCGACGGGGATGGTTACGGCATCGGTTTGGGACATTTCCTTCATGCCCTGCGCCGAAATGTGAACATCACCTATATCGTCATGGATAATAACATTTACGGCCTTACGACAGGGCAGACCTCCCCGACCAGCGCCAAAGGGTTTAAGTCAAAGACGAGTCCCCACGGCGCCGCGGAGAATCCCATTCGCCCCCTCTATCTCGCCTTGTCCCAAGGGGCAAGTTTCGTAGCCCAGGCTTTTTCCGGTGACGTAAAGGAGATGACGGAGATCTTTGAGGCGGCCATTCGGCATAAAGGGTTTTCCCTCGTCAACAGCTTTTCGCCCTGCGTCACCTTTAATAAGGTCAACACCTATGACTGGTTCAAAGACCATTTGGTAAAACTATCCGAACGGCCCGATTATCGTCCTGAGAGCCATCTTGAAGCCCTCTCCTATATCGATCAATTTGGCGGATTGGTCACAGGGATCATCTTTCAACAAGAAGGAAGGCGTGCTTACCATGAAGAAAATTTGGGCGGAGAAGAGATCATGCCTTTCGACTCCCCCGTGAAAATGTCGAATGAAGAGAGGGAAAAAATTCTCTCGTATTATTACTGAGAAATATGGAAATATGGCAGTTTAACATCGTTCCTTCCCCCCCTATGGGGTTTTTTTGTTGGAGAAAGAACCCTTTAGTCGTTTATAGAAACTTTATTATGGACTGATTCGTATAGTATAATGGTAGCAGCAGGATGAGAGGAGGAGACCAGTGAATATTGCTTTTTTTCTTCTCCCGAAGGACGAAGTGATTTACCTCTCCCCCCGATCTACCATGCGGCAGGCGCTGGAGCGAATGGAAAGGCATCGTTACTCCGCCATCCCTTTGGTAGATCAGAACGGCAAGTATGCGGGGACCATCACCGAGGGAGATCTCTTATGGAAGATGAAGAACACGCCTGGACTTACGTTTGCCAATGCCCATACGGTTCGCTTGGACCAGATTGAACAGCATGTGAAGAACCAGCCGGTTCACATCCACGCCGATATGGAGGATTTGATTAACTTAGCCATGGAACAGAACTTCGTTCCCGTCATTGATGATAAAGAGGTCTTTATCGGTATTGTCCGAAGAAAAGAGATTATTGAATATTGTGCCGCAGTGATTCGCCGGGAGGAATTAAGGGCTTAATAGACGAAAGGAAGGGGGGGCAAGAAAAGAAGGGGGGTAAAGCTACGCAGATGTAAGGGCTTACATTTTCTCGTCCTCCCCCTTTAACCACTCTTTTCTAGTTGCATTTCTTCAGAAAGGAGAGTAAACTGGTATTACTAAAATTAATGGAATTTACTGAATAACTCGTGCCGGGTTTCTACCATAAATCGGAGGGATGGGGGAAGATTATTTAAAAGGAGGAGAACGGGATGCTAACCTATGTCTTGGAAGCAAGTGGTGTGGAACTGCAGTTTTCGAGAGAACATTGGCTTGAAATGTTGCAAACCCTTGAGTCGCACGCCATCTCGTTTTCTGTGGAGGAGGTGGATTCCGAGGTAACGCTTACGATCGCCGGATTGGTAGAAGGCGCTCTTCATTTCCGCTATAAGGCCGGAAGATATAAGCTGATGGATAAAGTGATCCAATTTGCCGACCCTGTCGTAGCCGATCTCTTTCAAGAGTTAATCATGCGGTGTAAAGGCCATGCGACCATAAAAATTATTCGCTCCGATGTGCTTTATATCCATCAGATCCAATATGGGGAGGTGGTTCGCATCACCGAGGTAAATGGTCCCAATAAGAAGGTGCTCATGAATAAAGAGACCACCATCACCATGGAGCAGGTGATGGAGTCTTTCAAACGAAGGGATATTGAGGAGAAGATCCCCCTTCTCCGGGAAGAGATTGATTCTTCTTTGGACCGGTTGGCAAAAGCTTTGGCGGACGGAAACCTCAGGGAGATCGAGAAAGAGAAGGAAAAGCTTACTCTCCTGCGGAGGGAGATGCTCCTCACGGAGATGTAACCAAATTCGAATCGAAACCATCCGAGGGATGGTTTTTTCTTTTCATCTCATTTTGGGAAAGGTATCATGAATTAGGAAATGAGATTTGGTGAAGGAGTGATGTTGCGTGAAAGTGGGTTATATCGGATTAGGGACAATGGGGCTTCCCATGGCGAGGCGTCTTATCGAGGCAGGCCATGAGGTATGGGTGGTGAGCCGGAGCCGTGGCCCCATCGAGAAGGCCATTTCCTGGGGGGCGAAGGAGGCGGAGAGCCCCTATGATCTAGCCGGAAACGTGGAGTTCCTCTTCTCGGCTTTGCCGATGCCGGATACGGTGGAGGAGGTTTTTCTTGGGGAGAATGGGGTGATTGCAGGCGGTAAGGAAGGACTCATCATCGCCGATCACAGCACGGTGAGTCCCGCATTAAACCGTAAAATCTACGAGAAAGGGAAAGAGAAAGGGATTTCTTACTTGGATGCGCCGGTGAGCGGCGGTCCCATGGGGGCGGAAGCCGGCACCCTTACGATCATGTGTGGAGGAGAGGAGGAAGCTTTTCGGAAGGTGAAGCCCCTCCTGGAAGCGATGGGGAAACTGATCGTCCGGGTGGGGGAAATCGGCAGCGGCAGCGTGGTTAAGCTGATCAACAATCTCTTGGTGGGGATTCATACGGTTGCCCTAAGCGAGGCCTTTGTCATGGGGGCGAAGGCGGGAATCGATCCGGAGGTGATGCGTCGAATCATCAAGGCGAGCACGGGTCACAGTTACATGATCGACAGGACCCTTGATCTGATCCAGGATCGGGATTTTACGCAGCGCTTTAGCATCCGCCTTTTACATAAGGATATAAAAATCGCCCTTCGCCTAGCCGAGGAGTTGGGCATCCCTCTCCGAGTCGGAAAGGTGTCCGGGGAATATATCGGAAAGGCCGAAGAGGCGGGATACGGGCCCCTGGATATGGCTGCTCTCATCCGTCCCTTGGAAGAGGAGGCCGGCATCGAGGTGAGAAGGCGGGAAAAGAAAGACCCTTCCTCCGTGGAATAAAAGGAAGGGTTGCACGCTTTGAGCCAGGGATTACTACATCCCCTGTTTCATTGATGTCTGAAGGGTCATGGAGGAATGAAGGAGGCTGTAGAGAACAGGGACAATGAGTAAAGTGAGCAAAGTGGAGGTGGTAAGCCCTCCGATAACCACGGCGGCGAGGGAGCGGGAAATGATCCCTGCATCGGTGGAGAGGGCCATGGGGAAGAGAGCCCCGATGGTGGCGATGGCGGTCATGAGGATGGGGCGAAGGCGAGTTGTTCCTGCCTCTAAGAGAGCCTCCTCGGTGGAAAACCCTTTACGCTCGTTTTGCTTTACCCGGTCGATGAGAACGATGGCATTGGTCACCACGATCCCGTTTAACATGAGGAGTCCGATCAGGGCCGGCATTCCGATCGGTTCTCGCACCAGAAGAAGACCGATGAGGGCTCCGATGGCGGAGAAGGGAATGGCAAAGAGGATGACAAAGGGAGCCTTCGCTTCGCCAAAGGCGATCACCATCGCGATGTAGATGAAGAGAACGCTCAGGATGAGGGCATAGCCCATGTTCCGGAACCCTTCCGTCATCGCCTCCGACGCCCCTTCCTTATACCAAGAGACGCCTTCCGGAAGAGATAGGTTTTTTAAGGCATTTTCCGCTTCCCCGATCACTTTGCTGGCATTGGGATCCGTAATGGTCCCCCTGAGCATGATGTATTCCTTCTGATTGAGTCGGGTGATCTGCACCGGCTGCTTCGTAACGGTAAGCTGCCCGATTTCCTTTAAGGGGATTTCATCTCCGATCATGTTGCTCACTTTCTGATTGGAAAGATCCTCGAGGGAATGCAGATCAGGAAGTTCCTGCTTCAGAACCACATCGGTCGGCTTTCCGTTGAGCGTGATGTTGGTCACCGTATCACCGCTTAGCATGTTGCGGAGGGAGAGGCCTACCATTCCGGGATAAAGTCCTTTGTCCGCCATGGCCTTTTCATTCAATTGGAGTAGGATCTCGGGTTTTAGCCCTTCATTTGTGGCGTGAATGTCCGCCAGCCCCGGAATGTTTTTCAGCTCCCCAACCATTAGTTCCGCCGCCTTTTTCATCGCCTCCATGGAGGGTCCGTTAATGACGAGGATAAAGTCGTTGGTTTGCCCTCCTCCGACCGCGCCGATTCCCGAGAGGAGAATCTCTTCAGCCCCTGTGACCCGGGAAAATTTATCCCGTAAGGATTCGGTGTCGAACTTTCCCTTTCTACCCTCTTCTTTTACGGCAAAGGAGAGGGTTGCTTTTTCATTATCGATAAAGGTGGTCACTTTTTCTATGCCGGGTTCGGAGAGAAGGATGCTTTCCACCTGTCGGGAAACCCGGTCCGTCTTCTCCCGGGCGGTGCCTACCGCCATTTTGACGGTAACATCATAGTAATGGACTTCTTCCTGGGGCAGAAAGTTAAATCCCAGGTTCGGAATGCTGAGAGAGGTGCTGAGCAGAAGGAGGATGAGAGCGGCGCCTAGGGTGGCGAAACGGTGTTTCAATGCCCAGCGGAGCAGCCGTTTGTATCCTCTCTGCAAACGGTTTTCCTTCGGCTCTTCCGCCTTCATTTTCATCAAGAAGAGCCTGGAGAGAAGGGGGACGATGGTCACCGCGACGAGGAGGGAGAAGATGAGGGAGATGACGATGGTCCACGCCAACGGCGTGAAGAACTTGCCCACGATTCCGGGAATGAAGGCTAAGGGCAAAAAGACGGCCACCGTTGTTACCGTAGAGGAGGCGATCGCTTTCGCCACCTCCAGGGTGGATTCTTCGACCAATTCCCCGCTGCGTACCGTCGTTCTCCGCAAACGCCGGAAGATGTTCTCGATCACAACGATGGAGTCATCGATCACCCGCCCAACCGCTACGGCAATGCCGGACAATGTGATGATGTTTAAGGAATACCCCAGTTTTTCCAGAAGGATAAAGGAGGCAAACACGGAAAGGGGAATGGAGAGAATGGCGATCAGGGTAGAGCGGAGGTTGCGCAGGAAAAGGAGGGTAACCACTACCGCCATCAGCGCGCCGAGGAGCGCCTCTCTCAGCATGGCCATAACCGATCCTTCAATTTGTTTCGATTGATCTCTCAATACTTCAATCCGTACCCCTTGAGGGAGGGTGAGGGACTGAAGACGGGCGTTGATTTCCTTCACGATCGTAACCACATTTTGCCCGGTTTCGGGAAGGATGCCGATCGTAACGGCCGGCTTTCCATTGACACGGGCGATGGTGGAGGCAGGATCGCTTTCGTAGGATACCGTTGCGATCTTTTCCAACGGGATTGCTTTTACATTGAGTTGCACCCCTTGATTGTTCACCGCTCCTTCGGCAAGCCGGTTTTGTCCCGTTTGGGATGCCGCAGGGGAGGCACCGGCCATCTTTTTCATTTCCTCGGTGAGAGAGGAAAACTCCGCCTGCAGTTGGCGAATTTGTATCTCTTCCCCTTTGATCTTTTCCTGTAAAGAGGCAATTTCTTGGTCCGTCGCTCCTCCCTGCTGCGCTTTGTTCGCCAAAAGGGAGGATAATTTCATCTGATCCTGAATCAGGTTTCCGCTCAGTCCCTGGAGAGCGGCCAGAATTTGAACCTGGGCCGCCTGCTTGTTTTGAAGTTCGCCGAGGGAGGAGAGACCTCTTCCCACAGATTGGATGCCGCTCCCTAAAGCCCTCATTCCGTCGTTGATTTGGGTAAAGGCTTCCGTCATGGAGGAGAAGTCTTGTTCCACAACGAGAAGATTCATCTTCTTCAGTTGTTCCAGGGAGCCGATTTTCTGATTCACTCTAATGGGAAGAACTTGTTCCGATAAAGTGATCTCCCCTGTGGGGACGGACAGATTATTGGCGATTAAGGCTTGTTTCACCTGATCAATGGTTAGATGATACGCTTTTAACGCTTCCGTTTTCACCTTTACATAAATTTTTTTCGTTTCATTTCCGGTGACTCGGACTTCTTCGATGCCCTTGATTTCCTGCAGTTCCGGGAGAAGGCGATCCTGGACAAAGGACTGGGCCACCTCTTCATGATCGGAGAAGACCCCGAGGGAGTAGATTTCAGGATTATCCGGCTGCGCCATGGCATAACGGGGTTCCAGGATTCCTTCGGGGAGATTTGCCTTTGTAACGGCGTCTTGAACCTGTCGTTTTGCCTCCGTCATGTTGGTATCCATGGCGAATTGGAGGGTGGCGGAAAAGCCGTTCGCCCATCCTGAAGCATAAAGTTTCTCTACGCCGGCGATTTGACTTAACCCCTTTTCCAGCGGTTCCCCGATCTCTTTCATCGCCTGTTCAGGCGATGCTCCGGGATACGGAATAACCACCGTAAGATAAGGAATATCGACGTTGGGGTATTGTTCCATCTCCATATTTCGCACCGATTGAACGCCAAACCCTACGACCATCATCATGAGAATCACAATGACGATCCCATTTTTCATACTAAAGCGGATGAGCCGTTCCACATAAACTCCCCCTTGTTGCATCCTCTTTTTTATGCTGTCATAGGCCACTGTTAGTATTTTACTCTATGAGTCTAAAATAATAAAAGAGAGATACGTGTGATTCATGGTATAATGGAAAAAGAAAGGATCGGAGGGATCAGATGTCGACCATATTTTTTCCATAAAAGATCTCATACATCTCTTTTTTAATTCGCTTCTTCATCTTCCCTTTCTCCCTGGGAAAGAGATTCTTCTTCTCTGTCCCAAAAAGGTAGCGGTCCAAATCAAATTCTTTCAGGATCATTTTGGTGTGAAAAATTTTCTCTTGGTATATATTTACATCTATCATTTGGTAATCTTCTTTGATTTTAGCACTCAAGTAGTTCTGAATGGAATTGATCTTATGGTCGATGAAGTATTTCTTCCCCTTCACATCTCGGGTAAATCCCCGTACTCGGTAATCGATCATGGCGATATCCGGTTCGAAGCTGGTGATGAGGTAGTTCAGGGCCTTCAGGGGAGAGATTTCTCCGCATGTGGAGACATCAATGTCGGCCCGGAAGGTACTGATCCCGTCATCGGGATGGGTTTCCGGATAGGTATGTACGGTGATGTGGCTTTTATCCAAGTGCCCGGCAACAATGGAAGGGCCGGGAGCTTCCTCTCCGTCCACAGGCAAGACGTTATCTTTGCTTGTAACCTGGTTCTCCGCCACCAGCATGGTCACACTGGCTCCCTGGGGATCATAATCGGTATTGGCGATGTTTAACACGTGGGCGCCGATGATTTTTGCCACCTGGGAGAGGATGTTCACGAGACGGTCCGCGTTATATTCCTCATCGATATAGGAGATATATTCTTGGTTTTTTTCATGCTCTACGGCGTAGGCGATGTCGTAAAAGTTGAAGCTTAAGGTCTTCGTTAAATTGTTAAAGCCGTATAATTTTAATTTCTTGTTAATGGGTTTAATTTCCATAGTAAATCCCCTTTCTGTTGAAACCGGTTAGTCCTAGTGTGTGACGGAGATTAGAATCTATTCTTTGGAACGGAGGAGACGAAATTGGATATTTTACGAAGCATCGCGGAGGAGAAGATTAAAGAGGCGATTGAAAATGGAGAGTTTGACGATCTCCCGGGAAAAGGGAAACCTTTGCAATTGGAGGATTTATCCCGCATCCCCGAGGAATTGCGCATCAGTTATAAGATTTTAAAGAATGCAGGGGTATTGCCGGAAGAGATGCAGTTGAGGAAAGAGTTAACCACGTTGCAAGGATTATTAAACCAATGCCGCGATGAACAAGAGAGGAAAGAATTGCAAAGAGAGTGGACGGAGAAAAGGCTTCGTTTTCATCTCCTCATGGAGAGGCGGGGGAGGAGTGCCGCCTTCGAGGAGTATGAAATGCGCGTTGAGAAATGGTTGAATTCAAAAAAAGAACCTTCCGGTACCTGAAGGAAGGTCTTTTTTTATATGGCTTCGGCCATCTTTTCTTCCGCAATGCCGGTTCCTCTTAGGATATGAATGGTAATTTCCGGACGGGAACCGGTACGGATGTTGATTCCCGTTTGCCCCAGCCCTTCGCTGATGTAAAAGGGAGCATCGTTCATATAATGAAGCCCCTTGACGATGTTCATGCGGGCCAATTTTCCCATCTTCGCCAAATGATAAGGCTTTGGCCAATGAATCTGTCCTCCATGGAAATGTCCGGAGATGAGATAATCAAAGGGAGCCTCTTTCATTTGCAAAACCAAGTTTGGGTCATGGGTTAGGATCAGGTTGATCCCGTCGGGGTGAGTTCCCTGATACGATTTTCGGATATCGCTCCGGCCTGTACTATGATCGTCGATTCCGATGATATTTAGGTTCGTCCCTCCAAAGGGAAGAGTAAGATTTTCGTTCTGCATCACGACACACCCCTCCTCTTCAAGGCGTCTCCTGAATAAAAGAAGATTTTCCTTGCGCATCAGATAATCGTGGTTCCCGAAAATCACGTAAATTCCCAGGCGGGGGTTTATCTTCTTTAAGATCCGGATATATTCCATAAAAGGTTCGATGTTTCGCTTCTGTTCGATTTGGTCACCGGTAAGGGCGATGAGGTCCACCTTTTCTCCTTGGATGAGCGAATAAAGATGTTCCGGAGTGATGGAGAGGCGCTCCAAGTGCATATCGGATAATTGGAGAATCCTTAGTTCCTCTCCGCGGGGAAGCTTCACCGGTACCTCAATCCTCTGTATAGAGACATCGAAGGTATTCCGGTATGCTTTCCTAAAGAAAAGGAGGAACAGCACGAGAGATATCCCAATCACCCACATCCTCCGAGTCTCCTTTCTCTATGAGTCCGTTTAATGTCAGTCCGGTTTCACAAGACTTTTAAATTTTATACCAGAAAAGTTATTGTGTAAAGTGTTATTTGTTGGATGAAAGGAATCACGGCATGGAAGCCTTAAGAGAGGCAATTCGATGGTCAGGATGAAACGTTGCCGATTTTTTTCGGGAAAATTTCCTTCCCGGTTGCCCTCTCCTGCGGAAAAAGGTAAAGTAAAGATGAAAATAAATGAATGAGGTGGCGTGATGTATATCGGCTGTCATATTAGCGTTGGGAAAGGGATCTACGCGGCGGCGGAGCGGGCGGTGGAATTGGGCGCCCGGTCCTTTCAGGTGTTTAGCAAAAATCCCCGTTCCCTAAAGCCTAAGAAAATAGATTATGAAGATGCGGAGAAGGCTGTCCGATTCATGAAGGAGAGGGATCTGAAGTTGATTCTCCATACTCCTTATATTACCAACCTCTCCTCTCCCAAGGAGGATCTAACGGAAATAACCATCTCTTCTTTAAAGGAGGACCTCCATATTGCCGAAGTATTCGGTTCACCGGGAGCCGTGGTGCATGTGGGGAAGCATGTGGGGGAAGGGGAGGAATTTGGCTTTCGCCGCATGGTGGAGACGTTAAACGCCATTTTGGGTGATTACAATGGTCCGGTAAAGCTCCTTTTAGAGAATACGGCAGGGCAGGGTTCGGAGATGGGACTTACCTTGAAAGAATTGATGCGAATACGGGAGGCAACCGATGTGGCGGATAAGATCGGTTTTTGTTTCGACACCTGCCACGGGTTTGCCGCAGGAATATGGAATGGAGAAACCTACGGAGAATTGGTGGAAGAGATGGAGAAGACGGGCTACCTGGAGCATTTGATGGCCATTCATTTCAATGATAGCAAGGCTCCTTTTCATAGCCGCAAAGACCGCCATGAAAAGATCGGCAAGGGGGAGATCGGATCGGAGGCTCTGTCCCGGTTCATCCATGATCCTCACTTTCAGTCCCTCCCCATCATCCTGGAGACTCCGGTAGAGGATGAGTGGGAGTATCGGGATGAAATGGAATACATCCGCACATGGTGAGGGGAGACGAAAATGGACGGCACGGAGATCCGGATCTGGTATGATTATTTTTATGTAAAATATGCTGTGGTGGTGCTCCTCCTCTTGATCGCCTATATTCTTGGGTTTTCCAGGCCCCTCCCTTTGGGGAAACGGTTGATCGTCTATGGAGTCCTGGTGATCGGCTCCTTTCCCTTAGTGCTCCTTGCCTATGTTTTGCCCATCGTTCCAGGTCTAATGGTCATCATCCTCGTCCTGATTCTGGCTCGTTTCCGCAGGCGGGATGAAGTGTAGCTTCAGTGATTTTAATCCAACGTGGAAAGGTGTGCGTTCCTTTGAAGTTGCATGATGCCCTGTTTAATTGGTTGCAAATCAAGGTGGTGGCGGAGGCGCGCCCCGAGGACCATGCGGCGAGTGAAACCCTTCAATTTTTTTCCGAGATCCTTCGTGAAGATCACCAGGTCACCCACCTCTCCGTAACGAAGGAAGGGGATGAAGCATATGAGATCGAGTATGTAAGGGAGGGGAAAAGAGAAAAGGAGAGATTTGACGCCTACCGGGTTGATGAATTGTTGGTGAATATTATGAATGAGCCGAAGTACAATCAGTAGGAGGAGCGCTTGATGGAGAAGGTGCTTCTTTCTCTTTCCGTTTCGCCAAACGCTCCAAGGTGTGGAGGGTGATCCTCTCTCTGCATTCATTGCACAGGTATGTTTTTAAGGGATTGTTCCGCAATTTCTTAGCCAGCAGGGAGTTATCGTCAAGCCGGACCGTCTTTTCACATAGGAAACAAATCGCTTTCAATTTCTTTTCCTCCTAATGATTGTTTTGGCGATGAAAATCGATGATATCGATGAGATCGGCGATATATTCTCCGATGATGGGAAGGGTGACAAAGTTTCTCAGAATCACCACGAGGACGGCGACGACCAATGTGGTGCCCAGCGTGAAACCGAGTCCCCGGGTAATGCCTGCAACGAGATTTAAGATAATAATGCGCATGGGTTGGGTATAATTATAGAGGAAATCGTCGAGCTGAACTTTTTCAAGTAGGACCATCCAACGGTCCATCCGACGGTGAGACTCCAACATTTCGGCGATTCGATCGCTTAACTGTTGCAACTTACGTTCGATATCTTCCTCTTCTATCCCTTTACTATACAAGAGTTCTTCCTCCTATGCCACCTTAAATAAGTGCTTTTTTTGATCTTGATGAATAGAGTTTTCGGAGTAAAGAATAGATATGTAAGAGAGGAAAGGAGAGAATAGGAGTGGCTGAATCCGTCAGACCCGACTTATCACCGGACATGATTTCATTATTGGAAAAAGAGCGATTGGTTTTATTGGGTACGATAGACAATGAGACGAAAGGTCCTAGCGTGAACTCCATCTCCTGGGTTCATGCCGTCTCGGCGAAAAAAATCCGCTTTGCTTTGGATGGGCGCTCCCGTCTACTCCAAAATATTGTGAGCGAACCCCAGGTTACCCTCACTTTTTTTGCCCATGAGCGGATCTACACGTTAAGCGGGAAAGCTGCCCTGTTGGCCCAAGAGGCCGAAGGGGTGCCGATTCGTTTGGCGATTTTTGAGGTGGAGATTGATGCGGTTCGCGATGTTCTCTTCTACGGGGCGAAAATTACACAGGAGCCAACTTATGAAAAAACCTACAATCCGGAAGCGGCCCATAAACTGGACAGCCAGGTCTTCTCCGCTCTAAAAAAGGCATAGGTCGTAAGACTTATGCCGATTCTTATACCTTGTATTTAACGGGTGGGTTGATTTAAACTCCTTCGGTTTTCCGGCGTCTGCGGTTCTTCCCTTTGTTCCACTTGCCGAGGGAACTGAGGCATGATGCGTGCCACGATATCAGCCAATTCATCGGCTACACCGGCGATCGGATGGCCTTCCCGAATCCGTCTCGCCATCTCCCGTAAGCGTGCCATCAGATCGGGATCGGAGGTGACGAGGGCGTTTGCACCCAGCGGATCTTCCTTTAGGCTTTGCGCCACCGAATATTTGATTGTGCTTACCCGGGCCGCTTCCAGGTTATCCGCCACATCGATCCCCACCACGGCAAACTTCCCGATCACCACTGCGGTGGCATCCTGAACGTTTGGATCCTGGAGCGCCAATTGAACCAAGCGATCGGCCACTTTCTGGGCGCTTTGGTTCTCCGGTTTTCCTGCGGACTGATTGGGATAAGAGATTTGGTCCACTCGCTGTTCTCTGGCTGCGTTAGGCGGCGAAGATGGGTTTGCCGGGGGGCGGTTTTCAGGAACACAGCCGAGGAGAAGGATAAAGAACATAAAGGTGAAAAGAAAAAGTTTTCCGAGCATGAATAGGTTCACCTGCTTTCCGGAGTATCGTTATTTCTATGTTGCCCTATTCATCCTCGTTCATGTATGTTATTCCATGTAAAAGCAAGGGAGGAACCCCAGTGAACAAGATCTATGTCTTGGATACCAGTGTCTTGTTGCAGGAGCCGAATGCCGTCTTTATGTTTTTTGAGAACGATGTGGTCATCCCCTCCGTAGTTCTGGAAGAAATCGACATGAAAAAGCGGAATATGGATGAGGTAGGGCATAATGCGAGGAAGGTGGCGCGCATCTTGGATGGCCTTCGCTCACGGGGGAAACTCCATGACGGGATCCCCATGGAAAGGGGGGGCACCTTGCGGGTCGAGCTTAATCACCGCTCGTTACAGAGTCTTAAGGACTATTTCGTGGAACCGACCAATGACCATCGCATCCTGGCGGTCGCTCTTAATCTCCAGGAAGAGGAACGGGATAAAAAAGAGCCGAAGCAGGTGGTGATCGTAAGCAAAGATGCCCTCATGCGGATAAAAGCGGATGCCCTCAACCTGGCGGCAGAGGATTTTCTTTCAGACCGGGTTATACTTGATGAAAAAGGATATTCGGGAACTGTTACACTGGAGGTGGATCCTAGCAAAATCAACCTTTTTTACCAACAAGGATTCCTCGCGACGGGCGAAATCGAGGCGGCCGAATTCTATCCACATCAGTTCGTCTTCTTAAAAGATCAATTCGGCAGTTCCAAATCGGCCATCGGTAAGGTAAGCGCAGACAAGAAACGCATTCATAAGCTTCGTCTCTCCAGTGATGAGAATGTATGGGGAATCCGGCCACGCAATGCCCAGCAATGGATGGCCCTGGATCTTCTCCTCAATCCCGAGATTCCCCTTGTTACCATCATCGGCAAAGCGGGTACGGGAAAAACTCTCCTCAGCCTGGCGGCAGGATTGTCCCAGGTGGAGGATGAGCATCGCTATAAAAAGCTTCTTGTCGCAAGGCCCATCGTCCCTTTGGGAAAAGATATCGGGTATCTTCCCGGGGAAAAAGAAGAGAAGTTGCGCCCCTGGATTCAACCCATCTATGACAATCTGGAATTCCTCTTCAATACGAAAAACAAAGGAGATTTAGATAAAATCCTGGCTGGGATAAGCAGCATTCAGATCGAAGCCCTTACGTATATTCGGGGGAGAAGCATTCCCGAACAGTTCATCCTCATTGATGAAGCTCAAAATTTAACAAAGCATGAGGTGAAGACCATCCTCACCCGTGTGGGAGAAGGGAGCAAGATTGTCCTGATGGGAGATCCCCAGCAGATCGACCATCCTTACTTGGATTCTTTTACGAATGGGTTAGTCTATGTGGCGGAGAAGTTTAAGGAATATGACATAAGCGGTCATATTCGCCTGGAAAAAGGGGAACGCTCCTCCTTGGCCCAGCTGGCCGCCGATATTCTATAAACGATTTTGCCATGATGATGACGAAAGAGTGGGGGACGTTCTGTGATTCAGGTGAAGAGATTTCAAGGAGGTCCATTGGGGACAAACGGGTATCTCTTGTATAACGAAGGGAAGAAAGGCCTATATATCGATCCCGGCGCTCCCTCCCCGAAAATAAAGGAATGGATCGAGGGAATGGGGATTTACTTACAGGGAATTCTTCTTACCCATGCCCACTTTGATCATATCGGCGGATTGGACTGGATGAGGGAATGGAGCAAAGCGCCCGTATATCAACATGTGTTGGAAGCCGAGTGGCTTTCCCGCCCGGAGTTAAATGGATCCGGGTATCCCATGTTTTCCGATTGGGTACCGCCCATCCGCTTACATCCGGCAGATGTTCTCATCGATCGGGAAGGAGATTGGATCATCGGCGATTTCGCCCTTCGCGTTCTTCACACCCCGGGGCACTCGCCCGGCAGTCTCACTTTTTTGGCCGAAGATAAAGCGTTTTGCGGCGACGTTCTTTTCCGCCTAGGGATTGGCCGAACCGATTTTCCCGGGGGAGACTATGCCACCCTCATGCATTCGATTCAGGATAAGTTGATGGCGTTGCCGGGGAACACCCTTCTCTACCCCGGCCATGGGGAATCTACCCGCGTAGAACGGGAACAGGAGGAAAATCCCTATCTCACCGGCTTTATGGGAGTCTGAGAAAAGGGGGAAGGCAAGAGGGATGGGCAAATTTCCGGCTTGGCTTTTAACCGCAGGGTTCCTTAGCATCATCATTCTGTTGACCCAATGGGGGGGATTATTGAAAAGCGAACCTTCCCGGGATTCTTCTCCCAAAACGCCGGACGCGGTGGAGGAAACGGTGTCTTCTTCTCCTCTTCCTTCCTCCTCTATACGGGAGGCTCGGCTGATTGCGGTGGGGGATATTATGATGCACAATACGCAAACGGAGGCCGGGTATGATGCGAGGACGGATCGCTATAACTTTGACTCCTTTTTTACAGAGATTAGCCCCTTGCTCAAGAAGGGAGACTGGGTGATCGGCAATTTAGAAACCCCCTTGGCAGGAAAAGATTTGAAATATACAGGATACCCCCTGTTTAATGCTCCGCCCGAATTGGCGAGCGCCCTTAAGAAAGCGGGATTTACCATACTGACCACGGCTAACAACCATGCCTTGGATCGGGGGGAGATCGGGGTGATACGGACACGGGAGGCGATCCAAGCCGAAGGGATGGAGACGACGGGGACGGCAGGGAGCGAAGAGGAAGGGAGAAGCCTCCTTCTCCTTTCCGAAAACGGAATCACCTTGGCTTTCCTTGCCTATACCTATGGGACAAACGGCATTCCCTTTCCGGAGGGAAAGGAATACCTGGTCTCTCAGATCAACCTGGAGAAGATGAAAGAAGATATACGGAGAGCGAAAGAAGAAGGGGCCGAAGGGGTGGTTCTCTCCATTCATTTCGGACAGGAGTACCAACGCTTTCCTGATGAGGAGCAGAAAAAAATGGCGGAAACCTTAATCCGAAACGGGGCGGACTTAATTTTGGGAAGCCATCCCCATGTGGTGCAACCGGTTCAAGAGATGGAGGTTCCTGACGGAAAGGGGGGCAAGCGAAAAGGGGTTGTCATTTATTCCCTGGGGAATTTTATCGCGGCTCAGAAAGGTAAATACACGAATCTAGGGGTTGTTTTTTCCGCCACGTTCCAAAAAACGTTTCCTTCCGGGGAGTTGAAGATCACCCGGGTAGAAACGGTCCCGACTTGGATCCAGCAATACCGGAAAGGGGGAAAAAGGGCGTACCGAGTCCTTCCCCTTCCCGTCTCCGAGGAAAAGGCGAAGGAAGATCCCGATCTGTCCATGGAACGGCTGCATGTTCTTGAAGCGGATTACCGGGAGATGATGGGACACCTCTCTTCCCTCCCCGCACTCCAATGGAATCCCTCCTCCACATTAATGGAGGAGACCACTCCGGGGGAATCAGAGGGAAAGGGTAAAGGTAAGCGTTAATTTTCCGTCGGTCAACGTAGCTTCTTTCAGCTTAACCCCTTTTCTGATCTGATCCATATAGAGGCCGAGATCATATTTTTCATCCAGGAAGCGAACGGTCTCTTCCGGAAGCCGGTAACCGTTATAAATTAGCCGGTCAATATGAAAATAAAGGATATTCTCCCCCATTTCATAATGGCCTTTCAAAGTGAGGGTCCTTTCCTCATATTCACCAAAAAAGGAGAGGCCGTTTTGGTCAAAGCGAACCGAGAAATTGCGAAAGAGGGAGGAGGAATCCCTCAGAAACCGGGTAAAGTCCTGGTCGCTGATGGAGAGGGAAGCACCGCTCAAGGAGAAGGTGACCTTATTTTTGAAAGTGCCGGCCATATTCCTCGTTTGGATCGACATCTCGTTCAAAAATCGTTCAAAGGCAGGCAACCCTTTCTCCTCCCAGTCTTGTATGAAGCGAGACAGGAGAAGTTTCACCTGTTCCCCTTCGGGAAGTTGTAAAAGGAGGGTGCCGTACTCTTCTTGCAAGGATCGAAGGAGCCTCTCTTCCGCTTGGAGATGAAGGCGGGTTTCCTCCAATTGGTCGAGCGCTCTGTTCTTTTCTGTTTGAAGGGTGAGTAGAAGTTGTTCTTCCTCCCGGTAGGAAAGGAGCTTTTGTTGGTGATGGGAAAGGATGGAGGTGAGATATTCGTACCTCATGATCGCTTCCCCCATATCCCTGCTTTGCAGGAGAAGAAAAAGGAGATCCCATTGATCTCCCATGTAATACGCCCTGGCGATGCGGCCAACCTCGCTGCGAAGAAGGGAGGTTATTTTTTCTTGTGAAGCCACCTTCGTATTGAGGCCGGCCAGTTCCTCTCTTAAACGGTTCTCTTCCTTCGTGATCCGCTCCACTTCCTTCCCGATTTCATGAAGGGTGAGCACTTTTTGAAAGAGTTCTTTCCCTCCCTTCTCCTCCCCATCCTTTTCAGCCTGCAAGGATGGGATCAGGAGGGAAAAGGATAAGAAGAGGAAAAAGAATCCAAAAAGGAGTAGAGGGGCTTTTCGTTTCAGCACGGGGCACCTCCCCATTCATTTCATAATCCGCCTAATCCGTTGATCAGTTCTTGGAAGGGAATGATTTCTCCCGAAGAAGGCGGAATCGTGTTTTTAAATGAAGGCTTTTGGTTGATGTTCAAGGAGGATGATTGCGCCTTTAGTTTTATGCTTACCGTGCCCGGGTTTTCAGGATCTGAAAGGTCGGCGCCCATATCGAATACGGTGTGCGCCAGATAACCCTCTTTATCGATCACGCTAACCCCTTTGATGGATAGGTTCTGAATATATTGATTCAGGTTCCCTTTATTTTTCTCCCATTGGGATTTTGCTTCTTCAATGCTTTTTTTGGCTTCGTTCAGCTGATCGGCAGTTACCTTGGTCACATCCCGGTATTCCGGTTTAGCCATGATGTCCAATACCTTCGGAATAAAGTCGGAAAGCATGGAGGTGATAAAGGGTTCCAGTTGCTCCTGGGTCAACGTAAATTCAACGCTTTGTTTCGCCGCTATTTCTTTGGGAACTTCCACTTCGTTTAAATCACCCTTCTTAAAATAGGTTTCCCCGTACGATTTGAAGAAGAGGGGAAAGATCTCTTCGTAGTACATCTTGTTCATCACTTTTGCATTTTCGGCGATGTTGGCCGGATCGGTGGGTAAGGTGTCCACTCCGGAGAGTTTTTCTAATTCTTTCAAGTCCAGTTCTATAAACTTGCCGGCGTAGTTTTGCAAATCCGGAATTGGCAATTGGGGAACTTTAATCCATACTTTCTCTTCTTTAATGAGGATGGGCAGATCGATCTTGGTCTTTAAATCTCCGAAAGGAATCTCCGTGGAGAGGGTGATTTCTCCTTCAAGGGGTTCCGTATTCATGGCCCCCTCATACGTTAAACGGAAATTTTTAAGCGATTGCAGGAAGAGTTGCCCTTCGGGAGGGGCGTTTTGAATGAGGGAATCGGAGAAGGTAAGCCCCAGCTCGATAAAACCGTTAAAGGATTGACTTTTCACGGTCGCGTTTTTCTTCAGGGCGTCTTCAAGGATTTGGCTTGCCGTCCTGTTATCGCCGCACGCGGTCAGGAGGGATAAGGCAAGCAGCAAGATGATGGACACCAACAATGATTTCCGAATCATTTGATTTCTCCTCTCTCAATTTTGGGATGAGGTCAGGGGATGGGCTATCTCATCGCAAACCGTGAAGTTTGCGCACTGAAATAATTGTATCATATTTAGCCTGCGTATGGTTGGCATATTTTTATTTTTAAGCATGTTTTATGAACCGAAAGGAACTATGTAGGTCATGGTGCAAGTATGTTAAAATCGGGAAGTAGTGGTAATTCGAATGGAAAAATGGAAGGTGGAGAACCGGTGCTTCGATCTCTTTTACATGAGAAAATAAAGAAATCCCCCCACGGGAGAATTCCCTTTTCCGAGTTTATGTCCCTTTGTCTCTATCATCCGACGTGGGGATATTATGAAAGAAGGGATCGAAAGATCGGCAAAGAAGGCGATTTCTTCACCAATTCTTCGGTGGGGTCCGTTTATGGCGAGATCTGGGCGGACAGGTGGATAAACGATTGGAACCTTCTTTTCTTGCGTCCTGAAGATCCGCATATCTTGGTGGAGATCGGCGGGGGGGATGGGCGATTTGCAGAACAAGTCCTCAATCGCATAAAATCCTCTTCTCCCCATGTGTATGACCGGCTGCTCCTTTTATTCGTAGAGGGGAGTTCCTATCATCGTGAAATGGCGGCGGAGCGCCTTCGGGAGCATGAACGGCATCTTCTTTTGGTAAAGGGAGTGGATGAACTCCCCGAATGGCTTGCAGAAAATCCGGCCTTGGTCTATTCCAATGAACTTTTCGATGCCCTGCCCGTGGAACGGGTAAAGCGGATGGGGAACGAATTACTGGAATGCTGGATCACCTGGTCTGAAGAGGGGCGGTTGCAGGAGATTTGGATCCCTTTAGAGAATCAAAGCATCGCCAATTATTTGACGGAAATGAACATTATTCTCCCCCGAGGACATGAGATGGAGATTCCATTGGTGATGAGGGAGGTTTATTGGGCGATTCTCCGCTCCTTTCAAAGGGGAATCCTCTACACCGTCGATTACGGGTACCTCTTTGAGGAGGTGCTGCATCCCTTACACCGGAAAGGAACCCTTATGGGTTATCGGCAACATCGTCACATGGATCACTTCTATGACGCACCGGGGGAGATGGACATCACCTCTCATGTTCAGTTTGAAGCATTGATCCGATGGGGGGAAACATCGGGGCTAAAAACTTTCTCCTTTCTCACCCAGAGGGAGTGGCTATTGCAAAATGGAATCCTGGAAAGACTGGTCGCCCATCAGGATCGCGATCCTTTCTCCCCCCATGCCCGCCGTAACCGGGCCATCACTCAACTGATCCTGCCCGGTGGGATGGGGGATACCTTTCGTATCTTGGTTCAGGGAAAAGGAGTCAATCTTACGCAAGAAAAATGGAACGAAGATGAATAAAACCATAATTTTAGAAAAAAATAGGAGGGAGCAGGAGGTGACACCATGTTCCATAACCTATTAAAAAAATCTTTTCAGATCCTCCTTCCCATCTCCCTCCTTCTTCTTCATTCCTTCCCCGTGATGGCCATGGAAAAAGGGGCGGAAGGAGTATCCTCTTTTGCCCCAGCTCCTGAAATGGATGTGATCTACCATGTGAAAGGAAATAAGCTCTTCCTGGAATTTCACCTTCGTCATTTTCGGTTGACGAAAGAACAGATGGGGAAGAAAAAGGTCTACGGAGAGGGCCATATTCACCTCTTTATCGATGGGAAAAAGGTGGCTAAGATTTTTAAGAGCGTTCATGTGGAGTCTCATCTTCCCCCAGGGAAACATACGGTCAAGGTGGAGTTGACCCACAATAACCATGAGCCTTACGGGATTGAGCGGGTGTTCCCCATCGAGGTGAAATAAATCCCCATTTGCTCCCGGCATTTGTGGATTGTAGATTCCTAGGATAAAGAGAGAGCCAAAAACGAAGAGAGTCGAAGGGTTAATAATATTTCTTCTTTTCCTTTTCCTCCTTCAGGATCTCCACCGCCTCCCGAAAGCGCTGGGAGTGAATAATTTCCCTCTCCCGCAAGAACCGTAAGCTATCCTTTAAGTCTTCGTCATCGGTTAGATCGATCAGCCATTGATAGGTAGCCCGGGCTTTCTCTTCAGCGGCAATATCTTCGTAAAGGTTAGCGATGGGATCCCCTTTGGCCTGGAAATAGGTGGCGGTGAATGGATGACCGGCCGCATTGTGGAAGTGAAGGTCCATGCCGTGATTGACGAAATGGGGTGCGAGGCCATGGGCTTTCAATTGCTCCGGCGTCGCGTCCTTCGTCAATTTGTAAACCATGGTGGCGATCATCTCCAGGTGGGCAAATTCTTCCGTTCCGATGTCATTCAGAAGGCCGATCACTTTATCGGGGATGGTGTAGCGCTGATTAAGATAGCGAAGTGCCGCCGCCAGTTCCCCGTCAGCCCCGCCGTACTGTTCGATCAAAAGCTTTGCCAGGCCGGGATCACAGGTGCTGACACGTACCGGATATTGCAGTTTTTTCTCATAAATCCACATGGTTTCTCACGCTTCCTTTCCTCACACCTGCCAAGGCCATGGTGTCTGGCTATAGCTCCAAGGATAGCCGGAAAAGCTATGCCCTGCTCCGGAAAGAGGACCGAAACGGGCTTCAACGTCCTCTTTTAGCTTTTTTCTCTGCAGGGTTAAAGCGTTGTATTGGGAGATGGCGGTCCCATCCGCAGGATGGGTATCAAGGTAAAGGGTAAGATCCATGAGGACAAAGTCGATGGCTTGCAATTCATGGAGGAGATGATCATCATCTCCCTTTGGCTCCCCTTTTCCTATATCCGAGACGGGGGGTTTTTTCTTTCCATAGGGTGGGTGATCCGTGTGGGGCAGGTAGGGATGAGCCCAATAAAGATGATCCGTGTGGGGCAGGTAGGGATGAGCCCAATAAAGATGATCCGTGTGGGGCAGGTAGGGATGAGCCCAATAAAGATGATCCATGGGATGCAGGTAGGGATGAGCCCAATAAACATGGTCCGTGTGGGGCAGACCGGCATCCCCTCCACCGAGATTCTCCGCGTTGGGTGGATATGCACCATAGGGATGATTCAGGAGACCGTGGTCGGTTTCATGCAGTTCTTCCCTCTCGCTCACGGCGAAGTCTTCATACGGAGAATTTTTTGCCTGTTTTTCGTCGGAACCGAAGTGACTCTTTTCTTCCCCTGCGGAGAGGGGATCGCCATAACGATGTTGCTCTTTCTTTTTCTTCTGTTCCTCGCTCATGTTTCACCCTCCTGACGCTCATGATTTCTTCCATAGGGGTCGTAGAAAATGGGCCATAAAGTTCCTGTTCTGAGCGCCTCATAGGGGGGGAATTGAGGGAGCCCGGGAGGTTGGTATCCCACATAGAGGGCCGGATGGGTTACATATGTTTTTACGTAAATAGGTGGGCAGGGATCGTGGGGACTCGCATAAGGAACATACGACTTTCTCAGGGTAAAGTCCATGTTTTCCCTCCTTTTTTCACCTTTATAACGATTTATCGCTTCATCCTATGCATTTGCCCCCTTCCGGGCACCCATCCGGGAAAAGTTAGGCTTTCGCCCGTAACATCTTTTCATTTTTCTCCAATCCATGGTAAAGTAAAAATGCAGAACGACCAATGGATTGCAGAGGAGAGGTTGTAAAAAACCATGAAACTGATTCAGTGTGTGGAAATGCTCTCAACAAAGACCCTAAAAAAAATCTTAACGACACATTATGCCGATCGGGATTTCAGCAAAGAAGAAGACCGTACCTTATCCTTCCTACTAAATCGGGAGGTCTTAAAAAAAATATGGGAGGATATGTCAAAGGATGAACAGCAAGTTCTCTTTTACTTCCTTTTACTGCCCCCCTCCACAGCCGTTTTCCCCAAGGTGATGATGGAAACGATTTCGATACCATATCCCTTCCTTTTGATTGCCTTAACACTGCTTAGACAAAAAGGTTTCCTCTATACCCATCGCGCTTATGTGGGAGATCCCAAATTTTTTCTTCCCGATGATTTACGGCGTGCCTTGTTGGAGGTTCTGGCCCAACCTTCCACCGAAAAATTACAACCCGTGGAAGGCAGAGCTCCTTTGCCCCTTCTACTGAGGAAAATGTATGCTCTCACCGAATATGCTCTCACCGAATATGTATGGAAAAATCCCCTTTCCTTAACGCAAAAAGGACTGATTCATAAACGTCAGGTACAACAGATTGAGGATGAGTTGGACTTGAAACACCCCTCTTTTCCATGCGATTTCGCTTACGAAGGAGAGGAGCTTTATTCCCCACTGCTTGCTTCGATCCTTGATTTCGCCGCATACCGGGAGCTTTTGATTCAAAAGGGAGACCGAATTGTAATCAACATGGAAAAATATCGGCTTTTTCTTGAGGAGAAAGTGGAGGAGAGCGTTGAACGATTCTTAACCTATCTGGAGGAACGGGTCTATCCTCTCTTTCCCCCTCTCCATCGGAATGTTTTTGATTGGCTTCTCCTTTTTCCCAAAGGGGTTTGGATCCCGATCTCCTTTTTTTTTCGTTTTTTGAATCAAAACGGGTATGAACTGAAAGGTTTGAATGAGAAAGAATTTGAAGACGAGGTCCTTTTTCCTTTGCAAGAGTGGATGGGGCTTTTGATCAGAAAAAGGGGGGAAGAGCTGGAAGTTGCTCTCCCTCGGTTTGAGTCGGTGGAGGAGGAGCGCTTCTATCTGCAGCCGAACTTCCAATATATGGTTTCCTTGGAGGCCCCTTTTCACCTCCGCCATCGATTGGCCCGATTGGCGAAGATGAAGACGGAGGATCAAATGATCCTCTATGAATTGACGAAGGACTCGATTGCGTTCGCGGTGGAGCAGGGATTAAGTGTGGAGGAGATCCTGGAAGAGCTTCGGAATTTATCGTATTCGGTTCCGGAAAATGTGAGGCGAACGGTAGAGCAGTGGGCGGATCTTCATGGGAAACTCCGCTTTTATGATGTACTCATCTTAGTTTGCGAGTCGGAGAGCTTGGCCGAAGAAATCGGGAAAAATCCTGCCTTTCAGCCCTATCTTGCCGGCCAATTGGCACCTACGGTTTTTGCCGTGAGGCGTAAGGAGATGAAAGTTTTTCGTCGCAAGTTGTCTCAGGCGGGTTATTCTCCGCTGGAAGAGGTGCTAAAACCCGGAGAGGCTGAAGAGGAGATGGGCTATCCCCTCCCTCTTCTTTTCCAAGTACATCATGATTGGGAGTTGAGGGTGGAAAATATCTTTCCGGAATGGAATGATTCCCTTCCTTTTCTTTCCCACTTCCCCCGGTCTTGGTTTACCCAATATCGTTCGTATCATCTGACGACATTGACGGACCTCCTTTCCAAATCGATACAGTATGAAATTCCGGTGGGCTTCAGGGTAAAAGGGGGAGAAGAGTTTCCTTTTTTTATTCCGCTTAAGATGGAGAAAAGGGAAAATCGTCTCCTCATCGTCGGCTTTGTATTCGATCCTCAAGAGGAGGAAAAAAGCGTTGCGTTGGAGGAGATTGGTGAGATCCAAGGATTATTCCCCAAGGATATTCTCAATTTCGTTCATCATCGGTAAGGAGAAATGGACTTTCCCACGCATCCTAAACCGGTGGGGTAAGGAGTCGAAAGAGGGGAATAGCGCTGGGAACCTTGAGACAGGTAACTTACCTTTTCTTGTGCTAGAATACAAAGGAGAAGGGATGCAGAAAGGCAGGTTGACCCACCGAGGATGGAACTTACAGCCATATTAGAGAAGACCGATGAACTGATCGAGAGGATTCTAGATTCGGAACTTATAGCGGAATACAAGGAGACAAGAAGCCGCCTGAACCAGAACATACAGGCCCAGGAGAAAATCCGAAAATTTATAGAACTAAAGGAAAAATTTGAAGAGGTGGCGCGTTTCGGAAAATACCATCCCGACTATAAAAGGATTCGATTGGAAGCATTGATAGCTCAGAGGGAGTTGGAACTCGATCCGGAGATTTCCGCTTTTAAGGAGGCCGAACGAAAACTGGAGCATCTTTTTTATGAGATCAGTCGACTGCTGGCGGAACAAGTATCCCCCACCATCCTGGTGCCCGGCGATTCCCCTTTTGCTACGCATTCCCATTGTGCCGGGGGGGGATGTTCAAGTTCCGGTTGCAATATCCACACGACATTGTAGTATAATAAGAAATAAGTGATCTAACTTTCAGACGATGGGTGAAAATCATCGAATCCTAGAATATCGAAGCTTAAAGGAGATCAACCATGAAAAAGAGAGTGGGACTGGCGGTATGGGTGGATCATCTCCGCCCCATTCGGCATTTGAAACGTTATGGTACGATTCACTATGTTTCCAATCGTTGCAAATATGCGGTTCTCTATGTGGATGAGGAGCAGGTGGATCACATGGTCCGAGCCATTTCTTCTCTAAATTTTGTGAGGAAGGTGGAACCATCCCACTACCATGAGATTGTGGAGAACCTGTTGAAGAAGAAAGAGAAACTTGCCGACGAAGGAAACCTCTCCGTCAATTTATAGGAAAGGTTGGCCCATAAACTCCTCACAGATGGAAGCGGATGTGGAAAAAGCCCTGGAATTTCTTCCGGGGCTTTTGTTTTCATTATGAAACTTCCGCTTCCTCCAAGAGGGTGGGGGCCTCCTCGTCAGGCAACGCTTCCACGGATCTTAGTTTTCGTTCTATGGTGCGGCTCTTTTTTGCGGCATCCTCGATGGTGTTGGAAGCTTCCTGTAATTTCTTTTGCGTTTTTTCCAAAATGGCGCCAAATCGATTAAACTCGGTCTTAACCGCTCCAAGAAGTTGCCAAACCTCGCTGGAGCGTTTCTGAATCGCCAGCGTGCGAAACCCCATTTGCAAACTGTTGAGGAGAGCCGTAAGGGTGGTCGGTCCGGTAATCACCACCCGGTAGACCCGTTGCAGCTCCTCCCATAATCCGGGGCGGCGAAGCACTTCGGCGTAGAGTCCCTCGACCGGGAGAAAGAGGAGGGCGAAGTCGGTGGTATCCGGAGGCGAGATATATTTTTCTTGAATTCTCTTTGCCTCTTGGCGGATGCGGCCCTCCAATTGCTTCAATGCTTCCTGGGTTTTCGTGGCGTCTCCCCGTTCTTCCGCCTCCTGAAGGCGCTGGTAATCCTCCAGGGGGAACTTGGCATCGATGGGGAGGAAGACGGTTCCCTCTTTTTCCCCCTTCTTGCCCGGCAATTTCACGACGAATTCCACCCGCTCCCCGCTTCCTTTCCGAGGGGCTACATTCTTTTCATACTGTTCCGGGCTTAAGATTTGTTCCAGCAGGGCTTCCAGTTGAATTTCTCCGAGGGTTCCCCGTGTTTTCACATTGGTTAGGACTTTTTTCAGGTCTCCTACACCTAAGGCCAGGTTTTGCATCTCTCCCAAGCCTTTATGTACAAGCTCTAACCGCTCACTCACGAGGCGAAAGGATTCCCCCAACCGTTTCTCCAACGTACTCTGAAGCTTATCATCCACCGTCTGCCGCATCTCTTCCAGTTTCTTGCCGTTCTCTTCCCGGAGGGAGGCGAGTTGTCCTTCCACCGTTCCACGAATGCGCTCCAGTTTTTCATCATTCAAACGGGTATGTTCGGACAATTGGTTGGAAAAGCTCTCCAACAGACGAATTTCTGTCTGGAGCTGGGAAGCAAGGTGCGCCGACAATTCCTCCCTTCCTTCTTTTTGGGTCCGCAGCATGTCTTCCCGAAGGCGGGTGATCTCCTCCCGGAAGCCCTTTGTGAGTTGTTCTTGTCCGATTTGCAGGGCAGAGAGGCGTTGATAGGAAAGGAACAGCAGGATGAGCAGGATAAGGTTTAAGAGAAGGGAGAGGGAAATAAAAAGATCCGGCATTTGGATCACTCCTTTCTTTGCGGTGCCTGTTTCCTTTATTATAGAACTTTTGTACCCCAAAAGGAACTTTTTTTCGTTGCACGAAAGAATAAAGAGGAATATAATCTTTAGAAGTCCCCAGAGGAGGAAGAACTCCTGATAAAGGAACGGAAAAGAGACCGGAAAAAGTAGAAAATGATATTCGCCTACTTGAATAGTTCGTAGAACGAAATATAATAGAGGGAGAAGGAGTGAAAGGGAATGGAGATATGGAAGAGAAACCTGATCGTCTTATGGGTCGCCAATTTTTTTGTATTAGGAGCGATGCAACAGATCATGCCGTTTCTTCCCCTCTTTTTGCAGAAAGACCTAGGGGTCAGCGCTGAGGGGAATCTTCATTTATGGACCGGAATTATCTTTGGGGCCAATTTCTTAACGGCTTTTTTATTCTCCCCCATCTGGGGGAATTTGGCGGATAAAATTGGGCGTCGGGTCATGATTCTCAGGTCCGGCCTCGGCATGGCCCTCATTACGGGGGCGATGGGATTTGTAACTTCACCGGAACAGCTTCTCATCTTACGTTTGCTAAATGGGATGATCTCCGGTTTTATCCCCGCATCCATTGCCCTCGTTTCCACCAATACGCCCCGTGAAAGGGTAGGCTTTGCCCTGGGGGTTCTTCAATCGGGCGGTGTGGCCGGAACGATTCTGGGACCTGCGCTGGGGGGCTTATTGGCCGATTTTATCGGATTTCGAAACATTTTTTATGTCACCGGAACATCCCTCTTTATCGGAACTCTTCTTGTTCTATTTTTTGTGAAAGAGGTGAACAAGCCGGTACGGGGGAAACATCAGGGAGAAGGCTTCGTCAAAGATTTCAAGAAGATCATGGAGACGAAGCCTCTTCCTGCTTTATTCGGAACCGGCATGCTGATCCAATTTTCCATCATTAGCACCATGCCGATCATGGCCATTTATGCGGAGAACCTCTTGGGACATCCCCAATATGTTGCTTTCTTTGCCGGCTTGGTGATCGCCGCCACCGGGGTGGCCAACATGTTTGCCTCACCTTTTTTAGGCCGTTTAGGGGATAAGGTGGGAAGTCAGCATGTTCTCTTTTATTCTCTGGTAGCCGCCGTCCTTTTCACCCTGCCCCATGCTTTCGTCACATCCATCTGGCAATTGATCCTTTTCCGCTTCTTATTCGGCTTATCCGTGGGAGGGCTAATGCCCTCCGTCAATGCGTTAATTCGCCATTTTTCACCCGAGGGGATGGAAAGCCGGACCTTCGGCTATGCCAACAGTGCGACGTTTATCGGGAATATGGCCGGCCCGATCCTGGGGGGATGGGTGGCGGACCAATTTGGAGCGGCGAGCGTCTTTATCATGGCTACCGTTGTTCTCCTCCTAAATCTCTTCTGGGTACGGTTGCAAGTTCGGGACAAGATGGAGAAAGCTCGCCTTAAAACGGAAAGTTAGGGAGGGCTGAACAGAAAAAAGCTTATAGGAAGCGCCCATAGACCCGACGCATCCGATGGGCGACATGATGCCATGTAAAATGGGCTTTCACCCTCTTTCTCCCCCGGTTTCCCATCTCTTTTGCCAACGGGGGATTGAGAAGAAGGGTTTTTACCGCTTGAACGATGGGCTCCGGCTCTCCGATGGGAACCAGAAGGCCTTCTTTTTCATGCCGGATGATTTCCCGGATCCCGCCGTTCCGACTGGCCACCACCGGGAGGCACGACGACATAGCCTCCAGGTTGACGAGACCGAAGGCTTCAAACCCGATGGAAGGCATGAGAAAGAGATCGGCTGCCGGGTAAAGCTGATGAATTTCATCGTGGGGGATATAAGGAAGAAAACGAACGGAGTCTTTTAGAGAAACGGCTTCCCGTTTTAAATGGGAAACATAGGGGGTTTCCTGATTAATTCCATATTTATTTCCCCCTGCGATGAGGAGGAGAACCGCCAGTTTCTCCATTTGAAGCCTTTTTACCGCTTGAAGCAGGAGGTGAACGCCCTTCTGGGGGATGAGCCGACCTACATAGAGGAGGATGGGTCGATTCCATTCACTTCCATGAAGAAACTTCCTTCTTCTCCTTTGCCGTTCATCCTCTGGGAGGGGATGAAAGCGATCCGCATCAACCCCCAGGGGAATCACTTCGATTTTCTCCCCGATCTCCGCATGTTGGCGGACGAGGAGCCTTTTTAGTGCGTGGCTGTTTACGAGTATGGCGTCGGCCAACTTTAGAGACTGGGATCGCAGGGAAGGGGAAATGGAATCGGACCGAAGAAAGGTGAAGGAGTGAAGGGAGAGCAGGAGGGGGATCTCCGGAAAGTTTTTTTTCAGGGCAGGAAGGAAGTGGGGGCGATTCTCCACCTGAATGATCTTCGGCTTCTCTCTCCGTATCACTTCAATGCTCTTCATGAGATATTCCCTTTTGTCCCCGCAACGAATGTAATGGAAGGATGGCCCTACCCCTTTCCCGTTCATGATTCCCTCATCGGCAGGTTCTTTTCCCACGATGGTGAGGGGAATGGTGGGGTGAAGGAGAGAGGCCCAGGAGAAAAGGGCGAGTTCCACAGAGCTGGCTCGGGGGGAAGGAATGGGATAGGAGCCGGGGGTTAGGATGAGGAGGGGATTCATGGTGTTGCTTTCCTTTCTTGTTGATCGAGCAGATAGGCCGCATAGGCCATGGGGGTGGCGTGAACTCTCTTCCACGCCTCCAGCAGTCCGGCGTTCCGGAAGGTGATGCGTAAGTCCCTCAAGTTTATTTCGATGAGATAGAGATGCCCCTCTTCGTTACATCCCATATCCAATCCCATATCGGCGAGAAAGGGGACTTGTTTTTCCAGCAGATGCGCCGCCTGAAGGGCGAGCGGGATGAGGCGGGATTCGACCAGTGCAGGAGTAAGAGAAGGGTGATTCGCCAAAACCTCTTCTAAGGAGTGGCATTTTCCACCCCGCGCCACATTGGTCAGGAAATGTCCCTTGGCTGCCACTTTAGCGACGATTCCGGTTACTTTCCACTTTCCTCCATATTCTTTTTGGACGGCAACCCGTAGATCAAAAGGGCGCCCCTCTTTTTTGACGAAGGAGATCCCTTCCTGAACCAGATATTTCCGCTGCTGCAGACGTTTCAGGAGAAATTGGGGGATCTTGGTGGTAAAAGAAATGTGTTTCCATCGTGTCCTTCCATTTCTTAACCGAGTCGGGTAATTGAGATTCCACCTTTTTCCTTTCCGTTCTAAACGCATGATCCCCTCGCCGATGCTGCCGTTATCCGGTTTCAAAATGAGGTTGGAATAGCGGTTCATCATGAGGGTAAGCGTGGCCCGATTGGCCAGATAGGTTTGGGGAAGATGAGGATGAAGGCTAGGCTCTTTTCGAAGAAGGCGATAGACCGACCATTTGGAGAGGCGGTTTACTCGATTGAAGATTTTTTTTCCCGAACGGGTAAGCCGTCTCAGGACTTCCCTCTCCCTCCAATTTTTTGGAATAATCCGGTTATGAATGATATCCGGGATCGGGCAGGACCTTCTTTGTACTCGGGTTCCCTCTTTGGTGAGGGCAAGCACCGTTCCTTCCCGGATCCTTAGATCCTTTAGTCGGAAATAGATGGGAGAAAGACCATACGCTTTCGCCCCTTCTTCATAAAAGTGGGGGTTTTCTCGGGTATTTTCCTGATGAAGAATGCCTTGATAGATCAAGGGGTCGATCAGGATGCCGACGAGGCGGTTGCTCATCTCTTTTCCCTTCTTCGCATGGTATTCGATCGTCTGCCGTTACATCTTATGCGCCAGGAAAGAAGGAGGACTAGGCGATCGGAGGGTGGGAGATGTGATTCGTTTCACAAAAAATTCATCCCTAAGTAAGAATATTCTATTTATTTTTTCTTGAAAGCGGTGTATAATAAGTGAAATCATGAACTCACTCCTATAGAGAAGGGAAGGGGAAAAATCGATGTTACATCAAAAGGAGATTACGGTGGATCGGCCCCTCCGGAGCAATGATATCGCCACGATTGTATCCGTTTCCAATGAATTTCAATCGGAGATCCACATTAGAAAAGAGAATAAGCAAGTAAACTTAAAGAGCCCCTTAGGCGTTTATTCCCTGCGTTTGGCGAAGAATGATGAAGTGACCATCATCTGTCACGGCCCCGACAGTGAGGCGGCTTTGAACACCGTGGTTCGTTACTTTATGGATGAAAAACCCCTCTCTTATTCCCGGAAGCAGCGATCATAGATGATGAATGGGGTGGCGTCATGGACATCTCCTTCGCGTGAAACCCGTTCATGTAGACAGAACCGTTCATCTTATGGCGTGATCCGGTTCTGTTTCTTATGAGTGGGGGGATCGGGAGAGGGGCGCAATGTCCGGAAGTCTTCCTTAAGGGGACTTCCTTTTTTTCTCCCATTTTGATAGAACATAAGCATAACACTGGACTAAAAAACGTTTTGAACAAATGCGCCACGACAATGCAGTGCCGGAACCTTCCTCTATAATGGAAGGAGAGCACCCATCCATCCAAAGGGGGGATCATGGATCACCCCCGATCTACATTTACGGGAACAAAGCCTTATGACGGAGGGGTATCCTGCGTGAGCCGGAGGATGAAGTTGGTAAAGGGCTTGACGCATGAAACGATCATGGAGATGGACGAAGAAAAGGAGATGACGGGATGATCTTGGTAAGCGCTTGTCTTGCAGGGCTTAGGACGAGATATGACGGGGGGGACAACCTGCAGGAGAAGGTCCTCCAGTGGGTTCGCGAGGGGAAGGCGGTTCTCGCCTGCCCGGAGCAGCTGGGAGGGCTTTCTACTCCCCGTTTACCGGCGGAGATTGTTGGAGGGAGCGGGGAGGATGTCCTCGATGGGAAGGCAAGGGTGATGGATATGGAGGGGAACGATGTAACCGATGCCTTCCTGAAAGGGGCGGAAGAAACGCTCCGCATCGCCCGGATGTATGGGTGTAAAGGGGCGGTTCTCAAGGAATCGAGTCCATCCTGCGGCTCAACCCTCACATATGACGGCACCTTTTCCCGCCATAAAATACCGGGTCAAGGGGTTACAGCCGCTCTCCTCAGAAGAAACGGGGTCGAGGTTTTCTCGGAAAAGGATTTATCGGAGGAGAATAAGCTTCAGCCCTTTTTAAACAGCCGCTGATGTAGGGTGAGAAGGATTCCAAGGCAGATCATTAAGGCGAATAGGAGATAAAAAAAGCGGGTGAAGTAAAGAACGCTCTGCCACCAATAATCTTCCAAGGAGAAGGTTCGGGAGAAAACGGGAACGGTGGGAGTGTTGGAAAGCGATGGAGTCCGGTCCCAAAGAAGGTAGGTTCCGGAGGTAGCCAAACCCACATGGAGAAGGCGTGCGACGAGAAGGGGTTTATACGAAAGGTCGGTCTGGCTTAAGATGCTGGCGATTTGGGCATGAACGGAAAGCCCGCCCCACGCGAGAATGGCAGAGGCCATGGCGACTTGGTGAATGAGGGGAATGCCGATCCCCTCGGAAGCGGCGCTTTTTACCCCCAAAGTAACCTCAAAGAGACCGTTTACGAGGGAGATGGATAAAGGTTGGGGAATGTGAAAAAAAATGAGAAGCCCTTGGAAAGCCCACTTTAAAAGTAGGCTTACATGAAGCACTTCGAGCAGTTTCATAAAGACGGAAAAGATCATGATAAGACCGCCGATGAGAAGAAGAGTTTGAATAGAGCGTGAGACCGATTCGGAGAGGAGCTTCCCCAAGGTGCGGCCATCTTCCCTCCTCGCCTGATTCATGGCCCGAAATGCGCGGAGCAGGAGAAAATCTTCCTGTTCCTTCACGGGAGTAACTTTTCCCCTCCGGTCATGGAAGCGCATCAGGAGACCTACAATTACCGCCGTCACGTAATGGATCCCGGCTAGGAAGATTCCAAGGAGAGGGCGTTGGAAAAATCCGACGGCTACCGCTCCGAAGATAAAGAGTGGATCGGAAGTGGTGGTAAAGGCGACGAGCCGCTCCCCCTCGCCCTTCGTGATAAGTCCCTTTGCCCTTAGAAGAGTGGTAAGTTTTGCCGCCATGGGATATCCTGAAGAAAATCCCATGGCCAGCACGAAGGAACCTGCGCCTGGAACATTAAAAAGAGGACGCATGACCGGCTCCAAAAGGACACCAAAGAAGTGGGCCAGACCTAAGCCCATCAAAAGTTCCGCCACCACGAAGAAGGGAAGGGTGGCAGGGAAGACCACTTCCCACCAGATTGTTAGCCCCCGTAATGAGGAATGAAAGACCTCTCCGGGATAGAGAACAAAACTGATCACGATGATGAGGGAACTTATGCTTAAAAAGGTTCCATAAAAGATCTCTCTCCGGTTCAATCCGCACACTCCCCTTTCTTCTTTCATTTATACAAAAGAGAAGGAGAAAAAAGACCAAGCCCCTTTTTCTTCGTTCCTTCGATAAAGTGTGTTAGAATAATTATGGTACAAGGAAGTTATCAAGAGGGGAAGGAAGAGGGTATGCGACCTAAAATCGGTTTGGCATTAGGTAGCGGCGGAGTGCGTGGGTACGCCCATATCGGGGTGTTAAAGGTTTTTGAAGAAAACGGCATTCCGATCGATTATGTGGTAGGAAGCAGCATGGGAAGCATTGTGAGCGTCCTGTATGCGAACCGAATCAACCTGGATCATCTATCCCGCTTGGCGATCTACTTAAAGAAGAAACACCTCTTTGACTATTCCGTTCCCCGTCTCGGTTTCATTAAGGGGGAGAAGATCAAGGAGATGGTCCGCCTTCTCACCCAGCGAAAGAAATTGGAAGATCTTTACATTCCAACCGCCGTCGTCGCTACCGATTTAACCCGAGGAGAGCGGTTCGTTTTCCGAGAAGGACCGATCGACGAAGCGGTAAGAGCCAGCATTGCGATCCCCGGCATTTTTGAACCGGTGCAGATGGGAGATCGCCTTCTGGTGGACGGTGGGGTTATTGAACGGGTTCCGGTTCCTACAGCCCGGGAGATGGGGGCTGATTTGGTCATCGGTGTGGATGTTTCCCATCGATCCGTCAATCGAAGGGCTCGTTCGATTTTCGAAGTGATTATGCAGACCATTGATATCATGGACCGCGAAATCTTTATGAACCGAGCCAGCGGAGCAGATCTCCTCATCCGGCCCAATGTAGGACATTTTGATACCACTTCCTTTGAACGGGTGGAAGAGATTATCCAAGAGGGAGAACGGGCAGCCCGGGAAAAAATAAAAGAAATTGAAGCATTGATACAAGGTTGGGGGATAAAACATGCGCACTAGAATGATCATGAGAAAAAGATGGCTTACCACCATCCCGATTCTTGTGGTTGTGATCGCCTCCCTTTTTTTGATTCAACTTCCCTATTTCACCATGAGCCCGGGAGCTGCCCTGGAGTTGTCTCCGATCGTGCAGGTGCAGGGGGGGTATCGGGATGAGAAAGGGAAATTGATGATGACGACGGTGCGGACGGACCGGGCAACGCTCTTTTCTTATCTCTATGCCCAACTTAGTCCAACCACCGATCTGGTTCCTTTGCAACAGATCTTGAGCCCCAATGAAGATGTGAATCAATATTTCAAGCGGCAGGAAGCGGTCATGAAGGACTCCCAACAGACGGCCATCATCGTTGCTTTTCAGAAGGCGAACGTTCCCATTCAGGTGATCAATAAGGGAGCCGTGGTTACGGAGATCATTCCAGGGATGCCGGCGGAGAAACTCTTAAAAGCAGGAGATGTTATTACTGCCGTCGATGGCGAGAAGGTGGAGAACGCAGAGGAGTTGATCAGCGCCCTTCGGGGCAGGAGCAAAGGAGAAAAAGTAGAACTATCCCTGCTTCGTGAAGGAAGTCCCATGACCATCACCATCCCGTTGGCTCCTTTTCCAACAGAATGGCAAATCAAAGGGGAAGGGCAAAAGGTGGGGATCGGAATCTACTCCCCTGCGACAGAACGGGAGGTGATTCCCTCGAAAAAAGTAAACTTTAAGACGGAACACATCGGTGGTCCTTCCGCCGGACTTATGTTTACCTTGGAACTGATCAACCAGCTTACCCCCGGCGACTTGACGAAAGGATACGCCATTGCCGGAACGGGCACCATCTCCATGGATGGAACCGTGGGACCCATCGGAGGAATCCAGCATAAAGTGGTGGGGGCCAAGAGGAAGGGAGCGGCCATCTTCTTCGCGCCGGACAATCCTCCTCTCCCCGGTGAACGCTCCAATTATGAAGATGCGGTTGAGGCAAACAAAAGGCTAAACTTAGGTCTTAAAATCATTCCGGTGAAGAAGCTGGATGACGCCCTGAATTACCTTTCCTCTTTACCGCCGAACGGCGAACGTTGACAAATGTTCCGGAACTTCGTTATAATACTCATTGTTGTCTGGGGTGAATCATTTTGCGGCTAAGACGATCAGAACTTGAGAGGGCGGCGGGAGTTTCGATTCCCCTTTCTTTTTCTTTCCCCTTTCAAGAAAAGGTAAACGATCGGGGAGTTCTCTCCTTATTGGAGATCCATTTCTCCGGAGAGGCGTTATATACCCAACGGTTGGTGACAATGAAGGGTGAGCTCCGGTTTGATGCGACGTTGGCTTGCTCTCGTTGCCTTAAGCCGCTCAGGGAGAGTTTCACCATTCCGATTCAGGAATACTTCGCACAAAAGGGGGATCACCTGACCACCACACTGGAGGAAGATGAGATTAACCGATATTCGGGGGATGAGATCGATCTCCTCCCTCCGCTGAAAGAATGGGTTCTCCTCTCCCTTCCCCCCTACCCCCTCTGCAGTCCCGATTGCAAGGGGTTATGTCCCATATGCGGGGCGAACCGGAACGAGAAGGAGTGCGGTTGTGAAACCGATCAGATCGATCCCCGTCTGGCTGATCTCGCCAAGTTCTTCGAAAAATAAGGAATCGAATAAAGGGGGTGGAATCAATGGCAGTGCCTTTTAGAAAAACTTCTAAAACCCGTAAGAGAATGCGCAGGACTCATTTTAAATTGAGCATTCCGGGAATGGTAAAATGCGACCATTGCGGAGAATATAAACTTTCCCATCGCGTTTGCCCGCATTGCGGCCATTATAAGGGGGAAGTCGTGGTCGAGAAGGAATGATGGAGACAGACAAGAGCCGGGGACGGTTCTTGTTTTTTTATTTTCAGGATTGCAATTTCCTTGGTGTTAGCTTATATTTGGTATTAGTACCAGGTACTAAATTGCTGGGGTGAGGGAAATCGCACGTTTATTAAAACAAGAAAGGCAAGAGGAACTCCGCCGGGTTCTTTTAGAGAACCCTTTCTATACCGATGATGAGTTGGCCCGCCGTTTTTCGGTAAGCATCCAGACGATCCGCTTGGATCGCATGGAGCTTGGGATTCCGGAACTCAGGGAGAGGCTAAAGCAGGTGGCGGAACGCCGCTTTGATCCCCTTCGTTCCTTATTGGAGGAGGAAGTGATTGGTGAGATCGTAGACCTGACATTGGATCAGTCAGCCATTTCCATCTTGACGATTACCGAGGAGCATGTCTTCTCCCGAACTGGGATCGCCCGGGGGCATATCCTCTTTGCCCAAGCCAATTCCTTGGCCGTCGCTTTAACCAATGCGGAGGTCGCCTTGACCGCCCAGGCCAACATTCGCTTTCTCCGCCCTGTACATCTCGGGGAGAGGGTGATTGCCAAGGCCAAAGTCGTGAAGGAAGGAAAGAGAGAATACTTATCGGTAAGAGTAGATGGCTATGTGAATGAAGAGATGGTGATGACAGGAGAATTCCTCGTTTACAGGAGACAGGAGAAGGCGCAGGAAAGGGAGGAGAAAGAATGAGACGGATTGCTCTCGATGCGATGGGAGGGGACTATGCTCCGGAGGCCCCCGTGAAGGCTGCTGTGGAAGCGGTTGAGAAATGGACCGATCTGGAGATTTTGTTGGTAGGGGAGGAAAAGAGGCTTCAAGCCATTCTCGGCAGAGGAAAGCCGAGGGTGAACATCATTCCGGCAAGGGAAGTGATCGGCACCGATGAAGAGCCTGTGAAAGCGATTCGTACCAAGAAGGATTCTTCCCTGGTGGTTGCAGCCCGCCTGGTGAAGGAAGGAGAGGCAGAGGCGGTCATTTCGGCGGGAAATACGGGTGCCCTGATGACGGCGGGTCTTTTAATCGTTGGGAGAATCGAAGGGATTGACCGGCCTGCCCTTTCCCCCATCCTGCCCACCACTTCCGGCGGAGGAGTGCTGGTCCTCGACGTGGGGGCAAATGTGGATGCGAAACCTCATCACCTCCTCCAGTATGCCCGCATGGGAAATCTCTATGCCGAGAAGGTGATGGGGATTAAGCGCCCGCGCATCGGGCTTCTGAACATCGGCGCGGAGGAGAAGAAGGGAAATGAACTGACGAAGGAAACCTTTCCTTTACTCCAAAAAGAGAGCTTTCATTTTATCGGCAACGTGGAACCCCGGGATGTCCCCTTTGGGGCGGCCGATGTGGTGGTTTGCGAAGGGTTTGCCGGGAATGTATTGCTGAAAACCATGGAGGGGACCGCCTCTGCCCTCTTTAACAATTTGAAGGAGGTCTTTACGTCCGGTTTGAAGAACAAATTGGCGGCAGCCCTGTTGAAATCCTCCTTGATGAACTTAAAGAAACGATTGGATTATAAGGAGTATGGGGGAACTCTGCTCTTGGGGTTAAAGGGTGCGGTGGTAAAGGCCCACGGCAGTTCCGATGAGCGAGCTTTCGTCAATGCCATCGGCCAGGCCAGGCGTTTTTTGGAGTTAGAAGTGATCTCCCTTTTGGAAAAATCATTAAAGGAAGAAGGAAGAGATGCATGACGCGATCAGTAGGAATTTTGGGAACCGGTTCATATGTGCCGGAGCGGGTCTTAACGAATCACGATTTGGAGAAGATGGTAGATACCAGCGACGAATGGATCGTTACGCGAACGGGAATCCGGGAGCGGCGCATCGCCGATGAACATACCGCTTCTTCCGATTTGGCTTATGAGGCGGCGGTACGGGCTCTCAAGAAATCGGGGATTTCTGCCGAAGAACTGGATCTCATCTTAGTCGCAACGGTGACGCCGGATATGTTCTTTCCCAGCACCGCCTGTCTCCTTCAGGATCGTCTGGGGGCAAAGAAGGCCGCCGCTTTTGATCTATCCGCCGCTTGTCCGGGTTTTATCTATGGCTTGGCAACCGGCGCCCAATTTATCGCTTCCGGTTTATACCGGTATGTGTTGGTCATCGGAGTGGAAACCTTGTCAAAGATTACGGACTGGAAGGATCGGAACACCTGTGTCCTCTTTGGAGATGGGGCGGGGGCTGCCGTGTTAGGTCCCGTAGAGGATGGTGCAGGATTTCTCTCCTTTGTCCTGGGGGCTGACGGTTCAGGAAAGGATCATCTTTATATCCCCGCAGGCGGTTCCCGAAAGCCGGCCACCTGCGAGACCGTAGAGGCCAATGAGCATACGCTCCGCATGAACGGCCGGGAAGTCTTTAAGTTCGCCGTACGGGTGATGAATTCGGCCACCGATGAGGCGATCGAGAAGGCGGGAATTACCCGGGAAGATATTGATCTTCTCGTACCTCATCAGGCTAATCTCCGCATCATCGATGCAGCCGTAGAAAAGCTGGGATTATCTTCGGAAAAAGTGGTGGTAAATCTGGATCGCTATGGGAATATGTCCTCCGCTTCGATCCCGGTTGCGTTGGACGAAGCGTGGGAGGAAGGTCGGATTCATGGCGGAGATCATCTCCTCTTTGTTGCCTTTGGGGCGGGACTTACCTGGGGAGCCACGGTGCTGAAGTGGTCGGAGAGTATTGCTCCCTCTCAAGCTAAAAAATAAAGGACGAAGATCGACCGATCGAGCCAAGAAAGGGAGAACAAGAGGATGGAAGAGATGATCAGAGGAGGGTGCCGATGAAAAAAGTGGCCTTTATATTTCCCGGACAGGGTTCCCAGGTAGTCGGCATGGGGAAAGATCTTTACGGGGAAGAGCCGGTTGCGAGGAGGATTTTTGATGAGGCGGATGAGCGCCTGGGCTTTTCCCTTTCCCGCCTTATCTTCGAAGGGCCGGAGGAGGAGCTTCGCCTCACCTACAATACGCAGCCTGCCCTTTATACGGTAAGCAGCGCTTTTTTAGCGGTGATCGAGAACCGGACTCCATTCATTCCGGATTATGTTGCGGGGCACAGCCTGGGAGAATATACCGCTTATCATGCGGCGGGGGCGATCCCTTTCGGAATCGGGGTTGAACTGGTGCGGAAACGGGGAGAATGGATGGAGGAAGCGTATCCGGCGGGACGGGGAGCGATGGCGGCGATCCTCGGCATGGAAAGGGAGCCCCTCCGCTTACTCTGTGAAGAGGTGACCCGGGAAGGAATGCGGGTAGAATTGGCGAATCTCAATTCCCCTGGTCAGATTGTGCTCTCGGGTACTCGGGAAGGGGTGGAAGAAGCTGGAAAACGGGCCAGGGAGCGGGGCGCTAAGCGGGTTATTCCCTTGCAGGTTAGCGGTCCTTTCCATTCCTCTCTGATGAGTCCGGCCCGGGAGAAGATGGAGCAGAAGCTGAAAGAGACCGAGGGCTTAAAGGATCCGGTCATTCCCGTTATTTCGAATGTCTCGGCCAAAGAGGTTACTTCCAGAGAAGAGATGATCCAAGCCCTCATCCAACAGGTCACCTCTCCCGTTCTCTGGGAAGATTCCATCCGCCGCCTGATCCAATTGGGAGTGACCACCTTTGTAGAGGTGGGTGCCGGAAGCGTACTTACCGGCCTCGTGAAGAAGATTGATAAAGGAGCGGAGACCCGTAACGTTTCCAATCTGGAACAATTACGTGCATGGGTTAAAGAATGGGAAGGGGAGATGAAGAATGCTTAAAGGGAGAGTTGCTTTGATTACCGGTGCATCCCGGGGGATTGGCCGAGCGACCGCCCTTGCCCTGGCAGAAGCCGGAGCCAAAATCGCCGTTAATTTCCAAGGAAATGAAGAGAGGGCCAGGGAAGTGGTTCACCAGGTGGAAAGCTTGGGCGGGGAGGCGCTTTTGGTAAAGGCAGATGTCTCCCGGTATGACCAAGTGGAAAGCATGGTCGATGCCGTTCTTTCCCGTTTCGGCAAGTTAGATATTCTCGTGAATAATGCCGGTATTACCCGGGATACCCTCATCATGCGCATGAAGGAAGAGGATTGGGATGCGGTGATCAATACCAATTTAAAAGGGGTATTTCACTGCATCAAGGCGGTAACTCGTCCCATGATGAAGCAGCGCTATGGGCGGATCATCAATCTCTCGTCGGTGGTGGGCATCTCCGGCAATCCCGGACAGGCCAATTATGTAGCGGCCAAGGCGGGAGTGATCGGTCTCACCAAGACGGCGGCAAAGGAGCTTGCCTCCAGGGGAATTACCGTAAATGCGGTTGCTCCCGGGTTCATCGAAACGGATATGACCGGCGTATTGGATGAAAAACTGAAAGAAGAATTGCTTAAGATGATTCCCCTCGCCCGATTTGGGAAACCTGAAGATGTGGCGCGGGTTATCCGCTTTCTCGCAACCTCGGATGCCGAATATATCACTGGACAAGTGATTCATGTTGATGGCGGCATGGTGATGTAATATAATGCTTGAGAGGAGGTGAAGGGGATGTCTGATGAATTGTTTGGGAAAATCCAAGATATCATTGCTGACCGATTGGGAGTAGAGAAGGAGAAAGTCACACCTGAAGCTTCTTTTAAAGATGATTTGGGAGCCGACTCCTTGGATTTGGTGGAACTGGTCATGGAATTAGAAGATGAGTTTGATATGGAGATTTCCGATGAGGATGCAGAGAAGATTGCAACGGTAGGGGATGTATTGGAATACATACGATCCCACCAGTAATTTCATGAATAGAAGGGAAGCCCTGATGGGCTCCCCCTTCTTTTACCATGTGGGCGAACTTCTCTTCTCCTCCCTTACCGTAAGCACGAAGCCTGGACGTGTTGTTTTTATTTATAAGGTGTATTTTACAGGCTGATCTGTAAAGGAGTGGTTCGATGAGAAGAAGAGTGGTTATCACCGGGATGGGCGTCATCTCTCCCATTGGCAATACAGTTGAAACGTTTTGGCAAAATTTGATCAACGGCGTGTCGGGGATTGGTGAGATTACCGCCTTTGACACCAGTGAATATACCACCCATATCGCCGGAGAGGTAAAGGATTTCCGCCCGGAGGAGTATATGGATAAGAAAGAGGCAAAGCGGATGGATCGCTTCGCCCAATTTGCGGTCGCCGCCACCAAAATGGCCCTGGAACAGGCGAAATTGGACATACCATCTCATCATCCCGAACGGGTGGGTGTCTATATCGGCTCCGGAATCGGGGGGCTTTCCACCTTTGAAGAGAATTACAGGATTCTATTGGAAAAAGGGCCAAAAAGAGTTAGCCCTTTCCTGATTCCCATGATGATCGCCAACATGGCTTCGGGGATGGTTTCCATTCTCTTCGGCGCAAAGGGTCCAAACAGCTCTCCCATCTCAGCCTGCGCTACCGGCACCCATGCGATCGGGGATGCGACGGAGATCATCCGCAGGGGGAAGGCCGAAGTGATGATTGCAGGAGGGAGTGAGGCGACGATTCGCCCCCTTGCTTTTGCCGGATTTGGCAATATGAAGGCTCTTTCTACCCGAAACGATGAGCCGACGAAGGCGAGCCGCCCTTTTGACCGGGATCGGGATGGCTTTGTCATGGCGGAAGGGGCAGGGATCGTCATCTTGGAGGAATTGGAGCATGCGAAGAGACGCGGTGCTCCTATTATTGCCGAAGTAGCCGGGTATGGCATGAGCGGAGACGCTTACCACTTAACCGCGCCGGATCCGGAAGGAGAAGGGGCAGCCCGGGCTATGAGGGAAGCGATCCTTGACGCAGGCGTAAAGCCGGAAGAGATCGATTACATTAATGCCCATGGCACCTCTACCGATTACAACGATAAATTTGAGACGATGGCCATTAAGCGGGTCTTTGGGGATCATGCCTATCGCCTTGCCGTAAGTTCTACCAAATCGATGACCGGCCATATGCTGGGCGCCGCGGGCGGGGTGGAGGCGATCGCCACAGCGCTTGCCATCCAGAACGGAATCATCCCCCCCACCATCAATTACGAGAATCCGGACCCGGATTGTGATTTAGATTATGTTCCTAACAAAGCAAGAAAGGCGAAGGTGGAGATTGCCCTTTCCAATTCTCTTGGGTTTGGCGGACATAATGCCTCGATTCTCCTTAGAAAATTTCATGAATAAAAAGAGAAGGGCGATCTGGGGGTGAAGTATCGGTTGGATTTTAAGAGACTGCAGGAGCGGCTTGGAATCGCCTTTCGGGATGAAGGATTACTTCGTCTAGCCTTTACTCACGCATCCTATAGTAACGAACATCATCGGCGTGTTGATGAGGATAACGAGCGTTTAGAGTTTTTGGGAGATGCCGTTTTAGAACTTACCATATCCCATTATCTTTACAGAAGAACTCCACCCATGTCGGAGGGAGAGATGACCAAGCTCAGGGCTTCTATCGTATGTGAACCGTCCCTTGTCTCCTACGCCGATTCCCTCGGATTTGGAGATTATATCCTCCTGGGGAAAGGCGAAGAGTTGGCAGGAGGCAGGAGCCGGCCTGCTCTCCTTGCCGATGTGTTTGAAGCCTTCATCGGTGCCCTTTATTTGGATCAGGGTCTTCATGCGGTGGAACGGTTTTTGGAGAACTATATCATCCCGAAAATTGAACGGGGTGAATTCACGGTCATGGTGGATTATAAGAGCATGTTGCAGGAGTGGATTCAACAGAAGAGTTCCTGGGAACTTCATTATGAAATCACCCAGGTAAAGGGTCCTGCCCATAACCGTGAGTTCGTTTCGGAAGTCTATCTGAACAACCGCTTGCTCGGTACGGGGAAGGGGCGCTCCAAAAAAGAGGCGGAGCAGCATGCGGCAGAGGAAGCCTTGCATCTCCTCGGAGTTCTATAGGAAAAGTAGGGTTGTGGGATTCCCACAACCCTATTATGATAAAAGGAGAGTTTACAATGGGAGGACAAGCCGGTGTATTTAAAGCGTCTCGACTTATATGGCTTTAAATCCTTTGCCGACCGGACCGAGTTGGAGTTCGTTCCGGGAATTACGGCGGTGGTAGGGCCCAATGGGAGCGGGAAGAGCAACATAGCCGACGCAATCCGCTGGGTTTTAGGAGAACAGAGCGCCAAATCTCTTCGGGGAATCAAGATGGAGGATATCATCTTCGCAGGCAGCGATACCCGGAAAGGCGTTAATTTTAGCGAGGTTTCCCTCACGTTAGATAATACCAGCCACAAGCTTCCGGTGGATTATTCGGAAGTGACTGTGACCCGCCGCTTATACCGAACAGGGGAGAGTGAATTTTTTATTAACAAAGCGCCTTGCCGTCTTAAAGATATCGTAGAATTGTTTATGGATACGGGGCTTGGCAGGGAAGCTTATTCCATCATCGGCCAGGGAAAGATCGAGGAGATCCTCTCCACGAAGGCAGAAGACCGGCGGGGAATCTTTGAAGAGGCGGCAGGCATCGTAAAATATAAGGTGAGGAAAAAAGAGGCTGAACGGAAGCTGGAGGAGACGGAAGCGGTTCTCCTCAGGGTTTCCGACATCTTGCAAGAAATCGAGGGGCAGGTGGCTCCTCTAAAGGAACAGTCCGATCGGGCAAAAAAATATAAAGACTTAAGAGAGAAGCTTAGAGAGAAAGAGGTGGGCATCTATCTCTATACCATTGAGGAGACCTATGCCCGCTGGGAAGAAAGTAAAGCGGCAATAGAGGAACTAAGGGAAAAGGAGCAACAGCTTTCCGCCCAATTAAGCAAATGGGATGCGGAGATCGAGGCGAAACGCTGGCAAGTCGCCCAATTGGATCAAGAGCTGGAGAAGAGCCATGAGGATTTGATCCAAACGGTGGAACAGGTGGAAAAACTGGATGGAGAGCTTCGTCTCACCGGGGAACGGAGAGAAAACACAGCAGGGAGCAAAGCCGCTCTTTTGAAAGAAGAGGAACGGCTGCTGAGGAAAAGAGAAGAACTGCTGGAGAAAAAAGAGAAAATCTCCGCCGAAGTGGCCCGTCTACAGAGGGAGAATGAGGAGCTGGAAAATTCCCTTTCCCAGGCGGAAGCAAGATTAAGAAACCTCACCCTGGCAGGGATGAAATCCCTGGAACAGATGAAAAATGAATACATCGAGATCTTAAGTCAAATGGCAGCGGCCCGCAATGAGGAAAAGAATCTCTCCCATCAACAGGAGCAGCTCCATCACAAGAAAGAGCGAATCGGTCAGGAAATCGAGAAGGGGGAAAAAGGGAAAAAGGAGATCGAGGAAAGAATCGCCACTCTCAAACAAGAGGAAGAGGAACATGAAACGACAATCCGACGTCTTCAAGGGGAGATTCATGAGTTGAACGCCTCCTTCATCGAATGGAAGAGGAAGGAGGAAGAGTTTCTCCCTCTTCTTCGCCGGATAGAACAAAGCCAAGACCAGCTCTCCTCCCGCCTGGAAGTGTTAAAGGAGTTGCAGGCCGACTATAGCGGTTTTCATCACGGGGTAAAAGAGATCCTCCTGGCCCGGGGAAAAAGCTTGTCCGGCATTCATGGCGCGGTGCTGGAACTGATTGAGGTACCGAAAGAATTGGAAACGGCCATCGAAATTGCTTTAGGAAATGCCCTTCAGTATGTGGTGGTGGAGGATGAAGAGTCCGGCAGAAAGGCGATCTCGTATTTAAAAAAGCGCCAATTAGGGCGAGCTACCTTTCTCCCCCTCGACGTGATCAAGGGAAGGAAGCTTTCCCCGGAAGAAGAAAGGAAACTCCTGAATGACCGAGGGGTGGTCGGTATTGCCTCCAACCTCATCCGCTTCGAAGCCCGTTATCGTTCGGTGATAGAAAACTTATTAGGAAATGTGATTCTTGTGAAAGACCTGGAGAAGGCCAATGAAGTGGCCCGCCTCTTTGGTTACCGCTACCGAATCGTCACCTTGGAAGGAGATGTGGTAAATCCTGGAGGATCGATGACGGGCGGCAGCCTGAAGCAAAAAGGGAATTCCCTCTTGGGAAGAGAGCGGGCGATCGAGGAAGCGGAGAAAGAACTGGAGCTCTTGACCGCAAAAGGGCGGAAAATACGGGAGGAACGTACGAATCTGCAAGAGACGATAAGGCAGCTCCAGTTGGAAATCGACAAGAAGGGCTCCCTGTTGGAACAGCACACGGCTTCTTTGCAAAAACACAAAACAGAACTTGCCCGTCTTATGGCGGAATATCGCAATATGGAATCGAGCCTCCTCTATTGGCAAGGGGAATGGGAATTGCTGCTGAAGGAGGAAGAGGAACTTCAGGCAAAGGGAGAAGAGCTTTTCCTTAAACTTTCCGGTCTTAAGGCAGAGGAGAACGAAAAGAAGAAGAGGATCGAAGAAGCGGAACAGGCGAAACGGGATCAGGAAAATTCTAAAGAGGAACTTTCCCAGGAAATGACCCGTTTGAAGGTAGCCTTAGCGGAGAAAAGGCAGGAACTTTTATCCTGGAAGGAAAATGAAACGAGCGTAACCGACGAGATCCGGCGCACCGAAGAGGAAAAAACCAGGAAGGAGGAAGAAAGGAAACTCCTGGAAGAAAAAGAAGAGGAGCATCGTTTCAATGAAGGAATTTTATTAAAACATTTGGAAGAACTCCGTTTGAAAAGGGAAGAGCTTCAGTCCCTTTTGGAGGAGAAGCGCAAAATTCGTCAAGAAATTACCCTTTCCCTCGAAAAGTTGGAGAGTGAAGGGAAGGAACTTCGCCGCAAGGTGAAGGGCATTCAGGAGAGTTTACACCAGGAAGAGGTGAAGGAAAATCGTTTTGAAATCGAACTGGATAATCTCCTGGAAAAATTGAGGGATGAATATAACCTTACCTACGAAGCGGCCAAAGAATTCTTCACCCTGCCCCCGGAAGAAGAGACGTATCTCATTCGCCAAGATATCCTTCACCTTAAACGGGAGATTGCCCAACTAGGGGATGTAAACCTTGGAGCCATCGAAGAATATGAGCGGATCTCGGAACGGTATTCCTTCCTGACGAACCAGAGCGAAGATCTGAAGAAGGCAAAGGAGACGCTCTATCAGGTGATCCGGGAAATGGAAGAGGAGATGACGAAGAGGTTTGAAGATGCGTTTACGTTAATTCAAGGGGAATTTCGGCGAGCCTTTAGCGAGCTTTTTGGCGGGGGAAGGGCGGACCTACTTCTCACGTCACCTGATCACCCTTTGGAAACCGGAGTTGAGATTATGGCGCAACCCCCTGGGAAGAAATTGCAAAATCTCTCTCTCCTATCCGGTGGGGAGCGGGCCTTAACGGCCATCGCCCTTCTCTTTGCCATCTTACGGGTCCGTCCCGTCCCCTTTTGCGTTCTGGATGAAGTGGAGGCAGCCTTGGATGAGGCGAACGTCTCCCGTTTCGCGAAGTATCTCAAGGATTTTAGCGACCAGACTCAGTTTATCGTCATTACCCACCGGAAGGGAACGATGGAAGAGGCGGATGTCCTCTACGGGGTAACGATGGAGGGTTCAGGGGTCAGCAAGATGGTCTCCGTTAAATTAGAGGAGGTTGTAAAGGAAGGAGAAGGGAAGGCGTCGTAGAACGTAGGGTTAAAGGAGAGAATTTAGAGGAAGGGAATGACCTGCGTGAGCTTCTTTAAAAAGTTAAAAGAAACCTTTACCAAAACGACTGATACCATTACCAAGAGTTTCACGGAAGGATTGAGCAAAACCCGTTCGGCGATGGTGGGGCGGATTGAACAGCTGGTCCGTCGAACCCGGAAGATTGATGAAGAGTTTTATGAAGAACTCGAGGAGATCCTGATTGCGGCCGACGTAGGGGTAAAGACGGTGATGGAGTTAACCAACCGCTTGCGGCAAGAGGTAAAGGCGCGGAAGATCGAAGATGGAGGGGATTTAAGACCTCTTTTGGCCGAATTGTTGGTAGGCCTTCTTCGGATGGAAGAAGGAGAAGAGGAGTTGAAGGTAAACCCGGATGGGCTTACGGTTTATCTCTTCGTCGGTGTAAATGGAGTAGGGAAGACGACCACCATTGGGAAAATGGCTCATCGTTTCCGCTCTGAAGGAAAGAGAGTGATGCTGGCCGCGGGGGATACCTTCCGGGCAGGAGCCATTGAACAATTAGAGGCCTGGAGCGTGAGGGCAGGGGTTCCCGTCGTGAAGAAGGAAGCAGGGAGCGACCCGGCCGCTGTCATCTTTGACGCTATCGAAAGGGCGAAGCAGGAGGGCTTCGATATTCTTCTTTGCGATACTGCGGGAAGGCTGCAAAATAAAACCAACCTGATGAATGAATTGAACAAAATTTACCGGGTGATCCAACGGGAGATCCCTGAAGGCCCCCATGAAGTTCTCCTCGTTCTAGATGCGACCACCGGGCAAAATGCCCTCTCTCAGGCCAGGACTTTCGAAGAGGTGGCCAAAGTCACAGGGATTGTGCTCACCAAGTTGGATGGGACGGCTAAAGGAGGGATTGTCATCGCCATCCGCAATGAACTGGGGATCCCCGTGAAGCTGGTGGGCTTGGGAGAAAAGATGGAGGATCTTCGCCCCTTCGACGCAGAGCAATTCGTAGCCGCCCTGTTTGCGGATCTTCTCCGTGAGGATGGAGATGAATAGATGGTGCATAGTGGATGCGGTAGCCCAAGTCATGGTATGTCAAGCGTCAGTGAAAATGTCATAGTAACGCGTCAGTGAATTTGTCACATCGATTATGGTTTATCCTTTCACCCTCTGTTTTTATTGTGGCCTGGTCCGCTCATTTCATCAAGGGTAAAGGCCCAAAGCCTTCGCTTCGCTCACCCTTGATTCATTCGCGGTCCAGGGATAGAAGGCGAATAAGGGGTGAAAGGAATTTTAGCGGTATTCCTTAACCGCTATAGCCAAATGAAGTCCGTTGTGGCACCCTTTTTTTAGGTTTGTTGTATTCTCGCCAAGGATGATTGGCAGCGGGCTTGTGAGGGCTCCTCGCATGGCTCGCCTTTTCTTTTTGGGGAGCCGTCTGACGTTGTGGTTTGGATGTTTCCTGCAAGGGATAACTCCTTGTACCAGACAAATAGCTTGCCGTCCAATGTCTGGCGGATTTCGACCCGTGTTTTGGGAGGGATCGTTTGCCTCTGTTTCGTGGTGTTAATCTTGTAGGTTTTTCCTTTGTAAGAAATCGTTTCTCCCGTTCCGATCAACTCTTCTTTTGTCAAAACAATTCTCTCCTGTCCCATAGTGACATTTTCACAGACAGGTTACATAATGACAATATCATAAACGTACAACAAAGAAAAAATTTTAGTATAGACATACTAAAGTATTTATGTTACAATACCATCGATGAAAGAATTTACACATATGGATAGAAAGGAGGAAAATGGTGAACCCATCAATAAATCTTTTTATTAATTCATTTGCTGTACGTGGTATTACCTCCCGAGAGCAATTATTGAACGAGATGTTACGCGTCAAACTTACAGCGCGAGCGGTGAAATCACAGGAAAAACCTCTGCAGGATGGAGAGCAGCTTTTCGAATTAATGAAGCAATCTACTGAAAGCACAATCCTGGGATATTTTCCAGGCGACAGGGATTTCTTTTCTACAATTTATAAGGTTGCAGAAGGAATTGACCTTATAGAGTATACGCTTAAACTATACCAAAACGACCGCTTCGGACAGATATTCTCTCCGGCTTATTTGACGGAATACATCAGTAGCCTGATAGATGAAGCAAGATCACAGTCAATACTTATTGCCGAAGCAGAAAAAAGCCTGTCAGGTCTTAAAGGTTTGGTGGAGAAGCATCAGTCAAGTAATATAACCTTTACCACATCCAATGTACTTATGTTTATGCTGCTTAAGCTTGGTTTTGAAGACTATGACAACGTCACTATTCTTAATCAGTCGATATATCAGGAGCTGCTTGTTGACGCCCGTTTTGACTTTATCTATGCGCTGCCTGATTTTGGTGGCAAGATTGAAGCCGTTAACCATAAATTTATCTCCTCAAGACCGGATGTTGTAGCGACGCAAAATTTACTTAGGTACTTGTCCGACAGAGGGACGCTGGTGACTGTGCTTCCTGTTAAGATTGCATTTGCAAGTGGTTCTGAAGCAAAGCTGCGTGAGCATATCATGACCCACTATCAATTGGAGGGTATTTACAGTCTTCCCGAAGGTACTTTTAAGCCGCACACTTCTATCAAAACTTATCTGCTTAAGATAGGTGCTGTAAAAAAGGAAAATGTGAGCGTAGGATATTTAGGTTATGATAATGGTCTTTATGTCGACAAAGTGAAGGTAGTAGGAAGCAAAGATTTTGCCGCTCAAGAGGATTGGAGAATTGAACTTATCCTCGAGGATGATGACGAGCATATCAGAAAGTATAAGACATCAACTATAGAAAGAGTTAAACTTCACGAAGTTGCAGAGGTTTTTAGGGGAAAATCAATCCTCAAAAAAGATATTAAGCCTGGGAAAATCCTGGTGCTGAATATATCAAACATTACCGATACCGGCATTGATTATTCCAATATGGACAGTATTGATGAAGAAGAACGAAAAATTAAAAGATATGAGCTGATAGACGGCGACATAGTCTTATCTTGCAGGGGGTCGGCAATTAAAACGGGTGTATACCGTAAACAAAAAAATATCGTTATCGCCTCGGCCAATGTTATCGTTATTAGACCCAATAATAGGGTCTTAAGCAACTACCTTAAGATATTCCTTGAGAGTCCTGTCGGAATAGCACTTATAAAAAGCTTTCAACGAGGGACCACTATTGTAAATATAAATCATACTGACATTATGGAAATGGAAATACCTTTGCTAGATATTGAAGAGCAGAAAGAGCTGGTAACTCATTATGAAGCTGAAAGCACCTTGTATCGAGAAACTATCCGTAAGGCTGAGGAACGCTTTGCTGCTGAAAAAGAAAAAATCTATGAGAGACTATTATAAGAAAGGGGATACAAATATGGCGATTAAAGAATTTGAGTTTATGCATGGTGGAGTTATAACTAGATTATTAAGAAAAGATGTACCGATGCAGTCAACTCTAGTAGAAACAAATTCGAATGATAGCAAAGCAGTTTATAAGCTTTTAAAGGAAAAAAATAGTGAGCTGATCTTATATATAAAATATCGATCTAAACCAGAGCCAAGGAAAACAGAAGGGAATACATGGATCTTTAATTTTACACAAAACAATCTAAAAGAGTTGTGCTCGTATAAAGATGATAATTTTATGGTTGCGCTCATATGTGGCAAAGAAAAACAGCTAAACAATAGTGAAGTATGCTTATTAGATAAACAACAGGTTACAAGCAGTATTGATATCCATTCTAAATCTAGTCAAACAATAACGGTTAAGCTTTCGGACCGTAAAGGTTTCAGGGTTTATGGTACTATGACAATAGGCGAGCCAATAATCATACCAAGAAATAAGATCAACACAATTGCGATTTAAGATGGAGGATAAAAAATGGCAACAGTAAATTTAGGGTTTGAAAATAATCTATGGGAAATGGCGGATAAACTGCGCGGTAACATTGAGGCTTCGGAATACAAGCATGTAGTACTGGGACTTATTTTCCTTAAATACATCTCCGATGCTTTTGAGGAGAGATATAACGAGCTGGTTGCAGAGGGCGAAGGATTTGAGGAAGATATAGATGCTTATACCGAAGAAAATGTTTTTTTCGTACCGAAGGAAGCCCGTTGGGAGTATATAAAAGCCAATGCCAAGCAACCTACTATCGGACAGATTATCGATGAAGCAATGATAGCTATTGAAAAGTTAAACGCCTCCCTTAAAGGGGTGCTGCCGAAAAATTATGCACGCCCGGAAATAGATAAAACAAAGCTTGGTGAGCTAATCGACCTGTTTTCCTTTAAGGTTGGTGATAAAGAGGCAAGAGCAAAAGATGTGCTCGGCAGGGTTTACGAATACTTCCTTGGGAAGTTCGGTTCGTCGGAAGGAGAATTTTACACCCCGCCATCTATTGTAAAACTGCTTGTTGAAATGATTGAACCATATAAAGGAAGGATTTATGACCCATGCTGCGGGTCCGGCGGCATGTTTGTGCAGAGCCAGAGGTTCGTTGAAGAACACAGCGGCAGAAAGGACGACATCCATATCTTTGGACAGGAATACACAGCGACCACCTGGCGGCTTTGCAAAATGAACCTTGCGATCAGGGGTATCGACGGAAACCTTGGCGAGCGGGATGCGGATACCTTTTCCAATGATCTCCATAAGAAACTAAAGGCGGATTATATCCTTGCCAATCCACCCTTTAATATCAAGGATTGGGGAGCTAACAGGCTTGCCGATGATGTCCGCTGGAAGTATGGTACACCCCCTGCGGGAAACGCCAACTATGCCTGGATACAGCATATTATTTCCAAGCTTTCGCCAAACGGCGTGGCGGGCTTTGTTATGGCAAACGGCGCTTTGTCTACCAATACAACCAGTGAAGCCGAGATAAGGAAGAATATTATCGAAGACAAGCTGGTGGACTGCATTATTACTCTTCCACCCAACCTCTTCTATAACGTAACCATTCCTGCCAGCCTGTGGTTTTTAACCAGGAATAAGAAATCCGCAGGTCGGGATCGCAGCAATGAAATCCTCTTTATTGATGCCCGCAAGATGGGCACGATGGTTGACCGTAAGCACAGGGAACTTGATTATGAGACAGAGATAAAATATATCGCCGATACCTACCACAAATGGAAAAAGGGTGAAGGTTACGAAGACATTAAAGGCTTCTGCAAGTCTGCCACCTTAGAAGAAGTGCGCTCCCATGAGTATATCCTCACTCCCGGCAGGTATGTGGGCATTGAAGAGCGGGTTGATGACGGGGAGCCTTTTGATGAAAAAATGACAAGGCTTACCGGTGAACTTGCCGAGATGTTTGCAAAGCGCAAGTCTCTGGAGGAAGAAATCCGCAAAAGACTGGGGGCGATTGGTTATGAGTTTTAGTGAGTGGAAAGAGGTAAGGCTTGGGGATGTGTGTAAATATGCTTCAGCCAAAGTTAGTGTAAGCGAAGTTAGCGAAGATAATTATATTTCAACCGAAAATATGCTTCCAAATAAGAGCGGTGTAACAAAATCAAGTGGATTGCCAACAGTTGGTTCGGTTACTAAATACTCTGCTGGTAATGTATTAGTTTCTAATATCCGACCATATTTTAGAAAAATATGGTATGCAGATAGAGATGGGGGATGTTCTAATGATGTTTTGGTTTTTGACATAAAAGATTCAAAAGCATTAGACAGTAAATTTTTATTTTATTGTTTAACTCAACTTTCGCAGTGCGTAAATTAGGTAAAACCCAGACAACGACTTCATTTTAAGCTAAAAAATTTATCTCTTGACAGAAAAGCACCTTTCCAATTTGGTAAAATGGAAGTAACGAACTGACCATCATTCCAAACAGAAAGGTGCATAGCAATATGTTACTACACAACTCTCCGTCTGAACAGTATAAGCAGCAACTTTCCTCTGTTTTTTCACATCTTAAAGTGGGCGAACTTTTGCGAAAGGCCGGTATCCGCAAGGCCTCTGGCATTTCCAGTTTTGCTGTTTTTCAAATCATCTTTCTGCTGGTCTTCCAAGGACGCAATCTATTTCGGTTACTAGGAAGCGGGAGAACGGAATCTCTCCCCGGAAAAGATGTGGTTTATCGATTCCTTAATGAAACCCGTTTTAACTGGAGACGCTTTTTGCAATCCTTAAGTCTTAGGATTGTATCTGGCTTTGAGAAACTCATCTCCTCCCATCGCATCCGCGTTTTTATCATCGATGACTCTGTCTTGCGCCGGGAACGGAGCAAAAAGGTAGAACTGTTGGCAAAAGTCTTTGATCATGTTTCGGGACATTTCGTTCGGGGATATAACCTATTAACGCTGGGCTGGTCTGATGGGTATAGTTTTGCGCCGATCGATTTTACCTTGATGAGTTCTGCAAAAGCTTCAAACCGCCTTATGGAAATGCGTGAGGACTTAGACAAGCGCTCCAGTGGCTATAAGCGGCGGAAAGAAGCCGTGATGCACAAACCGGATGCGGCTATACAAATGCTTGACCGAGCACTCAAAGCCGGATTTACAGCGGACTACGTACTCATGGACAGTTGGTTTACCCACGAACCTCTTCTTCAGGAGATCATGAGCAAAGGTCTTCACGTCATTGGAATGGTTAAAGCGCTTAAACAGCGGTATATATTCAAAGGGAAGAAAGTAGGTTTGCATGAACTTTTTGAGATGATTCCTAAAAATCCAAAAGCAGAGATTCAAGGCTCTGTTATGGTTAAGACGCCTCAAGGCTTATCGCTTAAGATCGTCTTCGTCCAGAATCGGAACAACCGGAGAGAATGGCTCGCGATTTTGACAACAGACCTCTCCCTAGAGAATGCTGAAATCGTAAGGATTTATGGCATGCGCTGGAGCATTGAGACTTTCTTTAAAATGGCAAAATCGTATTTGAAATTAGGTTCTGAATTCCAAGGCCGCTCTTTTGACCTGATGATAAGCCATACAACCATTGTTTTTTCCCGTTATCTCGTTCTTGAGTGGGAACGAAGGCAAAATACAGATGAGCGATCCTTCGGAGGGATGTTTTATCTTTTTGCTGATGAAGTAACGAATATAGACTTAAAAACGGCATTACGTCAGTTAATGGCTTTTGTTCAAGAGTTGCTCAAGAATCAACCGAAGGAAAGCACCGCTCTGCTATGTCAATTACAGAAGTGGATTAGCGAATTGCCCGGTTATATCAAGCGTTTATTCGTAATTCCGGGGTGCGAAAGTTGAGTTGTTTAAGTAATGATGTATTTTTTGATTACGTAATGGCAGGGTCAAAAGGGACGAAAATGCCACGAGGGGATAAAGGTGCAATTATGAAATATCCAGTACGTCTTCCTCCACTCCCCGAACAAAAGGCAATCGCCGCTACACTGTCTGCCCTTGACGACATGATCGAGCTTAATAACAAAATCAACAAAACCCTTGAAGAAATGGCGCATGCACTCTTTAAGTCTTGGTTTGTGGATTTTGAGCCGTTTAAGGACGGGGAGTTTGAGGAAGGCGAACTAGGGCTAATACCAAAAGGGTGGAGAGTTAAAACTTTAGGAGATATATGTCATATAAATATGGGTCAATCTCCATCTTCTGATACGTATAATTCTGTGGGTGTTGGTATGGTCTTTTACCAAGGTGTTAAAGATTTTGGGTTAAAATATCCAGAGGAGTCTATGTATTGTAGCAAACCAAATAAGATTGCTAAACCTGGAGATGTTTTATTAAGTGTTAGAGCACCTGTCGGGCAAATTAACGTTGCATATAAGGAATGTTGTATAGGTAGAGGTGTTTCAGCATTAAGACTTAAGCATCATAAAAACAATATTCTGTATTATTGGCTAAAGACAATTACTAAACAATTTCACGATGCAAGTAATGGATCAATCTTTGATGCAATTAATAAATCAGGAATTGAAAGAGTAAAAGTTGTTGTTCCAAGTGATGTGGATATAATTGACATTTTTAATGATTTTATTGAACCAATAGATGAAGAATTATTTAATAATTTTCAATCCACAAGGGTTCTAAAATCACTTCGCGACACCCTGCTACCTAAGCTAATGAGCGGTGAGATAAGAGTACCGGTGGAGGAGGTTGTATAAGATGTATGCGATAGAGAGGAGGATGCCTTATGCCAAACCATAATATATATGAGGATGAACTGGAGCAGGCGGCCTTGGAATGGTTCGAGGAACTGGGCTACGAAATTGCCTTTGCTCCTGACTTTTCGCCCGGTGGAGATTATCCTGAACGCTCCGATTATTCCGAGGTAATCCTGGAGGAACGTTTGAGGGACGCCTTAAAGCGTATAAACCCGGATTTGCCCCAGGAGGCTCTGGACGACGCCCTGCATCAAATTCTTGTGCCGCTTAATCCTGCATTAATAGACAACAACCGTCTTTTTCAGAAGATGGTCACCGATGGGGTGAATGCTACATTCAGGGCCAGTAATGGCAGAATAGTCAGCAAGCAGGTCAAGGTTTTTGACTTCGAGAAAATAGAGAATAATGATTTTTTGGCTGTTAACCAATTTACTGTGATTGAGAACAGGATTGAAAAGCGTCCTGATGTGGTGGTATTTGTCAACGGCATACCCCTTGTTGTCATCGAGCTTAAAAACCTGGCCAATGAAGACGTTGAAATAACCGATGCCTTTAATCAGATCCAAAACTATATAAGCACGATCCCGTCTCTCTTTACCTATAATTCCTTTGTGGTTATATCTGATGGGGTAAATGCCAGGGCAGGCACAATAACGGCCAATGAAGACAGGTTCATGATGTGGCGTACGATTGATGGGGACGAGGTTGCACCTGTAGGACGCCCACAGCTTGAGGTCTTAATCAAAGGAATGTTTGAAAAGGAACGCCTGCTTGATATTATTAAGAGTTTTATATTGTTCCAGACTGATGGAAAAGATACTTACAAAATTCTGGCAGGCTACCATCAATATCATGCTGTCAATAAGGCAGTTGAAAGCACGATAAGAGCCGCAATCACTGAGGGGGATCGCAAAGCCGGCGTGGTTTGGCATACCCAGGGCAGCGGCAAAAGTCTTTCTATGGTTTTCTATGTGGGCAAACTTGTTCTTGCGAAAGAACTTAATAACCCGACAATCGTAGTGATTACCGACCGTAACGACCTTGACGATCAGTTATTTTCCACATTTGCCAAATCAAAAGACTTATTACGCCAGGAACCCGTACAGGCTCAGGATAGAGCAGATCTCCGCAGACTCCTTGCGAGGGAATCGGGAGGCATAATCTTCACGACCATACAAAAATTTGCTCCTGAAGAAAAAGGGGACAGCCTACCTGTCCTTACAGACCGGGAAAACGTAATTGTTATTGCTGATGAAGCTCATCGAAGCCAGTACGGATTCGGAGCGGAAATTGTTAAGGGTGATACTGAAGCTGAGGTCAAATATGGTTATGCCAAATATATGCGTGATGCCCTTCCTAAAGCATCTTATATCGGCTTTACCGGAACGCCGATATCACTTGCGGACAAGGACACCAGGGCGGTCTTTGGCGACTATATCGATATCTATGATATGACCAGGGCAGTTGAGGATGGAACGACAGTACGCATTTTCTACGAAAGCCGGATTGCGAAGCTGGAGCTGCCGGATGAACTCAAGCCCATTATTGACAGCGAATACGAAGAGATCACTGAGTACCAGGAGTATACCCAAAAAGAAAAGCTCAAGTCAAAATGGTCAAGGCTTGAGGCTATTGTTGGTGCCGAGCAGCGTGTTAAAGCGATTGCCAAAGATATTGTGGAGCATTTTGAAAAGCGTCTCGCAGCTCAGGAAACAGAAGTGGGCAAAGGTATGATCGTAACCATGTCCCGAAGGATTGCCATTGACCTTTATAAAGCGATCGTAGAACTGCGCCCGGAATGGCACTCTGACGATGTGGAAAAAGGCGTTATTAAGGTGGTTATTACCGGAAGTTCTTCTGATCCTAAGGAATGGCAGCCTTTCATCGGCACAAAGGCTACCCGGGACCGGATCGCCAAGCGCATGAAGGATAACAAGGACGAGCTGAAGTTAGTCATTGTACGTGACATGTGGCTGACCGGTTTTGATGTTCCCAGTATGCACACCATGTATATTGACAAACCCATGCAAGGACATAACCTAATGCAGGCCATCGCCCGCGTTAACCGGGTATTTAGGGAGAAGCAGGGCGGCTTGATCGTAGATTATATCGGCATTGCCGAAAACCTGAAGAATGCTCTTAATGATTATACCGAGAGCGACAGGGAAAAGACCGGTGTTGATACTGAACTGGCAGCAGCAGTACTTCTTGAGAAGTATGAATTAATTAAGGAATTGCTCCATGGCCATGATTATCAGAAATTCTTTACCGGTTCAGCTTCCGACAGAATGGCCGCCATTGTTGAAACCATTGACTACATCATCGGGCTGCGTGAGGAAGGTAAAAATGAATATCTTAAGCTGGTCGGCGAACTTTCTAAGGCTTACTCGCTTTGTGCTACTACCGATACCGCTGAGAAATTAAACCTTGAGGTAGGTTTCCATAAAGCAGTTAAATCGGGGATCATCAAGCTCATACCCGAAAATTCCAAAAAGAAAACTGCTGCGGAGATTGAAGCCCAGCTTAACCAGCTTATATCCAAATCTATTGCCAGCAATGAGGTTATCGATGTTTTGGATGCCGTTGGGCTTAATAAACCTAATATCGCAATACTGTCCGACGAGTTCCTGGAGGAAGTGCGCAACATGAAACAGCGCAACCTTGCCGTTGAGCTCCTTAACAGATTGCTTAAAGGCAAGATTAAGACTTTTTCCAGGCGAAATCTCGTTCAGTCCAGGAAGTTCTCGGAGCTTTTGGAGAATGCGATCAGGAAGTACCAGAACCGCACCATTGAAACCACGCAGATTATTTTGGAACTTATCCAGCTTGCCAAAGAAATCAATGAAGCGCATAAACGTGGAGAAAATACCGGTCTTACTGAAGATGAGCTGGCGTTTTACGATGCCCTGGCCGAAAACGAGTCAGCCAAAGAGGTAATGGGCGACGATATCCTCAAGCAGATAGCAAGGGATTTGACTGAGGCAATACGTAAAAATCTCAGCATTGACTGGTCTATTCGTGCCAGCGTGCAAGCCAAAATGAAGATGATTATAAAGAGACTGCTTAAGCACTATGGTTATCCGCCGGACAAAACACCTAAAGCTGTAGAAATAGTAATGGAGCAGGCTAAGCTCATGTGCCAAAACGAGAGTTCAAGGGTTAGGTATCAGTACCAGCTTGTTAAAGAAGAATTGCCAAAAGTAGCGGAGGAAAGGGAGAATATATGATTGTGAGGGTATTAAATACGATATCTAAAGAGCCCTTAATGTTCTTTCCGCAGGATTAAAGGTATAAAGGAAGGGGTGAATAGATTTGCAGAATCTGAAAGGTTTTATTGACGATTTTTCTAAGGCATTAAAGGAAAATAATGCGGCCATTTTTGCAGGGGCTGGGCTTTCCAGCGGAGCGGGATATGTGAATTGGACAGAACTGCTTAGGAGCGTTGCTGAAGAGCTTCGTTTAAAAGTAGAAAGAGAACAACATGACCTGGTATCTCTTGCTCAGTACTACAGTAATGAAAATGGTGGAAGAGGTAAGCTTAACCAAATTATCACCGACGAATTTCAAAGGCGTGCATCCATTACTGAGAATCATAGGATTTTAGCCAGATTACCTATTACGACATATTGGACATCTAATTACGACACTTTAATTGAAACTGCGCTCAGGGATATTGGTAAAAAACCTGATGTGAAAATTGAACCGGAAAATCTTGCGCTAACATTAAGTGACAGAGATGCAGTTGTTTATAAAATGCATGGGGATGTAAGTCAAGTTCATAAGGCAGTTATAACACGGGATGATTATGAAAAGTATGAGCTGACGCACTCGTTGTTTACTACTGCCTTGCAAGGCGACTTGGTATCAAAAACATTCTTGTTTATAGGTTTCAGTTTCAATGATCCAAACTTGAACTATATCCTTAGTCGTATAAGAATAAGGCTCGAAGGGAATCAACGTCCGCACTATTGTTTCCTGAGAAGAATTGTAGAATCAGAATTTGGCAATAAAGAGGATTATGATTATGCAAAGATAAAACAGGAATTACAGATCAACGATTTAAAAAGGTTCTCAATTAATACCATTTTAGTAGATGAATACCAAGAAATAACCAGCATTCTAAAAATGATTGAGAAATCCTTTAGAAAGAATAGTGTCTTTATATCTGGAAGTGCTGAAGATTACGGCGCAATGTCTGAGGATACTGCAAAAGAACTTTTGCATGGCTTGAGTAATGAACTGGTTAAAAGAGATTATAGAGTAATTTCTGGATTTGGTCTAGGAGTAGGAAGCTATGTGATTAATGGTGCACTTGACTGTTTACAGTCAGAAAGGAAAAGCAGAATTGAAAACAACTTAGTTTTAAGACCCTTTCCTCAAAAAGCAAGCGGCGGTAAGTCGCTGCCTGAACTGTGGGATTTTTATAGGCGGAATATGATTGCCGAAGCAGGCATAGCTATCTTTCTCTTTGGCAATAAAAGGGTGGACGGAAAAATTGTTAATGCTGAAGGGGTCAGAAATGAATTTGAAATAGCGTATTCAATGGGAGTGAATGTAATTCCAGTAGGTGTCACTGGTTTTCAAACTAGGATTTTATGGGAAGAAGTAATGAATGACTTTCCTAAGTATTATCCTGAGGTACAGGTGTTTAAGCCATGGTTTGAAATACTTGGCAGTACTTCAATACCGGATGAAATTATTAATACAATAATGAAAATAATTGATGAGATAAGGAGGAGAATCTAGATGGCAAAGCGGGTGTTTTTCAGCTTCCATTATCAAGATGTAATTGATTTTCGCGCAAATGTAGTTCGAAACCATAAAACTACAAAACATGAAGGAGCAGGGTATTTTGACGCTTCTATATGGGAAGAGGCGAAGAAAGAGAGTAATTTGGCATTAAAACGCTTAATAAATAGCGAACTAAAGAATACATCAGTTACAGCTGTCTTAATAGGTTCAGAAACATACTCAAGACGCTGGGTGAGATATGAAATTATGAAAAGTCTGGAAAAAGGGAATTTGTTACTTGGAATTCATATTAATTCTATTGCTGGTAAAGATCAAAAAACAAAAAAACTGGGGCCTAATCCATTTGATTATCTAGCAATTGAGTTTAGCAATGATGGTCAAAAACTCAATTTGCTTGAATATAAAAATGGGAAATGGGTCAAATATAGTGACCTAGATGGATGGAGCATAAGTGGTATTAATCGGTCTGATTGGGGGAAAGCTTATAAATTATCAAAATATTTCAAGGTTTATGATTGGGTTGCAGATGATAGGTATAAGAATTTTGATAAATGGATTGAAAAAAATAGTTAACTCAAGTATCTTGTTTTTTTCAAAAAATCACAGCAGCCCAAACAAAACTAAAGCACCCCGCTCATAGCATCTGCATCGGTTATTCCCGAAGGGCATGCACTACTAAACCAGATGCAGGAAAGTCAACCGTAAATCTTAAAAAACGTCGAAACGCTGGATCTTGACCGCGGGCTTATGACACGAGGCTGATCGTGAAGCTATGGGATGAGTATTGGGTAAGGCCTGTGATCGACATCCGGTAACATGTGGAAGGATACGACAAAACGATTGTACTGGAAGGGAAAGAAAATGTGGTTTACGACTATAAAGTGACCGTGTTCTTCATCTGTCCGGATACAGGAAAACAGCGGGAAATGGTTCATGGTGGTTTTAAAAAAGACCGTAATTCGATCAAGAAGCTTTGTCCCGCTAAGCAAATGGACATTGAATTTAAAGTGCAGGCTCAGTGTGCGGTGGCGCAAGGAATTTGGATTTCACTTGCGGAAGATCGCAGGATTTTTACCCTCATAGTCCGGACCAGTTGCAAATGGGAAAAAGAATATGCCAAACGAACGGCGGTAGAGCACGTCAACGGCTGGCTTGGTGTTTTTTGGATTCGAGCTTTCGCATCGAAGCATGGTCAAAATGAAGATGCGAACCGAGCTTGCGCTATGCGTGATGCTGGCGATGGTCCTGGGAAGAATCAAGGAGAGAGAAGCCCAGAACATGCGTAGCTTGGTGAGAAGCGCCTAGCTAAGAGCTAATTCACATGTGATTTCATACTTTAACGATCCACAAACCGTTTTTGTGGATAAAGGGATCGTCTGCTCTTTTTATCCACAAGGTATTCCAAATCATACCAGTTCGTCTTGATTTACTTGTAAGACCGGATCAAAATGGGGTTATGTAGCGTAAATGAATTTTAATTTCGTATGCTAAAGGAGAAGAAAAAAGTACAAAGCAAATAGCTCCCCAAGTCATGGTATTGACTAGATTTCTCTTTCGTGGTATATTTTTTTCTGTCGCCCGGGGAGAGCCGGGCGATGGATACATGGGGCTATAGCTCAGCGGGAGAGCACCTGCATCGCACGCAGGGGGTCAGGGGTTCAAATCCCCTTAGCTCCACCATAAAGGAAAATTAGAAATCATGATAAGTAGTCAACACAAAACCATGATTTCATTTAACTAACCACTTTCTTTCTTAATCATCATTGGAAAGGAGGTGGTTTTATTGTTGTTGAAATTTGCCATAAAAGATTTTCTTGAAGATCGTGAATAACAAAATTTTTCCAAATCAACAATCCAGCTATACCGTGATACCCTCCGGCTACCGGGAAATCCTAGGCCTTTAATTCGGTGGAAAAAAAAGCAGCACAGGCTGGGAAGAAATGCTTCAAGATATAAGAGCACGCGGGGTAGAAGAAGTATGGGTTGGTGTCTTTGATGGGCTTGCCGGCTTAGAAGAGGTCTTTAAGAAGTCCTTCCCCAAAATAGTCTCCAGCGCTGTGTAGTGCATCAAGTACGAAACACTTTACATAAAGCAAGGAAAAAGGATCAGGGAGAAATCGCCCAAGATATGAAGAAAATCTATCAAGCCGAAACAAAAGAAACGGCGGAAAATGAATTTGAGAAGTTTAAAGAGAAATGGGAAAAAGAAATATCCAAGAGAAATCGAATCCTGGGAAAAGAACCTCTTGTATTTGATAATCTAAAATTGAGCCACTAAAGCGAGGTTCGATCACAATAAAAATGAGCCACGGCATTTCCAAATCAAATCCTCTCTCTTATGATAGAAAGCGGAAGTCAAACTACATAAGAGGGGAAGAAGAAAAGGATGATCACCATGGCTCAATACCATCATATCAAATTTTTAAAGGAGGTTGAAGGATTATCGCAAAGACAAATTGCGAAACAACTTGGGATTTCACGAAATACCGTCCGCAAGTACCTATCGAATCAGACAGCTCCAACGGTCATTCAACGACAGAATGTATATCGGACCAAGGAATATTCCGCTGAAACAAAACGAGTACTCCCGATCATCGACAAGTGGCTCGAAGAAGACCAAGGGAGATGGGGAAAACAGCGCCACACCGCAGCGAGAATCTACCGGCGGCTGGTTGAAGAATATGATTTTAAAGGTTCCGAATCGAACATTCGAAAGCTCGTAGCCAAGCAAAAAAAGAAGATTGAGGAAGTTTATATCCCTTTAGAATTTAGGTTAGGGCAACAATTTCAATTTGACTGGGGGGAAGCCGATATTTTCCTTCAAGGAAAGAGGACGCGAATCTATCTCTTTTGTATTGAGCTTTCTGCGAGTCGAGCCCGCTTTGTACGAGCCTACCTTCACGAGAGACAAGAAGCATTCCTGGACGGTTTCGTTCACGCCTTTGAATTTTTCGGAGGCGTTCCTACCGAGGGCCTCTTTGACAATCTCAAAACGGCCGTACAAAAGATTCTGCAAGGAAGAGATCGTCTTGAACAGGACTCCTTTCTCTCTTTGCAAGCCCACTATCTATTTAAAGCTGAATTTTGCAACGTACGATCCGGAAATGAAAAAGGGAGAATCGAAGGAACCGTGGGCTATGTCCGGAGAAATGCCCTCGTACCCATCCCGGAAGTCACCTCCTTGGATGAGCTCAATGTAATGCTTAGAGAGTGGTGCTTAAGAGAATCAAAACAAAGAACCGTCCCCCGCTCCAAAGAAACTGTGTTGGACCTATGGGAAAAAGAAAAAGAGTATCTTCATCCCCTTCCGGTGCGGCGGTTCGAAGCCTGTAAACTCATCTCATGTGAGGTGAATAAAACCTCACTCATCACTGTTGAAACCAACCAATACTCTGTGCCTTGTAGCTTTGTAGGCCAATCGGTATGGGTGAAGCTTTATGTAGACCGAGTGATCGTCGTGGCTCAAAACCAAGTGATCGCAGAGCACCCACGATCCTATGAACGGAACGGGCTCATTACCAAATTGGATCACTACTTAGAAGCCTTGCTAAAAAAACCCCGGGCCCTTCGTGATGCCCATGCTTTTCA